>JAPYUH010000406.1 GCA_029936195.1 Alphaproteobacteria bacterium
ACGAGGTACGCGATCACCACCAGCAACACCACCACCAGCGTGATGATAAAAATCAGGTCGTCATTCCCCTTGGCCAGCCACATCAATTGCATCGGCGGATTATAATGGATTGGCTCGCCCCGCGCAAAAGTAAATAATCCCCGCCCATGGATCCACTCGAACCACCCGCCCTGCATCACATGCTAGCCGCCCACGGCTGGATTGAGCTGGGCAACACCACCGAGGCCCTGGCCGAGCTGGCGCGCATTCCCGTGGAGTTACAGTCCCTGCCCGCCGTGCAAGCCGGTCGGCTCGATTGCCTCGTTGCCGCAAAGCATTGGGACGACGCCACGGAACTGGCGGGTGTGTTATGCGAACAGCACCCGGATGAAGCCGGCTTGTGGCTGCACTTCGCCTACGCCACCCGCCGTTGCACCGGCGGCAGCATTGAACAGGCGCACGCGGTGCTCGCCCCGCGCGTGGAACAGTTTCCCGACGAATGGCTGATCCCCTACAATGTGGCCTGTTACCTTTGTCAAATGAATCGGCTGCCCGAGGCAAGGGGCTTGCTGGAGCTGGCCACCGCCGTGGGTGGCGATCGCGTGGAAGTCTTGGCCAAGGACGATGAAGACTTGGCACCCTTGCGGGGTGAAAGTTAAAAGTTACTTTTGCTTTTTTACTTCCTCCAGAAATTTCACCACATCCTCCGCCGTATTATATCCGTGCAATGCCATGCGCAAACGGCCGGCGTGATTCATCACGTGCACCTCGGCGGCCTCGAGCGCGGCGTGAAGGGCATCGGGGTCTTCAGGCCGGATGGCAAGGATGCCGCTGAAGTTGCCCGTGCGTTGCGCGGCCATGGGCGGGTGGCCGAGGTCGCGCAGGGCGGATTCCATTTGGGCAACGAGCGGATCGGCGTGCGCGGCGATGTTGGCCACGCCGATGGTTTCGAGGTAGCGCAACGAAGCATTCAGCGCGTAAAGGGCGGCATAGTTTGGCATCCCCACGGAGAAACTGGCCGCGCCGGGCTTGCGCACCGTGCGTTCAAAGCGGTCGGGCTCGAAGGCGTTTTCCAAATGAAACCAGCCGCCGGCGTGGGTGGTGATGGCATCGGCCTTTTGCGGAATGCCCACGATGCAGCCGCCGTGAATGCCGAGCACCCACTTGTGCGTGCTGGAAATAAGAATGTCAAAGTCGGTGCAGTCCAATTCAATGCGGCCCAGCGCCTGCGTGATATCGACCGCCACTCTCGCTTGCGGCGCGTGTTCGCGCACGGCGGCGATGAACGGCGCCCAGTCGAGCCGATGCCCGTTGTAAAAACTCACCAGCGAAACCTGCACCAACCGCGTGCGGTCATTGAGCAACGCCGGCAAATCGTTGGCGTCCAGCGCGCCGTCCGTTGCTTTCCACAAATTAACCTTGGGCGGCGTGGCGGCATTGAGCCAGGGCGTGGCGCCGGCGGGGAAATCTAAATCGGTAATCACCACTTCATCGTCCGCGCCGAGGTGCAGTGCGTTGGCCAGCAAATTGTACGCCTCGGAACTGCACGAACAAAACGACACTTCGTCCGTTTGCAATCCCACCATCCGCGCGGCCACCTCGCGACAGGTTTCAAGCGTGGCGTTATGCGCCTCGCGACCGCGCATGCCGAGGGCTTTGTCGCGCGCGTATTGCGCCAGCGCCTCGGGCACGCACGCGGGCGGGATGCTCTCGGCGGCGGTGTTCAGATAGGCCATCCCGGCCAGCGCGGGGAAATCGGCAAGTCGGCTTTTGGCAGTCAGCATGCGCGAGTGTAACGACCGATCACTCCGACCGCAACTCGTGGAGTTGATCCACGGGCGGATTTTCCAATCGCGTAATGCCACCGCCGGGCCAGCGGGCTTGGATGCTTTTTATTTTTGAAAAATCGCCCAAACCAAAATGAAGAGTGGCCGGTTGCTGGGCGCGGAAGGAATCGCCGCTGATGATTTGTCGCGTGACCG
>JAPYUH010000407.1 GCA_029936195.1 Alphaproteobacteria bacterium
TCCAAATGTCCGCTTCCAAGATCGAAAATGCCACTGAATTGGCCCCTTTGCTGGGCCGTATCGCCGATGCCTTGGACCGGCTGTCGCCGCCCCGCGACAAAGTGGTTGACCTTGACGGCGCCGATGCTTTCGTCTGGCACAGCGATGACGGGCATCTGGAGCCGATCCTGGCGGTCAGCCGCATTGATCTGCACCTATTGCAGGGCATTCAGTCCCAATCCGATACCCTGTATGAGAACACCCGCCGCTTCGCCAACCGCCTGCCCGCCAACAACGCGCTGCTCTGGGGGGCCCGCGGCATGGGCAAGAGCAGTCTGGTCAAGGCCATCCACGGCAGCATTGTCGAGGCTGAACCGGGCAAGCTGAAATTGGTGGAAATTCATCGCGAGGACATCCCATCCCTGCCCCGTTTGTTGAAGCTGTTGCGCCATGGCGATCACCGCTATGTGCTGTTTTGCGACGATCTATCGTTCGACAACGACGATGCCTCCTACAAATCCCTCAAGGCCGTGCTGGAAGGCGGCATCGAGGGGCGGCCGGGCAACGTCATTTTCTACGCTACCTCGAACCGCCGCCACCTGATGCCCCGCGACATGATGGAGAACGAACGCTCCACCGCGATCAATCCGTCCGAGGCGGTGGAGGAGAAGGTCTCCCTATCGGACCGTTTCGGTCTGTGGCTGGGCTTCCACAATTGCAGCCAGGATGAATTTTTCGCCATGCTGTCGGGCTATTGCAAGCATTATACCCTCGACATCAGCGAAAATGAATTGCGCGCCCAGGCCATCGAATGGTCCATGACGCGGGGCGCCCGCAACGGCCGGGTGGCCTGGCAGTTCATCCAGGACCTGGCCGGCCGCATGGGCGTGCGGATCGACTAGCGCCTGTTTGACGGCCAAAAATTTAGCTGGATTGACGGCGCGGCGGCCCTTGCGAATTTCAAAATGTAATTGGGAGCGGGTGATATTGCCAGTGCTGCCCGACCGCGCAATGCGCTGGCCGCGGCGTACCACATCGCCGACCCGCACATCCAGGGTCTGATTATGGCCATAGGCCGTGACCCAGCCGCCCCGGTGGCGCAGCAGCAGTAGATTGCCGAAACCCCGCAGCTCATTGCCCGCATAGACCACCACGCCATTGTCCGCCGCCCGCACCGCCGTCCCTTCCCTGACCGCGATATTGATGCCGTCGTTGTGCAGGCCATTGGCCTTGGCCCCAAAGCGCGAAATCACCCGCCCTTCAACCGGCCAGGCAAATCGTCCTCCGGCGCGTCTCGGGGCCGGCTTGATAACCGGTTTCAGGGTTTGCTTGCGGCGTGGTTGCGGCGCAGTATTGGCTGGGTGTCTTGCGGCGAGCGTCGCCTCGCTGGCCGGCAGACGCAGCTTTTGCCCCGGCCGGATGTTGTAGGGCGCCGCCACCCGATTGGTTCGGGCCAGGGCGTAGGGCGATACGGAATAGCGCCTGGAAATACCATACAGTGTCTCTCCCGCGGCCACGCGGTGGTAGCGCACGCTGGGTATGGACAGGCGTTGCCCCTTGTCCAGGCGGTAGGGCGGGCGCAATTTGTTGGCCTGGATCAAGTCCCGCAAGGCAACGCCGGAACGCCGGGCCACCGCGTACAGGGTTTCATCCGCGGCCACCACGTGGACACCGGCGCCAATCGCGGCGCCCGGCGCCTTCTTACCGGGCGCGGATTTCGCCGTCTGCGCACTCTGGGTGCCGTAGACCAGCGGTGCCGGTGTCGAGCGGCCGCAAGCCGTCAGCAGGCCCATCGCGGCCAACAAAATGATCGTTTGCAGAATCGATAGGCGCATCCGCGAACGATACCCCCACCCCGCACCCCGATCAACGCGCGCCGGATCTCTTTGCCGGGGGTCGGGGCAGGTTGGTGGGATAGGGCCGGTTCTGATGGGGTTGCGGCGGGGCCGATGGATCGGGCAGCGGGCCCGCCTGGTCCAGA
>JAPYUH010000148.1 GCA_029936195.1 Alphaproteobacteria bacterium
ATCATGGCCATGCAAATGAGTCTCGGTAGCGATGTCCGGGCCGGGCAATTGCTGGAAGCTCAGAATGCTTTTTATCGAGGAGATTATGACGCCGCCCTTAAACTGATCCGCCCCTTGGCCAATGAAGGCGATGCTGTGGCGCAATACAACATGGGTTTCTTCCATTTTCAGGGGATTGCATTGCCCCAGGACGATGCCGCCGCCGCCAAATGGTTCCGCAAGTCGGCCGTGCAGGGATATACCAAGGCGCAGTACGCGCTTGCCGTGGCTTATGGCCTCGCGGCCAGGCAAGATCATGCGGAGGCGCAATACAGCCTCGCCGTGATGCATGGCAACGGAAAGGGTGTCGTAAAAAGCTACCCGGAGGCCTTTTTTTGGTTTCATCTCGCCGCCACGCGCCATGGAAATGCCAACAAACAAATACGAGACCTTGCTGCCCAGCAACGAGACCGGGCCGCATCGAAGATTACGCCGTTGGAGCGGGTTAAGGCATTGCAAAGGGCTGCCGAATGGAAACCAGAATAGTTACCACGCATCCGCGCCAAGCTGCCTCCGACAGATTGACAAGCGGATCGGAAATGGCTGATATCCGGTCCCTCCACATTCCCATCCAGGCTTGTTCGGAAAGATAGCAAAATGACAATCAATCGTATCCTCCTCACCGGCGCCGGCGGCAATCTTGGGCGGGAGTTGCGGCGGCATTTGAAAGGGCGGTTCGCGCATATCCGTCTCGCGGATATCGTCGAGATGGCGCCGGCGAAGCCGGGCGAGGAAATCGTCCAATGCAACATGGCGGACCGGGACGGCGTCATGGCGCTGGCCGAGGGCGTCGACGCGGTCATTCACTTGGGCGGGCAGCCGGTGGAGGCGGATTGGGACACCATCATCAATTCCAACATTCTGGGCTGCATCCATATGTTCGAAGCGGCCCATCAAGCGGGCGCTGATCGTGTGTTGTTCGCCTCTTCCAACCACGCCATCGGATTCCATCACCGCACGACCAGGATCGACGACAAATGCGAGCCCCGTCCGGATACGCGATATGGTCTATCAAAGGCGTTTTGCGAGGATTTGGGCCGGCTCTATGCCTTCAAGCACGGCCTCAAATCTTTTCACATGCGGATCGGTTCGTGCTTTCCCGAACCGGTTGACGCCCGCATGCTGTCCACCTGGCTTTCCTATGGCGATTTTTGCCGGCTAGTGGATGTCGGCCTCCAGTCGGACTATCTGCACGAGATCGTCTATGGCGTATCCGACAATCCGCAATCCTTCTGGGACAATGGCAACGCCACGCGCCTGGGCTACAAACCGCTGGATACGGCTGAGGACTACCGCCAACAGGTGGCCGGGATCATCTCCCCTAATGCGGTCGCCGAAGCGCTCCAGGGCGGTGGGTTCCCGGCCGACGAATTTACCTTCAAATTGGCGAAAATTCCCTGATGCCCCAGGCCATGGTCGCCCAGATCAAGATGAACCGGCGCGCAGCAATCCAATAAGAGTTTTGATATTTGCCGGCACGGCCTGGCCCCGCCAGGCAATATGCTGGTCGGGGCGGACTATGACCAGGGCATGGTCGAACGTCTCGCCGGGGATATCAAGCAAGGTTAGCGGCATGCCTTGGGCCGCCGCCGCGTCCAGCAACGGCGACACATCAATTTCGCGATCCGTGCGCAGCAAGGTGTATTCCGGGCCCAGGGCGTCATACAGGCTTCGCCCTTCACGCCGCTCGCCCAGCCAGGCATGGGGCAGGCGGCAGCCGGGGACCGTGGATGGGGTGTAGTCGGCCATGGTGTAACCGGGCGCCGTATCAGCCCCGGCGCTGGCGTGGTCGATGATCGGGGAATGGTCGTAGAAATAGCCGAAATTCAGGCCGGCGGCGCAATATTGCTGGACGTTCAGGTCATAGGCCTGTTGGCCCAGTTTGGCGCGGGCCGCCTCGCCCTCGGGACCATCATCTTCGATATTGTCGGGCACCGCGCCCCGTTGCGAAGCCATGGCATGGGCGTGGTTCATGACGAAATGAGAGACCTGTTCGGTGATCGGCTGGCGTTCAGCCTCGAAGGCGTCGAGAATGGCGGCAGTTGCCCAGCCGTTCAAATGCGCGGCCAGCAACCATGAGAGGTTGGCGGCATCGGCAATCCCGGCATTCATGCCATAGCCGCCATAGGGCACCCAGATGTGGGCCGCATCGCCGCAGATAAATGCCCGGCGGTCACGGAACTTGTCCGCCACCAGACGGCGGCCGATCCAGTCTTCGTTGGCTAGGATCTCATATTCGAAGCTGTCATCAACGCCCAATATGGTGCGGATGCCCCAATCCCGGTCGATGGCGTCAAAATCTTCCTCCCCGGGGCGCAAATAATTGTGGATGATGTAACGCTCCACCCCGTCGATGGCATAGACGTTGCCCGATCGGGCCGGGTTCAGGGAAAAGGTCGCCCAAGCCGGCGTCTCGGTCTGCAGGCCGATGAGGCTTGGGGCGCGGATATAGCTGGATTGGTTGCGCGAGATAACGGCGTCGCCGCTTAGCTTGGCGCCGATGCTCTTGCGGATGATGGAGCTGGCGCCATCGCAGCCCACCAGGTATTGGCAGTGAACCTGGGTTGTGGTGCCATCATCCAGATTTTCCAGGGTCGCGGTGACCTGGTGGTCATCCTGGGTCATGGCGGTGACCCGCCCGCGGCTCAAAATGGTGATCCGGCCCATTTGCGCCGCGTGATCAAACAGGATGGGTTCGAGGAAGATTTGGTTGATACGATGAGCCGGTTCCGGTGTCGGCCAGCCGGTATCCGGGCCATCGGTGCTGTCATGGCGGTCCCGGCGGCAGGGGATGGGAATGCGGGTCAGCTCCCGCCCCGTAAACGATGTGCGGTAGGAGATGTCGTTGGCATAGTCGGGCGGCAGCCCGGCGTTGCGCAATTTTCCGGCCACGCCCAAGCGGCGGAATATTTCCATGCTGCGGGCCGAGACATGATTGCATTTCGGCGGTGGCGGCTCTTCCCGCGCCCGGGCCTCCGCCACCACGACATCAATACCGCGCCAGGCCAGATCCATGGCCAGGGTCAGACCAACCGGCCCGGCGCCAACAATCAGGACGGATGTTTCCTTAATGCGCGTCATGTTTCAGATCTGAATCCCACGGCAAAATTTACAGCCGCAGCCTCACCTCGATCCTTCGGGCCGTCAAGCCGTCGAGCGCAACCTGATCCTAGCTGATTTCGAGAATGGCAAATGCGGTGGCCAGGTCGTCGCCAAAAGTCTCCCCCCTGCGGACCACGGGCACGGTGGGCGGCAGGGCGACGAAACTGGGATGCGTTGGTTCGAGGCTTGTCACCAGCACGAATGGCAGATCGCGGCTGATGGGCATGGCGCGCAGGGTACAGGCCAAATCGATGCCCAAGAGGTCTTCCATCACCGCTGCCGCGAGGATCAGGTCGGGGCAGGTCCGGATTGCTGTTTCGATAGCGGTGAAAGGTTCCGTTTCTGTCACCACACGGTATCCGCTAACCAGCAATTCGGTTTCGATAATCTTTGTTGCGATGGTTCGGGGCATGATCAACAGGACCTCGATATCCTGTTTGACGTTTTCCTCTACTTCGAATTTCGTCTTGGCCGGCAGCATGCGGACGACATCGGCTTCCGCCGTGCCGTCAAAGCGGACCTCAATCACATCGCGCATTCGGTCCACGAAGAATTGGGCGTCAATGAGAGCCCGATTGTTTAGACTATCCAGGCCGGCGAAGTAATCCTCCATGCGATGGGCCAGCAGTGTTATCAGAGGGTAGCCAAAGGTGCCGCCCATCCCCTTGAGGTTATGGCAGTTGCAGCGCACGGCCTCGATGATTTTTTCATGATCGCCATCCAGGTCACGCTCCGCCGCGACCAATTTGTCCAGTTCATCCAGGGCGTCGGCGGCAAAATCCAGGAACTCGACCCTAAAGCGGTCGATTATGGCGTCTTGATCCATGCCCGGGGCTTCGCTGCGACCTTCCGACGCATTTGAAATACTGGTTTCCGTCATGCCAGACACCATATAACGGAGGGGTAAATGAATGATTTATGGCCATTTTTACTGGCTTCCTTGTCCGCAACCCATCACCAATTGATTGGAAGTTGTTTTGTTCGCCATGTCCACTGGGCCAACCAACCAGCCTGCCGACCGCAAATTTAGGTCGTGGCGTCGAGCCATGAGCCGAGGCGCCCGCGCGCGCTGTCCCGAATGTGGTCAAGGTGCAATGTTCGGCCGCTATCTGAAGGTGCGCGACGTGTGCCCGGTCTGTGCGTTGGAGATGCATCACCACCGGGCCGATGACGCCCCGCCGTATTTTACCATGATGATCCTGGGACATATTCTGGTGCCCTTGGCGCTGATGTTGGAGCGGGCAGCCGCGCCGCCGTTGTGGCTGCACTTTTCCCTTTTGCTGCCCCTGACTTTGATTTTGACCCTGCTTTTGCTCCCACGGGTAAAGGGCGCATTAATTGGCCTGCAATGGGCCAACCGCATGCACGGCTTCGGCTAGTTCGGTTCAATCCGAAAGCTCAAGGCGTCATGGGCTGACCGCAGGGCCGCCTCAACCTGCTCGGGGCTTTCCCCGTCGGCGAAAATGAAGCCTAGATAGCGATTGCCTTCGGGGACCGGTACCAGGGTATCGCCCAGGGGAATGGAGATGACGGCGTCCCGAACGCCGGGTACGGCACGCGCATCGGCCAAACCATCGACCCGGCGAAGGGTGCCGGCTGCAGGTATTGGGATCATCATGACGCCGGATGCGTTATGGCTGGGCGCGCCGGTTTCACTGCCTGCGCATCCGGGCATCTCCATGGCATGGCGGATGATCAAATCCTCCAACCGTCCACCGTTGCCGAATTCCAGCGCCCGTGAGCATAGCCCGCCGATGGATCGGGCCGCGATTTCAATCAGCCAGACACCATTGTCGTTGACCCGCAGCTCCGCATGCACCGGACCCTCGCGCAGACCGAGGGTTTCCGCGCCCCTGCCGGTAGCCTCAATGATATCGGCCTGGATGGATTGGGGCAGGCGGGAGGGCGTGAGATAGATGGTTTCCTCGAAATAGGGCCCCACCAGGGGGTCGGGCTTGTCAAACAGGGCCAGAACCGTCAACCGGCCGTCTTCGAGCAAACCTTCCAAGGCGACTTCCCGGCCGGGGATGTAGTCCTCGACCAAAATATGGTTCGCGGCTTCGCCCCTGGCTTCCGTGCTCGCCAGAATGCGTTTGATACGTTTGGCCGCCGCGATGAACTGGCTTTCATCGTCAACCCGGATAACGCCACGGCTGGCCGACAGGGTTAGGGGTTTCAGGACGACGGGATAGGGCAATGCCTCGGCCTGGAGGCCCGGATCATCATCCAGGGACAGCAAGGTGAACCAGGGTGCGGGCAACCCGGAATTAGCCAGCCGGCTGCGGAATCGATGTTTGTTGCCGGCCGCCGCGACAGCCCCGGTACTGTTATGACGGAGACCAAGGGCTTGGGAGGCCTCCGCAGCAATTTGGCTGGTTTCCTGATCGACGCCGATGATGGCGGCAACGGGGTAGCGCCCATGGTAGGCGACGATTTGCGCCACCCCCAGGGCAAGATCCTTGAAATCTATCGTTGTCGTGGCGCCGTCGGAAAACTGTTCCAATACGGCAGCCTGATCCGAGCCCACCGCGGCCTCGACACCTAGGCGGCCGGCGGCCTCGAGAAAATCTCCAATTCGATAGGAGGTTGTGGGAACCAGCAGTAACAGGCGGCCCCGTCGCACCGCGCCCAGCCCGTCGCAGCGCCCTTAAGCGGCCAAATCCCTACTTGCCCGGTTGATAATAAGGGTTGGCGCCGCCGGCGTGATCGGTGACGTCCAGGACGTTGATGATGGCCGGCGCGATGGTCCGGATTTCATTGGCGACCCCTTGCTTGAGAGTTACATCCGCCATGCCGCAACCCTGGCAGCCGCCTTCCAGGCGTACATAGGCGGTATCGCCGACCACATCGACCAAGGAGATATGGCCGCCATGGCTGGCCACTTGCGGATTGACGTGTTCATCCAGCAGTCGGCGGATGGCCCGCCCTTCATCCGTGTCCAGACCCGGTTTCGGCGTCATGTCATCGATATCGGTGATGCCATCGATTTCCAGCAGGTAGTGGCGCATCATTTGCTCGATATTCAGGCGCAGACCGCTGGCCGCGCCCTTCAATTCCAAAATCACCATGCCATTTCGAAAACCCCGATAAATCGCCTCGCCATCGCTGTCGGCGAGGGCGGGGGTTACATGGCTGTCGATCAGATCCTTGATGTTCGCGATGACCTGCGGATCGGCGTCCGGGTCGGTCAAATCGGCCTCGGACAATTCCGCCGCCGCTTCATTTGGCAGGTTTTCTTCGAGAATGACCACGTCGCCGGCGGTGAAATGGTTCATGATCGCCGCCAGGGTCAGCGTTTTCAGGGCTTGCCAGTCCCAATCTTCAGACTTGGTTACGGTAATGGATTCGCCGTCCAGGGAGACGCCCGCGATGCCGTCGATGGCAAACAGGCGTTGTGCCAGCGGCGAACGGTCGGACGTGGTCGCATTCGGAAAATGCGCCGCACCCGACGGCATCACCGTCTGTCCGGGCAAAAATTTCATTTGCGCCGGGTTCGGCGTGGCTTCGGTTTGAATAAACATCAATCTTTTCCCCATTTCGGTCAGCCTATGACCGTATTATGAATATAAGGGACAATGGTTATTAAACCTAGTGTCCTGGTCAACAAAAGAGGGAAAACGAATGGCGGAATGGGGTTCGGATATTGATGTACAGGCGCTGGGCGAGGCCCGTTCGGGCGGCGTGGCGCATACCTTGTTGGACGTTCGCGAAGCAGACGAGGTGGCGATCTGTGCCATTTCGGACAGTCTGTTTATTCCCATGCAACAAGTCCCCGGACATCTGGCGGAATTGCCCCGGCAGCATCCCCTGGTGGTGATGTGCCATCATGGCGGACGCAGTGATCAGGTGGCGCAATATCTGCGCGGCAATGGCTTTACCAACGTGCACAACCTGGCGGGCGGTATCGATGCATGGGCCTTGTTGATGGATCCCGACATGGCGCGATACTAGGCCGCCTTAAGGAGCGGACTGGACAGCGGGGCGGCAAGCGTGCGAATTTGCCGCCATCGTAAACCTGCCTCTTGAGTGTGATGTCCAAAAATTCTGAAGCTGCCAAGCGCGCCGCAAGGCCGCAAGTAAACAAACGCGCCGCCCGGCCACAAGCAGACAAGCGCGCGGCCCGGCCGCGCGATGCCGCCACTCTGGTGTTGTTGCGGCAGATACGAGGCAAAACCACGGTTCTCATGGGCCTGCGCCACGGCAAACACAAATTCATGCCCGATCAATGGGTTTTCCCCGGCGGACGGGTGGATCGCGCGGACGGTTATGCCCATGCGGCCACGGAACTGCCGGCCCATGTCGCCAAGCATCTGGCCGCTACTTCTTCGGCCCATCGCGCCCGGGCCCTGGCCTTGGCGGCGGTGCGGGAAACCTTCGAGGAGACCGGTCTGATACTGGGGCGCAAACTGGATGCGCCACACCGTGGCGCCTCCGCGACCGCTTCCGCAACTTGGGCACCGTTCTATGAGGCGGGCTATGCCCCCCTGTTGGATGGTCTGGAATACGTCTATCGCGCCGTGACGCCGCCGGTGCGCCCGATTCGGTTCAATGCCAGATTTTTTCTGGCAGACGGCGCCAATCTGCACGGCAAATTGCAAGGGGATGGCGAATTATTGGATCTAGGCTGGGTGCCGATCCCAAAGGCGATCGAACTGCCGACCCCGCCGATCCAGCAGATCGTGCTGGAGGCCTTGCCGGACATGGTCGATGAAACCGGCAAGATCAAACGGACCCGGCGGGTGCCGGTGCGGATCATGCGCCACGGCCAGCGCCGGATTGAATACGAATGAGTGCGCCTGAAAAGGCTGGCGCCGCGGCCAAGAACGGCCGCGCCTATAGCCGCCCGGGAAAACCGGTGCGTCCCCGCGACGCGGCGTCATTGTTGATTTTCCGTCAACGCAAGGGCGTGGTGGAGGTGTTGATGGGCCGGCGGGCATCGCGCCATCGCTTCATGCCCAATATATTTGTTTTTCCCGGTGGCCGGGTTGATGTTGCCGACAAGACAGCGGATTTGGCGGCGGATTTGGCCGCGCCCGTGGCCCGCAAGCTGGAACACAAGTGGTCGCCCCGGATGGCCCGTGCCCTGGCGGTTACCGCCGTGCGGGAAACATTTGAAGAAACCGGTCTGGTTATCGGCAAGCGGCAAGACAATGCCTTGAGACCCGATCTGGCGGCTCTGGACTATGTTGCCCGGGCCATAACGCCGCCTGACAGTCCCATGCGGTTTCACGCCCGATTTTTCACGATTGACGTGAAGGCAACCTCTGGCCAGGTACGCGACAGTGATGAATTGCAGGATCTGCAGTGGTTTACCCTGGATGACGCCTTGGCTATGGATCTGGTGGACGTGACCGAGTTCGTGTTGACCGAGGTCAAGCGCCGCCAGGAGGGTTGGCGGCCGCCCGGCGTGCCGCTGTTCAGCTACCGCAACGGCCGCCCCGTCATCAAGTACGAAGGCTAAATTTGCCGTCTTCGGGACTTGACAGATAGGCCTGGGGCCTTATGTTGCGCGGCTAGGAATTTAGCGCCGAAGCGCCCCATAACAGTGGAGATTTGGTGATGGCGAAACCGTCAACCATTAAGATCAGATTGGTCAGCAGCGCCGACACGGGCTACTACTATGTGACCAAAAAAAATCCCCGTACCCAGACGGAAAAGATGGTGGTCAAGAAATACGACCCCGTCGTCCGCAAGCACGTGGATTTCAAGGAAACAAAAATTAAGTAGATTGATGTCCGGTGCCGATGACGGCATTGGAAGCATCGAGCCTATGCAAGAACAAAAAGGGCTGGCGTTCATGCCGGCCCTTATTGTTTTTGATCATTGGCGACACCACTTGCGACACCAGTGAATACTTGAAAATATCGCCTAACCGCCTAACCGCCTTGGGCCGAGGCGGCGGGTGTATCGGGTTCATCAAAGACGACCCGGTTGCGGCCTGAGTTCTTGGCTGCATAAAGCGCGTCATCACCACGGCGAAGAATGAGCGACGGTCCGTCGGAGGCGCCTTGCGACAGGCTGACACCGACACTGACGGTAATGGGTATTTGCAAATCCTGGTCGGGTAATTGTACAGGCGCCTCCGCGATGGCTTCGCGCAGGCGCTCGGCCACGGCCATGCATGTCTCGCGGGTCGAATCAGGCATGACAACGACGAATTCCTCGCCCCCCGTGCGGGCGGCAAGGTCTATGAAGCGCACGCAGCGTTTTACCCGCGCGGCAAATTCCTTCAGCACCTCATCGCCGGCGGCGTGGCCGTGGGTGTCGTTGACCATCTTGAAATGATCAATATCCAGGGCCATTAAACCGACCGGCTTGTCGTCATGAACGGCACGCTGCATCAGATTTTCCAAATGGGATTCCAGATAACGGCGATTGTACAGGCCGGTCAGGGGATCCGTGACTGCCAGGGTCATGGACAAATGATAATTGGCGCGCAAACGGTCTTCGTATTTCTTGCGCCGTAATTGAGTGCGGCAGCGGGCCATCAATTCGTTCTGATCGACCGGCCGGATGAGGTAATCGTTGACGCCCAGATCCAGGCCACGGACCAGCCGCTCCATTTGATCGGGTGTGTCGTCGACCAGTATAAGGATTGGAATCTGCCGGCTTTCCTCCATGGAACGAAGGTGGGAGCATAACCGCAATCCGTCCGCATCCTGCAAGGATAGCGATACGATTATCAGGTCGACATCACTGGCCCGCGCGGCGGTAATGGCCTCGTCGGAGCTGGCCGCCATGGTCACATTGTGGTTGCCTTCCAAAGCCTGATTGATGTTTCGGGCATAAATTTCCCGATCCTCGACAACCAG
>JAPYUH010000149.1 GCA_029936195.1 Alphaproteobacteria bacterium
ACCACCCATTAATGGTACCCTGTGGGTGGTTGGGACGGGGGAGCGGGTGGCCCGGACTGCATTGAAAATGCTCTAGCCGGCGCGATTGCGCCGCGCGGTGCACAAAAGATAGCCGCCGGCGAGAAAGGCAACCGCGGCGATCATGTTGAAGGCATTGGTGTAACCACCGCCAAGTTCGACCACCAAGCCGAACAGGGGCGGCCCGCTGACGATGCCGAAAAACAGAAAAAATTGACCGCCTCCCGTCGCCTCTCCGACCTTGTTCGGCGGCGCCAGCCGGGCGAATTCCGATAGCAGAAGGCCCAGTACGCCATTGGTGCTGACACCCAATCCCACGGCGACGATGGCGGTCCGCCAAAATGGCCAAGTTTGGTCAAAATAGCTCATGGCGACGATGCTGGCGGACATCATCAGGCCGATCAGGCCCAACAGAAACCAACTGCTGACAAAGCGGCCGGCCATGGCGCCCCAGGCAATGCGGGCCGGTATGGCGGAACCATGAATGATGGCGAACACGCCGCCCGCGACGGCCGTGTCCAGGCCTTTGGCTTGAACCAGAAAAACCACAATGAAGGACAGCAGGGCCAATTGGGCAAAGGTAAAGAAGTATCCCGCAATGGCCAGGGTCAATAAGGGCCGGCTGGTAACGACCAGGCGCAGAGCATCAATTATGCCGGCCAGATCAATGCGGGCGCCCGGGTCCCTGTCATCATCCAAACCGTTGCGAATAAGCTGCAAGCCAAGCAGCGTAATCAAGGGTATGGCGACGATGGCGGCGAGGGCAAGCCGCCAGTCGTAAAACGCGATCAATGGCGGTAGCAACAATCCGGCCAGCATGCCCCCCATGGGCGTGCCTGTCTGTTTCACTGAAAACACAAAGGGTTGCCAACGCAAGGGCGCGTGCCGGGACAGGATGTGGGATCCGGCGGGGTTCAGCATTCCGGTACCCAACCCGATTAGCGCGGCGGCGGCCAGAACCATTGGCCATCCCGGCGCGACTGCGGCCAGGATCAACCCCAGGGCCGTCGCCAGCAAGGCAAATTGGGAACTGCGAATGACGCCGAAACGAGCCAAAATGCCGCCGGCGCTCAGACCCGACAGCATGGCGGCAACGTATAGACAGGCTGTGAAGAGGCCTATATTGGTGGATCTGACGCCAAGGTCCGCCGATGCCTGGACCACCACAACGGCGCCGGCGAAGCCGCACATTGTGCCAAACGATTGCACCGCCAGCATGGCCGGCAGGGCCATGGGGATTTTGGTTTTCAATAAATCACGCACGGCGACGGTTCCGCGGATTTTCTTCGAGGGGGATATGCGTCATTGCCTTCCAGGGAACAGTTTTGCCACTTTGATGGTGCGATCCTCCGGCCAGATCATATTCCACAACAGGGCGCATTCATATGAGCGGCACTGCAATTTATCAGGAATTGACCGGCGATGACGGCAAGCGGGTCGCTATCGATGCCTGGCGTAAATACCCCGTACCCATTGGGCGCCGGGATGATTGGACCAGCGGGTCAAAAAATCCGTTACGCATTTGGGCTTGGGCTCCGGCCGGGTCATATCACAGTTGGACGGATTGACGGCGGGGGCAAGCAGGGATGCCGCCGTCAGGTCGGCCACGGTAAACCGCCCGCCCACCAGATAGCCAGTCATGGCCGTCCGTGCGGCGATATGGTCCAAGGACTTCGCGGTTATTTAGAACGCCTGATCGATGGAAGCCTGATCCGTGATGCCGTTGGCTTTTTTGATCAGGCCCTTGGCCATGGGATAGACGGCGCGGTAGGCCAGGCGCGCGGGCAGGCTTTTGCCGGAGGCGAACATACGGCAGAAATAGGCACCTTCATCCACCATCTGGGAGAAAAGCGCCCGGCGGACGTTGGGGCCAAGGCAGCTGTCGAAATCCGCCTGCAAGGCCAATGCTTCGGACCTTTCGGCGGGATCAGCCGGATACAGCGCCGGCAGGTGGGCTATCCGTTCCAACTTTTCAATGATCCCCGCCGATCCGGAAATGGCATCGCCATCCATGCACAAGACCGGCGTCGTGGTCTGCCCGCTGAGTTTTCTGATTGACCGCATGTGCGGGCCCGGCATGTAGTTGATCCGCCGATGCTCCAGGCCCTTGAAAGCCAAGGCCCAGCGGACCTTTTCGTTGAATGGGGAATAGGGAAATTGGTGCAATTCCAGCTTCATGGCCGCCTCGAATTTTATTGCATGTTATCTAACATATAAATAACATGATGACCAACATGCAACATTCGGTCAATAGGATAGATATGCGGGATAGATATGCGCTATAAACCCGAACACAAGGAACGCAGCCGCGCCCGCATTATCTCGGCGGCGGGGACGTTGTTCCGCCGTCACGGCTACGGCGGCGTGGGGATCGATCAGATCATGGCGTCGGCGAAACTGACGCGTGGCGGCTTCTACAGCCATTTCCCGTCCAAATCGGCGCTGTTCGCCGCCGTGATAAGCAGCGAACACGGCTTCAACGCCATGATGAAACGTCGGGCGGGCCCGGCGCGGACTGATCTGGCTGCCCAGGCCATGGCCATCGTCGAAGGATATCTGCATCCCGACGACCGGGATGAGATCGGGGCGGGATGCAGCATGGCCAGCCTGTCAATCGACGTGGCCCGCGCCGGCGCCCCGGCGCAAACCGCCTTCAGTCATAAATTGACGGAACTGGCTGCCGAATTCGCCAGGGGACTGAATAAAACGAAGGGTCTAGACCCCCGCGCCCTGGCCGCCATGGCGCTGTGTGTCGGCGGGGCTGTATTGGCCCGGGCCTCGAACGACGACGATCTGGTCGATCAACTTGGCGCGGCCTGCCGGGACGCCGTGGAACGACAGCTCAAAACGTAAGACCTAAAACCGAAACGGCAAATGCCGTGGCCCGCGCACCTGCCCGCCGGCCCAGGTGACGGCGTCCGGGTCGGACAACTCGAATTCGGGGATGCGTTCGAACCAGACGCGCAGGGCCACGTCCATCTCCATGCGCGCCAAGTTGGAGCCGGCGCAACGGTGCGGCCCGATGCCAAAGGCGATGTGGCGGTTCTTTTCCCGGTCCAGTATGACCTTGTCCGCATCCTCGAAGGCGTCCGGATCATGGTTGGCGGCGGGGAAATTCATCAACACCTTGTCGCCTGGCTGGAAGGTAACATCGCCGACCTGAACTTCCTCCGTCACCAGCCGCGCCATGGTGACGGGGGCATAGACCCGCAGCATCTCCTCGATGGCCGAGGGGAACAGCTCGGGCTCGTTGGCCAGGCGGCGGCGGTGTTCCGGATGCTGGGCGAAATGCCACAGCGCCGAGCCGATGGAGCTCCACGTGGTATCGATACCGGCGACGAGCAATAGATTGCACATGCCGACCACCGCCTTGCGGGCGACGGGCTGGCCGTTGATTTCCTGGGCCAGCAGGTGCGAGATCAAATCATCCCGGGGCGCCAGCTTGCGGGCATCCACCAGCTCGCCAAAAAACCGGCGCAGGATGCGGTTGTACTTGTTGCGCTTTTCCAGATCCGTGTTGCCCTCTTCCAACAGCCCCCTGATCCAGCCGACGAATTCGTCGGAGCGGTCCTCGTCCACGCCGATGACATGGGCGATGGTCTTGGCGGGAATATGCACGGCATAATCCAGGGCCCCATCGCAGGCGCCCTTGTCGATGAAACCGTCGATCAATTGATGGCACAGATTTTCGGTGAATGAACGGTGGGCTTCCGTGGCCTTGGGCGAAAACAGCGGCAGCAGCATCCGCCGCATGGGCACATGTTCCGGTGGGTCGGAGGTGATGGGCGGGGCCGAGTTGCCGTATTCCGCCAGGACGGGATCGAATTCCATCTCCTCCCGTTTCTGGCTCACCACCAGGACATTCTTGGAGGACAGCGCCGGCACCATGCGGACAAAGGCCTGCAAATCCTCATACTTGGTCGGCAGCCAGCTGCCGCCCCAGCGTTCCGTGTGCGCAATGGGGCATTTGTCCCGCAGCTCGTTCCAAACGGGAACCGGATCCTTGACATAGGACGCATCGAATATGTCGTAGTCCGTGGCCCAATCATCCACCGGCGGGTTGCTGCCCATCCGTCTAATCCTTTACGAATTCAATGGCGTATTCCGGGCAGTTCTGTACCGCCAGCTTGGCCTTTTCCTCCAACTCGGGGGGGACCACGCCATCGTTCAGCGCCGTGGCCGTGCCATAGTCGTCCACGTCGAACACCTCCGGCGCCAGGGCGCAGCACCGGTTGTGACCTTCGCATTTATCCGCATTGACCTTGACCCGCATGACACTTTCCTTCGTTACTTTGACCGAACCGGTCCGTCTCGATATTAATTCAATATCAATGGGTCCAGAATAGAGGCGCGGGGCCGGGATGTCTATTATGGGAGAGACTTCGATATGGGTTTAGTCAATGGTAAGATTGCGGTGGTGACGGGCGGCGGTTCGGGCCTGGGCCGGGCCTGCGCCGAAACTCTGGCGCGGGAAGGCGCTCAGGTGGTGGTCACCGATATCGACGACGAGGGCATGGCGGCTACTGTCGCCAGTATTGAAAAGCAAGGCGGCGCGGCGCTGTACCATCACCATGACACCACCGACGAGGCGGCCTGGCAATCGGTGCTGGGCGAGGTGCAATCCCGTTGCGGCGGGCTGCATATATTGGTCAACAATGCAGGTATCGCCATCGGCGGCCCGCTGTGGGAGATGACCCTGGACGATTGGCGCCGGCAGAACGCGGTTAATCTGGACGGGGTTTTTCTGGGCACCAAACATGCCATCCCCCTGATCGACCAGTCGGGTGGCGGGTCCATCATCATCATGTCCTCGGTCGCCGGCCTGCGGGGATCGCCGGGTTTGGCGGGCTACGCCGCCTCCAAGGGCGGGGTCCGCCTGTTCGCGAAATCAGCGGCCCTGGAATGCGCCGCCGCTGGCCTGAAAGTGCGGGTAAACTCCGTCCATCCCGGTATCATCGATACCCCGATCTGGACCAAATTTCCCACCGGCGGCATGGGCGGCGGCGCCAATGCCATCGACCCCGAAGCCCTGGCCAGCGCCACCGTGGCGCACCGCGCCGGACGGCCGGGAGAAATCGCCGATGGTGTCCTTTACCTGGCATCGGATCTGGCGTCCTACGTCAATGGCTCGGAACTGGTGATTGATGGCGGCATCATGGCGGGCGGCGGTACCCGGTCGATCGTGCAAAATTAGGCCTACCCATGGCTCCGGCCCGATTGAAATTGATAATGCCAATTTAAGTTTGCGAAACCGGATTTTACAGACGGGGTTTAACGCCTTGTTTACCTAATTCTGGCAAATTCCGCATGATAAGTATCACAAGGAACTTTTTTGGAGGCGCGGCGCGTTTGCAGCCCTAAGTAGCAGTAATGGCCTACGATCTCGGACAGATCCAGTTATTATTGATCGAGGACAATCCCAGTATGTGGTCCCTGGTGAAAGCCATGTTGGTCGCCTTGGGCGTGAAACTCGTACGCGATGTTAGCAACGGGCAACAGGCGATTGACACCGTGGAGAACTTCACGCCGGACCTGATCATCACGGATTGGATGACGGCGCCCGTTGATGGACTGCAATTTTCCAAATTTGTCCGCTTCGATGATGACAGTCCCGATATTTTCACGCCAATAATTTTGATGTCCGGTCATACGGAACAATGGCGTGTCAACATGGCCCGCGACGCCGGCGTGAACGAGTTTCTGGCCAAGCCGATTTCGGCCAAGACATTATATGACCGTTTATTGGCGGTGATCGAGAAACCACGTCCCTTCGTGCGCACGAAAAGCTATTTCGGTCCCTGTCGCCGGCGCGTCAACAGTCGGGATTATGATGGCCCCGAACGCCGCTTCAACGCCGGCAAAGCCGACCCGGCCTCCGAAATCGACGTGCCGAATGAAGCCGGGTTGGACGAACTTCTGAATACCCTGTAACGGCCGGGCCCAGACTTCCCTCCCCGGCGGTGGCAATTCGCCGACCAACGACATCCATTTTTCAGGCCGCCCGCTCCGCCGCGCCTTTCGAGGGCAGCAGGGTCGCCAGAACGTTCTCGACGATCCGGTGGCCGGCCCGGGCGTCCATGGACAGAATAGATTCTGGGTGAAATTGCACGGCGGCGATGGGCAGGGTGGCATGACGGACGGCCATGACCATGCCTTCCTCGTTGCGGGCGATGACTTCCAGTGCATCGGGCATTTTGTCCGAGACGGCCAGCAGGGAATGATAGCCGCCGACCCGGGCGCCCGGCGCAATGCCCATGAACAGGCCGCTGCCGTCGTGCTCCAGGCACCAGTATTTGCCATGGCGGGGCACGTCCATCACCGTCAGTTCGCCGCCGAAGGCCTCGACAATGCCCTGCAACCCAAGACAGACGCCGAACTGCGGGATGCCCAGTTCAACCACCGATCGGACAAAGTCGGGGACGCCGAATTCCTCCGGCCGGCCGGGGCCGGGGGAATGGATCACCAGATCGGGACGTTCGGCAAGTGCGGCCTGGGCAGGCGCGCCGTGACGGAATGTTTGCACCTCTGCCCCTGTCTGGCGAAAATAGTCGGCCAGGGTATGCACGAAACTGTCCTCGTTATCGACCATGACGATGCGCAGGCCGGTGAACTTCAGCTCATCCACGGCCTCGACCGGAACCGGACCCTTGCGGCCCAGATCGGCGATGGCCTTGAAGAAGGCGGTGGACTTGACCCGGGTTTCCGCCTCTTCCTCTTCCCGCACTGAATCCCATAGCAAGGTGGCCCCGACCCGGTAATCGGCCCGGTTCGCTTCCAGATGCACCGTGCGGATGGTGATGCCCGTATTGACCGTGCCCGAGAACATCAGGGCGCCGATGGCCCCGCCGTACCAGCGGCGTGGCGAGACCTCAACCTCTTCAATAATCTCAATCGCCTTGCGTTTCGGCGCGCCGGTCAGGGTCACGGCCCACATATGGGAGAGGAAGGCATCTAAGCCGTCGAAGCCTTCCCGCAATCGCCCTTCCACGTGATCCACCGTGTGGAACAGCCCGGCATAACGCTCGATGGCGCGCCGCGCCAAAAGCTTTACCGTGCCCGGCCGGCAGATCCGCGATTTGTCGTTGCGGTCCACGTCCGTGCACATGGTCAGCTCGACCTCGTCCTTCTCGGAATTGTACAGTGCCAGGATGCGTTCGGCGTCCTCCATGGCGTTGTCGCCGCGCCGGGCGGTCCCCGATATGGGCGAGCTTTCGACCCTGTCGCCATCCACCCGGACGAACATCTCGGGCGAGGCGCCGATCAACTGCTCGCCCGAGAACTGGAAAAAGAATTCATAGGGCGAGGGGTTGATGCGCCGCATCAGGCGGAACATGTCCGAGGGCGGGCCATGATAGGCGGTTTGATACTTCCGGCTCAACACCACCTCGAAAATATCACCAATTTGCATGTGCTTTCGGGCATCGTCCACCTTGACCATGTAGTCTTCCGGGCTGTGGTCCGAGGTGATCTCGCCCCCAGACACCGCATTTGGGGATACAGCATTGGGACTGGCCGCCTGGGCGAGCGGGGTAAAGGCGTTTTCGCCCAGACCGGTGGTGGTCAAGGCCCGGCGCGTGAACTCGTACTCGTAGGCATGGGCCTCTTCCAGGCGACGGTCCAGCACCATGATCCGGTCGGGCAGGAACAGATGCAGCAGCTTGTCTTCCTCGCCCCGCGGCATGGCCAGGGGCATCTGTTCGAATTCGTAAATCAGATCGAAGCCGAAGGCGCCCCAAAAGCCCAAAAAGCTGTCGCGCATGCCGCCGAAATCCGCCAACAGGGATCGGATTGGCGTAAAGGTGGACGGCTGGCGGCTGCGCTCCTCCTCGGCGAAGCCCCGGTCCGGGCGGGCGATGCTCAACACCAGGTTTTGCGCGTCTTCGCTTTGCAGCTCGATACTGGGATCCTTCAACAACAGCGGCCGCAGCATGGCCAGGATTGGCACGCCGCGCGGGTTCAGGGCGGTCAGGCGGAATTGATCCCGGTGGGCGACCAGCTCCAACGGAGGGTCGATGAAGCCGAAATCCCAGCGCGCGTACCGGTCCTGATCCTCGACGCCGGAAGACAGATAAGCTCCGCGCGTGTCGTTCAGGGCATCGATCAGAAAGTCGATGCCGCGCTCATAATCAATCTCCCGGCCCGTCCGGTCGATCACGATGCCCGAAGGTGAGACAAAAGAATAATCGGTCATGACAATTGTTCCTGGCTATGTTTTCCGCGTGGTCGGTTTTCTCCCCAGGGGAGTTCCGCCGCAATGTAATTCTTAAGAATTGAGACATTCAGGCGGCGTCAGGCGCCGCCACCGCAAACGGACAGCTTCACCAGAGAAAGGCGATGAATTTTGGCGGATGGTCCGCGACTGAAATGCGTTGTGCGTTATGTTGCATTGTCATAGCGCCGGGACGCTAACATGCCACCGACGATGCGTCCAGCGCCGCTAATACAAGGATGGGCACGGAGAAACCCGTACCAACGGCGGCGCGGCATTGTTATGGTCAGCGTCAGGTTAGAAGCCATTTGGGAAATGCTGGATTGTTGACCACAGCAACCGAAAGTTAGCCGGGCATGGCAATTTCACGGGCCCGATGGGCGGAGAGGCATCTGGCAATCCGCGCGGTTGTCTATCAGGTGCTGGTGGCCGGCGGCTTGGTCTGGCTAATCTATTTTCTGGCCGCCAACACGGCCGAGAACCTGGAACTCCGCGGCATGCTGACCGGTTTTGGTTTTCTGTCCGTCACCGCCGGGTTCGACGTCGATTTTACGCTGATTGGCTATCACCTGGGCGTCGATACGTATGGCCGAATTTTTATCATCGCCATTCTGAACACTCTGTTCATTGCGTTTTTCGTCATTGTAGCCAGCACCATCATGGCCTTTGCGGTGGGCATTGCGCGGCTGTCGTCAAACTGGCTGATCGCGCGGCTTGCCCTGGCCTATGTGGAGATCATCCGCAACATTCCCGTGCTGATGCATTTGGTATTCTGGCATGTGGTCGGGCTGCACAGCCTGCCGCTGGTCGGCCAAAGCATCAATTTCCTGGGCCTCGATTTTGCCTATCTGAACAATCGCGGACTGTTTCTGCCCCAGCCCGTCACCGGCGATCTGTTTTGGGCGGGCCCCGCCGCACTTGGCCTCGGTGTGGTCGCGGTCTTTTGCCTGCGGCGCTGGGCGGCTGGAAGGCAACGGCGAACAGGACAGACCATTCCGGTCATTTGGTGTTCCCTCGGCCTTATGCTGGGGTTTCCCCTGGCCGTCCATCTGGTCACTGGCGCGCCGCTGGATTGGCGGGTTCCAACCCTGGAGCGGTTCAATTATCTGGGCGGCATCTATCTGCCCACATCATTCGTGACCATGCTGGTCGGGCTGTCGATCTATCACTCGGCCCACAAAGCGGAGGCCGTCAGGGCCGGAATTCAATCGGTCCAAAAAGGCCAGATGGAGGCGGCGCAGACCATCGGCCTGCGGCGGAGCCAGGCGCTGCGCCTGGTATTGATCCCCCTGGCCATGCGGGCGATCATCCCACCTCTGCTGACGGGCTGGCTTTCCGTCACTCGCAGCGCCTCGCTGGGTATTGTCGTGGCCTACCCCGAACTGGTCGGTATGTTCATGCAAACATCGCTCAACCAAATCGGCCATGCGGTCGAAATCGTCGCCATGGTGATGGGTTTTTACATGCTGATCAGCCTACTGATCTCGTTGCTGCTGAATGCCTACAACAGGCGCTTCCGAATCAACGAGGGTTAAAGTCTCGACCTTTTACATCACATCTTTTCGGCTTTCATCATGAAGCCCATGTACTTGTCCGCCTGAGCCAAACCGCCTTCGCCCTTTTTCCAGCTGACCTTGCCATCGCCATTGGCGTCGTCACCGGCGATGATCTCGTCGGTCAGGTTTTTCATCTCCCGGACAAAGG
>JAPYUH010000005.1:0-15720 GCA_029936195.1 Alphaproteobacteria bacterium
ACCGCGCAGAGGGAACTGCGCCATATGCAGGGTGACCTGCGCGCCGCCCTGAACCTGCGCGAACTGGCCGATGACGCCGTCGCCTACGCCGGCCTGCCCGGTGACGGCGGCATAAGCTGGCGCAACGATGTGCCCGCGGAACTGACAATCAACGCGGACCGGGATCAGATGTTTCGGGTGTTGATGAACCTGGCCCGCAACGCCATCCAGGCCATGTCCGGCGGTGGCGCCATGACCCTGACCGCCGAATGCGGCCCGGACGGCGTGGTCATGGATTTTGGCGACAACGGCCCCGGCCTGCCGGAAAAAGCCAGGGCGCATCTGTTCGAGGCCTTCACCGGCGCCGCCCGGGCGGGGGGCACCGGCCTGGGCCTGGCCATCGCCAAGGAACTGGTGGTGGCCCATGGCGGCGAACTATCCCTGGTCAGCAGCGACGGGGACGGCACCAGGTTTCGCATTGATCTGCCCGACGGATCGCCATGACGTCGGCGCCCATGTTGGTGCTGTTCACGGATTTCGGGCTGGCGGGCCCCTATATGGGCCAGATGCGGGCCGCCTTGCATCGGGACGCGCCGGGGTTGGTGATCGTCGACCTGTTCGCCGATGCGCCGTCCTTTGATATCCGCGCCGCCGCCTATCTGTTGGCCGCCTACGCCCCGGATTTTCCAGCCGGCGCGGTCTTTGTCTGTGTCGTGGATCCCGGCGTCGGCGGCAAACGCCCGGCCATGGTGCTGCGGGCGGAGGGGCGGGCGGGCGGGCAGGTCTTCGTCGGCCCCGGAAATGGCCTGTTTGAAATTATCGCCCGCCGCGCCCCGTCCTTCAAGGCCGAACGCATTGCTTGGCGGCCTGAACGGCTATCGGCATCGTTCCATGGCCGGGACCTCTTTGCACCCGCCGCCGCCGCGATGGCCCGGGGCGATGCCGTTGCGAGCCAGTCCCTGGAGGACATTGACTGGCGCCATCCGGATTGGCCCGATGACTTATGCCAGGTGATTTATCTGGATCATTACGGCAACGCGATTACCGGCTTACGCGCCACGGGACTGCCATCGGGCCAACGGATTGCCATTGCCGGCCACGAACTGCATCAATCCCGCACTTTTGGCGAGGTGACGCCTGGGCAAGCATTTTGGTACGAGAACGCCAACGGCCTGGTGGAAATTGCCGTCAATCAGGGCAGCGCGGCCCAGGAACTGAACCTCACGCCGGGTACCAGCATGACTTTGCTTTAGGTGATGGAGCCGGCCTTTAGTATTTTGCCTCGGTCGTAACGGGGCGGGTAGATTCGCTCGCCGTTGATAGACCTCTTTCGCGACTTGGCTTCTTGTTCTATCGCTTCAACCTGGCGGTCCCAGCCGTTTGTGAACACGGCGCCCCACGGACCAAGGTCAAGACAGGTCACATAGCGCTCCTGGCGATAGGGATGGGGGGATAGCCCAAGCAGCGCGGCGGCCGCGTTGTGGCCGGCATGCCTGCCCATGGGCATGGCGTGCTGACATGACATCAGGGCCAGGTGCCTCTCGTCCGTCATGGCGTGGGCGACATCGCCGGCGGCGTGGACATCGGAAAGGCCATTGACGGCAAGGTAACGGTCCACGGGCAAACGCCCGGCCGCATCCAGCGCCAGGCCAAAGCCGGCCGTCAGGGGATTGGCCCGCATGCCCGTGGTGACGACAATTGTAGCCGCCATGATGTCCTGGCCGGCGTCAAATTTGATCCGGTTGCCGTCAATGCGGGTGATCCGCGTATTGAGCCGCAATTCAACGCCAGCATGATCCAGGGCCGCCAGGATATGTGGGCGCGGGCCGACGCCAAGCTCTTCACTGACCGTGGCGGCGGCGTCCAACAGCAGAATGCGGGCCTTTTCCGCCCGTTGCGGCCCGATATGTTCGGCCAAGCGGCCACGCATTTCCGCCGCCAGCTCAATGCCGGTGAAACCGGCCCCTACGATCGCCACTGTGTCGGGTCCCGGCGTATCAGCAAGGCCAGCCAGGTGCCGGTCCAAGGCAACGGCGTCTTCAAGGCTGTCGATCGACCAGGTGTCGCCGCCATCACCGCCCCACGGCACCGGCGCCGAGACGCTGCCGGCGGCAAACACCAGGCCGTCATATGCGTATGCCGCCGTTTGGCCGCTCCCTGATCGCGCCCGAACTTGTTTGCCGTCGGGATCAATTGATTGCACATCGGCGACGATCAATTCCACGGCAATGGGTTCGAGAACAGCTTTCAGATCGGAATACATATTTTCCGGTTGGCGTTCGTACAGGCGCGGCCGATGCACAAGCCTCGGTGTCTTGTTCAACAGGCGGATGGACAAATTGCGTCCTGCATCCCGGGCCTTGCGCGCGGCGGCGATGGCGGCCCACAGGCCAGCGTAGCCGCCACCGACGATCAGTAATTCTTGCGTCATTCTAGTGTCCTCAACTTTCTGCCAACCTCGGCCCATCTCGTCGGAAACATCAGGCAATGCTGGGCGCATTCAACGCGGTTGCTCGAGATTGTCAATTGACTAGGATCATGATCTTTGATTTTGTGACCTTATGATAAGACCTGGTCCAAGAAATTTGATTACCGACGTTGACGGCATCAGCGTCGGCAATGCCGAAGATCCCCGCGCCCGCACGGGTGTAACGGTTGTTCTGCCCCATGACCGCGCCGTGGCTTCGGGCGACGTGCGGGGTGCCGCGCCTGGCACGCGGGAGACCGATTTGCTGGATCCCACATGCCGCATAGACCGCATAGACGGTGTCTGTTTTTCGGGCGGATCGGTGCATGGACTGGCCTCCGCCGACGCGGTGGTGAGCTGGCTTCACGAACGCGGGCGGGGTTTTTTTATCAATGGGGAGCATCTGCCCATCATCCCCGGTGCCATCATTTATGACCTGCCCATGGGTGGCGCAAAGGACTGGGGCCACTGCCCCAACTATGCCGATTTGGCGCGGGCGGCTTGCGACAGCGCTGGTTTGGACTTTCCCCTGGGCAATATTGGTGCCGGCATGGGCGCCTCCGCCGGGCCCTTGAAAGCTGGGTTGGGCAGCGCCTCCGCCGTGTGCGAGGACGGCCTGCAGGTCGGGGCCCTGGTGGTGAGCAATCCGTTTGGCGCCGCGACCATGCCCGGCGGTGGTGCCTTGTGGGCCTGGGCCCTGGAGCGGAATGGGGAGATGGGCGGTCAGCACGCACCTGGGCCGGTCAACCATCGCGAGGACATGGTTTCTCAAGACGGCCAGCTTGGCGGCAATACCACTCTGGCCGTGATCGCCACCAATGGGACCTTGGACAAGGCCCAGGCCAAGCGCATTGCCATGATGGCCCACGACGGCATGGCGCGCGCCATACGGCCGATCCATACGCCCTTTGACGGCGACGTGGTGTTTACCTTGTCCACCACCCAGCTGCCCCTGGCCGATCCAGATAGCCGGTCGGTGGCGCGCATCGGCGCCATTGCCGCCGATTGCCTAACCCGCGCCATCGGCCGTTCGCTGTTCGAGGCGTCGGCCTTGGGTGATTTTCCCAGCTACCGGGAAAGCCACGCGGGGGCCTTTGCCGATGGCGGAAACCTGGGTTAAGCTTGAGGTTTGGATTTGACCCCTGGAGCATTTTCAATGCACTCTGAACCGCCCGGTCTTCCCTCCCAACCACCCCCAGGGTACCATTAATGGTGGTTGGGACGGGGGAGCGGGTGGCCCGGCGTTTTAACAAAAGTTGAAAATGCCCTAACCAGCTTCTCCACAGGGAGGAAGACGATGACCATAGCCAAGATCATAACCAGGAAATTCGGCTACGCCCTTGCCGTTGCCGCCGTCGCGGCGCTGCCGTTCGGCGCGCAAGCGGCGAAGGATTCCATTAATATCGCCATGCGGCTGGAGCCCCCCGGCCTGGACCCGCGATCGAACCCCGCCGCCGCCATCGGCCAGATCGCGCTCTATAACATTTACGAGTGCCTGACCCGCGTCAACGAGGATTCCACGGTCAGCCCCATGCTGGCGAAAAGCTGGACCATTTCCGATGATGGTCTGATCTATACCTTCAACCTGGTCCGGGACGTCAAGTTCCATGACGGCGCGGATTTCACTTCGGCGGATGTGAAATACACTTTCGAGGCCAATGCCGCCAAGGACAGCAAGATCAAGCGCAAGAAGCGTTTCGTTAACATGGCCAAGATCGAAACCCCGGATGCCCACACCGTGCGCATCACATTGAAAAAGGCCCGGCCCACCTTCCTGAACTATATGGGTGAAAGTACCGCAGTGATCGTCGACCAGGCGTCGTCGGCCACCAACGCCACTAATCCCGTGGGCACCGGACCTTTCAAATTCACCAAATGGGTCAAGGGCGACAGCGTATTGATGGAAAAAGATCTCAGCTATCGCGGTGCCGCCGGCGTCAAATTGTCCAAGGTAAAATTTCGCTTTATCAACGATACCTCGGCGCAGATCGCCGCCATGTTGTCCGGTGACCTGGATCTGATCCCGTTCGCCCCGGCCGGCGACGGCCTTGGACCGTTGAAAGGCAATTCTGACATCGTCATCACCACGGGCAGCACGGAAGGCGAGACCATCCTGTCCACCAACAACAAACATCCCGCCTTGTCCAAGCTGAAGGTCCGCCAGGCCATTGCCCATGCCATCGACCGCCAGGAAATCATCGATGGCGCCATGTTCGGGGCCGGCACGCCGATCGGCAGCCATTTCGCGCCCCATAATCCGGATTATCTGGATTTGACCGGGACCTATCCCCTGGATCGGGAAAAGTCCAAGATGCTGCTTAAGGAAGCTGGGTATGGCGACGGCCTGGCCTTGTCCCTGAAGCTGCCACCCACGGATTATGCCCGCGATGGCGGTCAGATCGTGGCCCAGCAATTGAACAAGGCCGGCTTCAAGGTCACCATCGAGAACGTGGAATGGGCGGTCTGGCTAAAACAGGTCTACAAGCAAAAGAACTATGACCTGTCCATCGTCTCCCATGTGGAGCCCATGGATATCGGTATCTATGCCCGGCCCGGCTATTATTTCCAATACGAGAACGCGGAATTCAATGACATGATCGCCAAGGCCGACGGCTCCCGCGATCCGGCCATGCGTTCCAAGTATTTGAAGATGGCGCAGAAAAAACTGGCAAATGACGCGGTCAACGGCTTCCTGTTCCAGGGCGCCAAGACCACGGCCAAGCGCAAGGGCCTGATGGGCATCTGGAAAAATTCGCCGATGTTCGTCAACGACATGGGCGCGGTGTACTGGCAGTAGATCAAACCCAGCGTTCGCATTTCCAGGCGGCGGTGCCCGGACAACCAGGGGCACCGCCGCCGATATTTATTACGGTGACTAATTATTACGGTGACGTAATACTTATATCAATTGCTGTTTTAAGTTATTGCTTGTTTTATTGGCACGATATAAGTATTACGTCACCGTTTTAATATCTTTCATCGATGAGGCGGATGGGTTTTTGCCGGCTTTCGATGCCGGTTTGCGCCGCCAGGGCGCCGGGCGTGGTGATCTCGACCTTCACGGCGACGCCGATTTTGCGGCGCAGGATATCCTGGTAGGTTTCGGCCAGATCCCCGCCAGCCTCCCCGCCTTCCACGACGGCCCCACCTATCGCAACCTCCACCGTCACCACCATCTCGTCCCGGCCGGCATCATCGCGGCGGACGCGGCAGATGAACTCGCCGGTGAACTCCGCCCGCTCCGCCAGCATGGCGCCGATGCCTTGGGGGAAGACGTTGATGCCGCGCAATTTCACCATGTTGTCGCTGCGGCCCAGAAAACCTTCGATGCGGCGGAAGTTCAAGGCCGCGGGCGGGGCATCCGTGCGCATATGGGTGACGTCGTGGGTGTTGAAGCGGATGATGGGATAGATGTCGTCCTTGAACAGGCAGGTGTTGACCATATCGCCGGTTACGCCGTCGGCCACCGGCCGGCCCGTTTCGATGTCGCAGACTTCGAGAAACTGGGCGTCTTCCATGACATACAGCCCGGCCTTGTCCGGGCCCTCGCCGGCAATGGTGCCCGTATCGCCGACGCCGTACCAATCATGGATCGCCGCCCCGCCCCAGGCCTCGGACAGCTCGCTCGTGTCCTCCCGCCCCATGTGGCCCGAGATCATGCGGATGTTGATATCCCGGCCCGGCTCCAACCCCTGTTCACGGGCCACGGCCGCCAGTCGCTTTAAATAATCGGCAAAGCCCACCAGGACGGTAACGCCGAAATCCCGCATCAACGCCACCTGCTGCACGGACGGAGTTTCGATCCCCGTGCCGGCGGGCAGAAAGATCGAATTGGTCCAGTGCACCACCGCCTCGCGAATATAGTGCCCGCCGTTGACCATGCCGTGGCCGTAGACGGACTGTACGACGTCTTCCGGCGCCAAGCCTTGCAGAAGATAGGTGCGGGCAACCAGTAGATTTTGGACCTCCCGGCTGCGCGGGCCATACATCAATACCTGGGGCCGGCCCGTGGTGCCGGAGGTGGTATGTATGATGACCGGCGGACGTTGCCCGCTGGGATAGGTCTCCATGCCATGGAAATCGCCAAACGGGGGATGGGCGGTGATGGACGCCATGATGTCGGATTTATCGAAGGTGGGCAGTTTGGTGATGTCGTCCAGGCCCCCGATATCGCCCGCCGCCAGCCCCTGGGCGCCCCAATGGCGTTGATAGAACGGCACTTGCCAGGCCCGCCGCATCAAATTCGCGAACCGGTCTTCCTGCAGGGCGCGCAATTCATCGCGGCTGATGGCTTCGAACCAGCGCAGAAAAGCCGGGCCGATGGGATATTCCCGGCTCAATGCCGCCATGTCCGTCTGATTGAAATAATTCGGCTGTTCCGTCATGGCGATACTATACCTCAAACCACCTTTACCGGCATGCGGGCGCTGAAAGCCATCAAGGCATCGATGGGCCGGCGGCCCTGCCATCGGGCGACCCGGTCCAGGGCCACCGGGCCATCGCCGCCGACGATGACCAGTTCATCCCCCACAGCAATATGGACGGCGTCGGGAACCTCCACCGTCAAATGCTCCAGGGAGACCCCGATCACACGCAGTTCATGGCCGCCATGCAAAACCACGCCATCCAGGCCGGGACCAATCGGCGCGTAGCCGTCGTTCAAGCCACACGGCGCCACCGCCGTGCGTCGTTGACGGCGGCCGCCATGATAGCCCCCCGCCCCCATTTCCGGTCCCCCGGCGTGATCGCGGACTTGGATGACGCGGCTTTTGATGGCGGCCAGGGCCGCATGAAACGGCTTCACGCCCGCCAGCTCCGCGCTTACCGGGTTCAATCCAAAAAGAATATGGCCGGGACAAACAGCGGTGCAGTCATCCCGCCAACCCAGCAACAGCGCGGAACTGGCCAGGGCTTGGGTGATGGGAATATCCAGGCCCGCCGCCTTAAGGCGTTGCACAAGATCGTAAAACAAGGCCAGGCGCTGTTCGGTGTAGGCCATGCCATCGGCATCTTGGAACGACAGGTGGGTATAGAGCCCCCGGACAATCACGTTCGGCAATCCGGCGATCTCGGCAATCAACCCCTGGGCCGCGTCCAGGGCAACCCCGACCCGGCCCAGACCGCTGTCAACTTTGATGAAAATGTCCGTGGGAGCGGTCGCGGCCAGGCTGACAGCCCGGTTGACTGCTTGGGCGCCGGCGAGATCAATTATGGTTGGGATAAAGCCCTGAGCCACGACGTCGCCCATGCCCCCCGGCAAGGTCCCCGCCAGCAATAGTACCGGCGTCTCCACGCCCGCCGCCCGCAGCGCCAAGGCTTCCGCGAAAGACCCCGTCGCCAGCATATCAACACCTGCATCGGCCAGAACGCGGGCCACCGGCACAATGCCATGGCCGTACCCGTTGGCCTTGACCGAGGCGATGATCCGCACGCCGCCGCCAATCCGTTGCCGCACTTCACCCAGATTATGGACCAGGGCCGAGGCGTCCAGCTCCATCCAGGTTGGGTGGGTCTCCAGGCTCACGGTTGGATTTTCTCCAGCCCGCACCAATTGGCCATGAACAGGGCGATGGCCTGGGTGGATTTGCGCACGCTTTCCAGATCGACCCATTCGTTGAATCCGTGGACGTCAACCGACCTGGGGCCGTAGACCAGCCCGGGGATATCGGCATACAGGCCGAAAAATCGCGCATCCGTGGTGCCGGTGATGGCGTTGTGTTTCAGTTCCGTGCCATGGACCTGTTGATGGCACGCCCCCAGCAGCGAGACCGGCAGGGCGGCATTGGCCATGTCGTCCAGGGCGAAGCCTTCGGCCATGAAGCCTTGGTAGACGATTTCTGGCGGCCGGTTGGACATATGGCGGTCCTTGGCGGCGGCGGCCTGGATGCAATCTTCCAGCTCCCGTGCGCGGGCCTGAATATCATCGTCGGCAAAGATCGCTGCGCGCAGGTCAAATGTGCACCATGCGGGCACCGAAGCGGCCCAATCGCCGCCAGCGATCTTGCCGATGTTGAAGTTGATCGGATGAGCGTGGCCACAATGATGCTTGTGTTCGCCTTTCTCGGCATTCCATTTAGCCTCCAGCACCTCCAACGCCTGGATCAGTACATAGGCCGCCTTGATGGCGTTGAAGCCTTCCGTGGCGCGGGAGGCGTGAACAGGATGCCCCTTGACCGTGATCTGCTGCCAGATGGTGCCTGTTTGGGCGCTAACCAGGCTATGCCCCGACGGCTCCGGAATGATCGCGGCTTCCGCCCGATAGCCCCGCGCCAGACAGGCCAGGGCGCCGTTGCCGGTGCATTCCTCTTCAATCACTGACTGTACGAAGACATCAGCCGCGGGACGATAGCCGGCCGCCGCCAGGGCATCAAAGGCATAGAGGCAACTGACCAGGCCGGCTTTCATGTCACCGGCGCCCCTACCGTACAAGCGGTCGCCGTCGCGGCGGGCTTGGTAAGGTGGGCTGTCCCACATATCCAGCGGCCCCTCGGGCACCACGTCGATATGGCCGTTCAGGATCAGGCTTTTGCCCCCATTGCGCCGCGGGCTCTCGGGTCTGTGGGCGCCGACCACGTTGTAGCTGTTGGTATAGTCGATCACGCCGGGTGAAAACCCAGGCAGATGCTGGATATCATCAACGTTCAGTTTCCACCGGTCCACCTCCAAGCCCCGCTGCGCAAAGGCCGTGGCCATGAAGTCCTGGGCCGTGGCTTCATTGCCCCGGGTCGAGGGGAAGCCGACCAGTTCGGCGGTAAAATCTACCTGTTCATCGAACCGGCGGTCGACGGCTTTCTGGATGTCCTTGGCAATGTCGGTTGAAAGCATTTCGAAAACTCCTTACCAGGTAACCATTCATGGCTTGGCACGGCGCGCCCGATGCTTACTCTATAGGAAACAAGGAAAGCATGGGTAAGGTTCGTGAAACCGGCAAAGTTCGAATATCTCCGGGCGGAAAGTATTGATCAGGTTGTCCAGGCACTGGATCAGGGCGACGGCGAGACCATCGTCCTGGCCGGCGGTCAGACCCTGATGCCCATGCTGGCCATGCGTCTGGCCCGGCCGGCCATGGTGGTGGATATCAATCACGTGGCCGAACTGTCGGGCGTGGAGATCCTGAACGAAGTGGAGGGGGACGGTGAGCTAGTGATCATGGCGTGCACCCGCCAGGCAGAGGCGTTAGCCTCGCCGCTGATCCAGGAACACGCGCCATTGCTGTCCAAGGCGATAGCCTTCGTCGGCCATCGGCAAACCCGTAATCGGGGCACTGTTGGCGGCAGTTTAGCCCACGCGGACCCAGCATCGGAAATACCCCTGGCCGCCCTGGCCCTTGACGCGTGGGTCAGCCTGCGCAGCGTGGCGGGGACCCGCCGGTTGCCCCTGGCGGATTATTTCCATGGCCCCATGATGACGGCGCGGGCCGAGAACGAAATTTTGCTGAGCCTACATATCCCACGCGCGCCGGGCACCAGGGGCGCGGGCTTTCACGAGGTCAGCGAACGGCGGGGCGACTTCGCCGTGGTCGCTGCGGCGGCGGTGATTGGGGTTGATGAAAGGGGCGTCTGCGATCATGCCGCCCTGGCCATCGGCGGCGCCGATGGGAGACCAAGGCGGATCGGGGCGGTGGAAGACAAGCTACGGGGACAACGCCTGGACAGCGTAGCTATTGCCGGCCAGCTATCCGAGATCGGCGCGGCTCTGGCGCCGGGCGCGGACCAGCATGCGGGCGCGGCCTACCGCCTGCGGGTGGCCCGGGTCTTGGCGGAGCGGGCCTTGTTGGAAGCCTTGGCCGAGGCGGGCCCATGAACAATTTTGACATCCGCGCGACCATCAATGATGTGCCCCACCGCGCCTCGGTGGAGCCGCGCCTGTCCCTATTGGATTTCCTGCGCGATGACATAGGGCTTGGCGGCACCCACATGGGCTGCGAGCACGGCGTGTGTGGCGCTTGTTCCGTCCTGCTGGACGGCGTGCCGATCCGGGCCTGCCTGATGCTGGCGGTACAGGCCGATGGCTGCCGGATCACCACCGTTGAAGGCCTGTGCAACGACGACGGCACGCCGGGCCTGCTGCAGGATGCGTTTATCGAGGCCCATGGCATGCAATGCGGCTATTGCACGCCGGGCATGTTGATCTCCGCCCAGGCTTTGCTAGCCGAGAATGATGAGCCGACGCTGGCAGAGATCAAGGACGCCATTGGCGGCAATTTGTGCCGCTGCACGGGCTATGTGCAAATCATTGAATCAATCCAGTTGGCGGCCCGGCGTCTGCGAGAGGCGGCTCGATGAAATTCGAACCAGCCAGGAACCTGCACTACGTCGCCCAGAAACGCCGGGTGCGCGAGGACCTGCGCTTTGTCACGGGGGGCGCAAAATTTGTCCAGGACATCGCACTGCCCGGCACCCAGCATGCCGCCGTGCTGCCCTCGCCCTATCCCCGCGCCCGCATACTATCCATTGATGCGGCGGCGGCCGAGGCGCTTGATGGCGTGCAGCTGGTCCTGACCGGGGCGCAACTGGCCACGGACTGCAATCCCATCCGTCTGGGCCTGAAGCTGCCGGAGATAAGATGGTACCCGCTGGCCGTGGACATGACCCGCTATGTGGGTGAATGGGTCGCCATCGTGGTGGCGGACGACGCCTACATTGCCGAGGACGCCCTGGATCTGATCGAGGTGGACTACGAGCCGCTGGAAGCCGTCGTCGACCCGGAAGAGGCCTTCGCCGAGACGGAACGATTTGTCCATCCCGATCATGGCAGCAATGTGCTCTACCACGGCAATTTTCTCTGGGGCCCGGTGGAGGATGATTTCGCCGCCGCCGATGGCAGCCTTGGCCTGCGCACCCGCTGGGGCCGCAGCGCGACGGTGCCAATTGAGACCTTTGGCGTTTTGGCGTCCTGGAACCGGGGCACGGAAATTCTCGATGTCTGGGCCTCCATCCAGATGCCCAATTTCGTGGAGCTCCTGGCCGCCACCCTGGGCTATCCGCTGAATTCGATCCGGCTGCACCAGGATGTGGACGTGGGCGGCAGCTACGGCGTCAAGCGGGGCATCAAGCAAAGCGTGCTGGCGGGTTATCTCTCGCGCAGGCTGGGAAATCCAGTGCGCCTGATCGAGGATCGGCTATGGAACATGGCGGGGGGCGATGCCCATGGTCCCGACCGGATTTTCGATACAGAGGTGGCCTTCAACAACGACGGCGTCATCCGATCCATCAAGATCCGCGCCCTGGACGACGCGGGCGCCTATCCAGGCAGGGCGCCGTTTCAATTGGCCAAGCCGATCTCCGCCCTGGTCGGCCCCTACAGGATCAATTCGGTCAAGTACGAGGCCATATCGGTCTGCACCAATAAGACCGGCCAAGTGCCCGTGCGCGGCTTCGGCCAAGCGCCGACCAACTACATGATCGAAATGGCCGTCGACGCGGTGGCCCGGCATCTTGGTCTGGACCGATTGGAGGTGCGCCGGCGCAATCTGATCCAGTCCCATGAATTCCCCTACCAAATCCCGCCGGGCAGTGAATACGACAGTGGCGACTACCAAACAGTGCTGCAAAAGGGCCTGGACCTGGCTGGCTACGACCAATTGCTGGCGCGCCGGGACAAGGCGCGGGCAGCCGGGCGATTGGCGGGTATCGGCATCGCCACCAATCTGGAACCGGGCGGCGGCAACAACATTTTTGAATATCTCATGGACCCTGGGGCGGAAATCACCACCTTCATGGAAGGGTGCGAGGTGCGTGTTGACCCCCAAGGCAATATTACCGGCATTATGGGCACGACGACCTCCGGACAGGGCCACGAAACCATGTTTGCCACCATATTGGGCGAGGAACTGGGCGTTGACCCGGACGACATTCGCATCGTCCATGGGGACAGCCTGTCAGCCTTGCCCACCCGCAGCCCCATCGCCTCGCGCATGGCGATCATGCTGGGCAGCGCGGCGGCGGGCGCGGCGGGCAAGATCAAGGACCGCGCCCTGGCCATCGCCGCCCACAATCTGGACCGAGAAGTGGAGGATTTGGAATATTCATCCGGCACCATAAGTGACCGCAATGATCCCAGCCGTAAAATGACCTGGGAAGAGATCTGCTTCATCGCCTACCGGGCCTATCACAAATTGCCCGACGGTATGGAGCCGGGCTTTCAGGCGCAGTTTATCTATCAGGTGCCAGGTGGCGGCAAGCTGCCCGATGACGATGGCCGGGTCGGCATTTATCCCTGTTTCTCCTTTCAGGCGCATATCCCTTATGTGGAGATTGACCCGGGGACGGGCCGTGTGTCCGTGCTGGACTACGCCATCGCCCATGATTGCGGCACGGTGATCAACCCCGACATTGTGCGCGGCATGGTCATTGGCGGCCTGGCCCACGGCATCGGCGCGGCACTGTACGAGAAATTTTGCTACGACGACGAAGGGCAGTTTCTCTCCGCCACCTTCGCCGATTACCTGATGCCGTCCGTGCATGAAATCCCCGACGTTAGGGACGTGGAGCATTGCACCCCCTCGCCCCTGACCTCCCATGGCCAGAAAGGCTCCGGCGAGGGCGGCTATCTGGGCGCGCCGGCCGCCATCGCCTCCGCCGTCAACGACGCCCTGGCGCCCCTCGGTGTTACCATCCACGAACTACCCATGCGCATGCATGATTTGGAAGCTTTGATCAACGAGGCAAACAGTAAATGATTATCGACACACACGCCCACTACACACCGCAAGCCACGCTGGCCGCCCTGCAATCCAAAATCGGCAAGTTTCCAAATGTGGAACTGTTGCACCAGGACGACAGCTATCAGCTGGTCTTTGCCGGCCTGTCGCCAACCCGGCCCCTGTCGCCAAAACTGCGGGAGACGGAACAGCGCCTGGCCTGGATGGATGAACAACGCATCGACCGCCAGATCGTCGGCGGCTGGCTGGACAGCTTCGGCTATGAGCTGCCTGGCGAAGAGGGCGAAGCGTGGAGCCGGTTCCTGAACGAATTCCAGATGAGCGGCACCGACGGTCTGGACCGCCTGACGCCGCTGGCCACGGTGCCCTTGCAGGACGGCAAGCGCGCGGCAAGGGTGTTGGAGGAGGCCCTGGCCGCCGGTTTCAAGGGTGCGATGATCGGCACCCAGCCACGGGGCAGCGAAGGCAATCTGGATGACCCGGACCTGGACCCGTTTTGGGAGGCCGCGAACGGCCTGGGCGCGACGATCTATCTACACCCCATGTTCGGCTGCGGCGACCCCCGCCTGCTGGATTACGACATGATCAACGCCGTCGGCCGGGGCACCGACACCACAACGGCCGTGGCGCGCATGCTGTTCGCCGGGCATTTCCTGAAATACCCCAAGATGAACTTCATCCTCTCCCACGGTGGCGGCGCCATCCCCTACATGCTGGGCCGACTGGCCCGCAATTTCGAAATCCACCCCGGCAAATACGCCGACCCCGTGGCGGGCTTCAAAAAACTCTATTTCGACAGCGTGCTGTTCGCGCCCGATGCCCTGAACTATCTATGCGGCTGTTGCGGCCATGACCGGGTCATGCTGGGTTCGGACTATCCCTTCCCCATCGGTGATGGCGAACCGCTAAAGGTTGTGGAGGCGGCGGATTTGGACGAGGGGCAGAAACAAATGATCCTCGGCGACACGGCGGCGCGCCTGTTTGGTTAACTCAATTTCATGAACGCCGGGTGGCGGAACGGATCGCCATGGTTCAGACTTTTGTGCAGGCCGGCGACACGCGGGCCACAGGGGCCGGGGCGGGTGGCATAGGTGGCATCGGAGCCGAAAAAGCGTAATGACAGCGTCTCCCGCTTGGCGTCCATGTTGGCGTCCGTGGTGGCATCCGCGATGGCATCCGTGGTGGCGCCGCCGCCGTGCAGGACGGCCGGGTGAAAGGCGATGACGTCGCCCGGTTCAACGGCCCACGAGACGATATCCCAATCACCGGGCGCGCCGTCAACATCGGGCAGACGGGGCAGCTGCCCGCCGGGATAGAGGGGTTCCGTGGGATCGTCCAGGTTGAAGGTGGAGCCGTTATAGAGCGGCCCGCGGTGGGAGCCGCGCACGAATTCCAGGGACTCTGATTTCGGCACCGGCGCGAAGTTGAACCAAAAGACGATCAGATGATTACCGTCGATGGCCAGATAGGATGAATCCTGATGCCAGGGCGTGCGCCGGCAGGCCCCCCATTTACGGAAAACCTGTTCATACATGAACCAGATGTCGTCGCTGCCCCATAGCCCGGCCGCCAGTTTCGCCAAGGGGCCATGTTTGAGAAAGCCTTGATAGATCGCGGCCGCCACCGGATTGGCTTTGTCTTCGAAAGTCTGGGTGCCGCCCTCGAGCCAGCCGCCGCCATGGCCATAAGGACCCGGATGTTCCAGGCTCCAGTCGTAACAGGCCCTGGCCTGGTCCAGGCGGTCGCGGTCCAGGGCGCCGGTCAGCTTGACCACCCCGTCCTCGCGAAACCGGCGGCGCAAGGCCTCGAATTCCGGCGCGGTCACGGATAAATATTTGGCTTGCCGGTCATCGGGGCATTCTAACACAAATCTAGTGCGTTGGCGGCGAAGTGACTTCCGTTAATTTCCCAATGGTCTCGTCGACATGGGCGTAAAAGGCCGTGGCGAAGGCCGTGGTCATGGTGATGCTTTGCCGGCGCCCGTCTTCGTGGCTGCCGTGCTTTACGAAAACCTGATTATCGACCAATGCGGCAACGCGGTTGTTGATGGTGGACTTTGCGGCTTGGGCCAAAAAATACAGATCCGAGACATAAATCGCCCGGCCTGAAATTTGTGATTCGGCGACCAGGAAGATCAATTGCCAGGTGAGCGCCTCGGTGCTGCTGTTGATGGGCAGTGCCTGACGACGATTGCTTTCATCCAGGTAGAATTGAATGTAGCGGTGTCGATCCGCCCGGCCCCGCACTTGCCGGCGTCCCGCCAGGGGAACAACATCATCCGAAAATCCCGCGCCGTCGCCGTGATGCCGCAGGAAATCGGCGATGATATTGAAATAGGTGTCCACGGTCTCCGATAGCGAACCGTACGACCGGAAATCACGCCGCATCGAAGGGGGCAGCGCGCGGCCAATGATATCCAGCTTTTCAGAGACAAAATCAGAATATCGCTGGGATGCCGAAAGGCACGAATTTACGTGCGCCAGCAATAATTTGGCGGAGATCGGTTTCCGCCGCGCGAATTTGTTGGAAAAATTCGTCGCCGCTCATTTTTGGCACCCGGATATCGGAAATGATCAGGTCCGGGCGGCCAGCCTTCATTGCCTGCAATCCC
>JAPYUH010000005.1:15820-49881 GCA_029936195.1 Alphaproteobacteria bacterium
CCGGATATCGGAAATGATCAGGTCCGGGCGGCCAGCCTTCATTGCCTGCAATCCCAGACTGCCATCTTTTGCTTCAATTACGTCATGATTCTCGCGCTCGAGAATACGCCGGACCGTAACTCTAAAATCAGCTTCGTCGTCTAACAACAGGAATTTCAAGGCCAGGAACCATCATTTGCACAATAGAACTTCGTCCGTTCACGCAGCGATATTCAACACCGAATTATCTATTCGCAACCGGAAATTGGTACGGTTTTGGAACGTCGGTTAATTTAAGTCAAACTAATTAAGAAAATAACAATTCAAAATCCATGACGGGCATGCCCTCGACCTTGAACAATTCATATGCGGCCATCGTAGGCATTACGGCCAATCTCGCAGGCCAGCAAGGTGAAGGTTTCCCGCCCCCCGGCATCCGACATGGCGGCGGCGATGCCGGCGCGGCTGTAGATCGCCACCCCATGGCCGCCCATGGCGTTGGCCAGGGCGACAAAATCCGTGGCGCCGAATGTCACGCCCAGAGGCTGAAGGCCACTCTCCCGCTGTTTCTTTTCGATCAGGGCAAGGGCGTGGTCCACGAACACCACAACCAGGATATTTTGCCGCAAATCCCGCAAGGTGGCCAATTCGCCCATGACCATTTCCAGGCTGGCGTCGCCCATGAAACCGATCACCATGCGGTCGGGGGCCGCCAGTTTGGCGCCGATGGCCAAGGGCAGGGCGCAACCCATGGTGCATAGCGCCGAGGATTGCAACAGGCCGCGGGGCTGGAAACAGCGCCAGATTTGCGACAGCAGAATGCGGTGGGCACCGCTGTCGGCGGTGGCGACGGCATTGTCGGGGCTGTGTTTTTGAATTTCGTCGACCAGGGCGCCGGGGCCCCAATCTTCGTCAGCCCGGAACGCCGCGATCAGCGCCGCCCGCGTTGCCGCCGCCTCGCCATTGGGCCAGGTTTCGTTATGCCCGCCGTCCCGGCCCCCACCTTGTCCCAGTGCCCCAAGGCCCGCGCCCACATGACACCGGAAGGACCAGCGCGCCTGATGCATGTAATGGGTGTTTTCCAAACCGCCTAGTTCTATTACATCCGCGTCCCGCGGCCAGGGGTCGCGCCAGCCCACACGCATTTCGATGGGGTCATATCCGGCCAGGATAATGCAATCGCTTTGCGCCACCAGCGGCAGCAAATACCGGTCCGCCAGGGGCGACAGCCCGGCGCCACCCAAGGCCAGGGGTTCGTCCTCCGCCAGCACGCCCTTGGCTTTGTATGTGGTGATGAGAGGAACCTGAAATCGGCGCGCGAACGCCGCCACGGCATCGGCGGCATGATCATGCAAAACGCCAACACCGGCGATTAGAATGGGCCGTTCGGCGGCGGCCAGACAGGCCTGGGCCGCCTCCCATTCAGGGCCGGGCGCGGGCGCCAAGGGCTGCGTTGGCGCCTGCAACCGGGCCCGTTCGGCGCCCTGGTCCATGGTCGCGACCGCGATCGGCACGTCAATATGCACCGGACCGGGAGGATAGGCGGTGGCGATGGCAATGGCTTTGTCCACCAACACATCCACGGCGCCGCTCGCCAGGGTCAGGGAAGCCTTGGTGATGGGCGCCAGCAAGGCGGCATGGTCAAGGACCTGATGGGTGTAACTCGCCGCCTCGGCCGCATCGACACGGCCGGTGATAAAGATCAGCGGCACCTGATCCTGCAGGGCGTTGGCCATGACGTTGGCGGCATTGGCCACGCCGGGCCCCAGGGTCGCCAACAGGACACCCGGCGCGCCGGTGACGTGGTGGGTGCCCTCGGCCATGAAGCCGCCGGAATTTTCATGCTTGCACAATTCGAACCGAATGCCGGCCCGGTCCAGGGCCGCCATCACCGCTAAAACCTCGCCGCCGGGTATGCCAAAGGCATGGCGGCAGCCGGCCCGGAACAGGGCGCGGGCCAGAATATCGACACTGCTATTCATCTCGTCCCAACTTTCCCCGGCAGTTTGGTCATCCATGCTCAATTGATCGTTACCAGCTTCCTGGACAACTCAGACCTTGCTAGACTAGCCATACTCTATTTTAGTGCGAAAAGGACAGCCGTCATGAGTTTAGCCGAACAGTTGGAAAAGATACGCGCCGGCTCGGCAAAGCGTTTGCCCGAACACACGCGGGCGGTCATGGCCGCCGGGACCCAGGCCTTGCGCGACAGCGGCCTGATGGACCGGGCCTTGAACGCCGGTGACCGGCTGCCCGCATTCGCGTTGGAGAATGCCCAGGGTACGGTCGTTCGTTCCGACGAGCTGTTGGCCAGGGGCCCCATGGTGGTGACTGTTTTTCGCGGAGTCTGGTGACCCTACTGCAATGCAGAGCTGTATGCTTTGCAAGGCACTCTGAACGAGCTTGAAGACCTGGGCGCCAGCCTGGTGGCGTTGACGCCGCAAAAGTCCGAGCACAACCGCGCCAGCACGGATAAGAACAATCTAAACTTCCATCTCCTGACCGACCCGGGCAATGCCTATGCGGCGGAACTTGGCATACGCTTCGAGCTACCGGCCGATCTGCGCCAGGTTTATCTGAGTTTGGGCATTGATCTGGTGGCATACAACGGTAATGAGAGCTGGACCTTGCCGATGCCGGCGCGTTACGTGGTTGACGGGGGCGGCATCATCCGGGCCGCCGACATTAGCGTGGATTACACACACCGGCCGGAGCCCGGCAAAACCCTCGACGACCTGCGTGGACTTGTCTAACGCAACGGCTCATCTCATTCGGTCCTGGTGTTGGGCCGCGCTGGTTTTGATATTGGCGGCTTGTGCCGCGCAGGCGCCTTTCGAGGGCAGCACCTCGTCGGACGACAAGACGATATTTGTCACCTCCAACGGCTGGCATACGGGCGTTGTCATGGCGAAGTCGGATATCCCGTTCGGCCTGTTGCCCGAAGCGGCCGACTTTGCCGAAGCCGCGTACTTTGAATTCGGCTGGGGCGATGCCGAATTTTACCCGGCCAGGGATGTGACCGTCACCATGACCATGGCCGCCGCCCTGGTGCCGACCCCGGCGGTGATGCACATGGCGGGCCTATGGACCAGACCGGCGCGATACTTTCCCAAGGCGGAAGTCATCCCCTTGATCATTTCCGCGAAGAATTTCGGCCGTCTGGCTGCATTCATTGACGGCAGTTTCAAGCGGCCCGGCGCCGGACGGGTCTCTCATTTCACGCCGGGGTTATACGCCGCATCGGGATTCTATCCCGCCAAGGGCCGCTTCCATCTGCTCAACACCTGCAATACCTGGACGGCGCGGGCCCTTCGCGCGGCGGGTTTCAAAATTGATGCCCGGGGCACCACCCAGGCCGAGGCCTTGATGCAGCAGGTCCGTGGGTTATACAGAGGTGCCGGTTAAAGATTGCGCGGCCCGTTCCCGCAGCTCCGCCTTGCGCACCTTGCCAGTGGAGGTCATGGGCAGTTCGGGCAGAAACAAAACATGCCGGGGGATCTTGAACGAGGCGATCCGGCCCCGGCAATAGTCCAGGATCGCATCCTCGTCAGGCGCCCGCCCCGCCTTCGCCACCACGAAGGCGACGGCCACTTCGGTCAATCGATCATCGGCATGGCCGACCACCGCCACATCGGCCACGTCCTCGTGGCCCAGCAGATAGCCCTCTACTTCCATGGCATCCACATTCTCGCCGCCGATCTTCAGCATATCCTTGTAGCGGCCCAGAAAGCGGAGGAAGCCGTCGGCCCGCAAATAACCCATGTCGCCGCTATGAAACCAGCCGTCTTGGTCATAGGCGGCGGCCGTTTCTTCCGGTTTTTTGTAATAACCCAGCATCAGATTATAGGATTTGATGATGATTTCACCCGGCGTGCCCGTGGGCTGATCGTTGCCGGTTTCGGGGTCGATGACCCGGAAGTCAAAGCCGTCGCAGGGATGGCCGGAGGAATAGCAGATTTGTTCCCGGCTCGAATCCAGAAACGACAAACAGGCATTGCCGCCGATTTCGGTCATGCCATAGGCGGTGACGGGCCACATGGGCGCCAGCACATCGAGGGCCCTGCGCAGCACCGGCACCGCGCTGTTGGTGCCGCCACCGAATATGCCGGTGCGCAGGGATGACAGGTCCCTGGCCCTGGCCTCCTGGGCATCGATCAGGCCCTTCACGTGGGTTTCGAAGCCGGACAACTGGGTCACGCCTTCCGCTTCGATGGCATCGAGACAGGCTTCGGGATCAAACATTTCCACCAGGATCTGCCGGTTGCCCGTGGCCATGGACAGCATCGGCCCATCCAGATAGCCGAAAATATGGAACAGGGGCAGATAGTTGAACATCACATCCCGCTCCGTCGTGCCCAGAACCTTTACCCGGTCGATCTGATTGCGCAAAAAGCCATGGCTGCGCACGACCCCCTTGGGAAAGCCCGTGGTGCCGGAGGTGTACATGATGAACGCCGGATCATCGCGCCGGACTGCCGCCGCCCGCCGGGCCAGCTCCCCATTCAGCGCATCATCGTCGTTGCCCGCGATCCCGGCCCAATGATGGGTGCCGAAGGGCGCCGCCGCCGCAGCTTCCGTGGTTTTGATAATGATCCGTCGCAGATATGGAAATTGTTCGGAATTGATCGTGCCATTTTCAGACCGTTCCTCGTCCCCCACCATCTCTCGGGTCATTTGCCAATAGTCGATGGGGCCGGAGGTGTCATGGGTGATCAGAGTGCTGCAATCCGCCTGGCCCAGAACATAGGCCGCATCCGCCGTGCGAAAACGGGTGTTTATGGACACCATGACGGCGCCCACCCTGGCGATGGCAAAAATCAGGTGGATCCATTCGGGGCAATTGTTCAGCCATACCGCGACCCGGTCGCCCGTGCCGACCCCGGCGGCAATCAGCCCGCGCGCCACCTGATCGGAGCGGGTGGCAATATCGGTGAAACTCTGCCTCTCGTCGCGAAAGGCCAACGCCTCCCGACCGCCCCAGCGGTCCGCCGCAAGCCCCGGCAGATCGGCCAGGGTGGTGGTGTCATTCCACGGCGTTGGATTAGGCGACGGGTTTGGCGCCGGGTTCACTGTTGGGGAAAACCATACAATTTCGCCGCATTATCGTAGGTGGTCTTCTGCCGGATGGCATCGGGCAGATGGCCCATTTCCCGCTCTATGAATTCCTGACTGTCGGGCCAGATGCCGTCGGGATGGGGGAAATCAGAGCCCCACATAATATTGTCCTCGCCCAGATTATCGACCAGTTTCATGCCGACGGGATCGCTTTGGAAAGTGGCATAACACTGGCGGTACCAATATTCCGACGGCTTCATTTTCAGGGTCAGGTCCTTGAACTGATCCTCCCATTCCAGATCCATATGTTCCAGGATATAGGGGATCCAGCCAATGCCGCTTTCCCCAATGACAACCTTCAGGTCTGGATGGGACTCCAGCTTGCCGCCGAATATGATCTCCATCAACTTGTTGGACATCAGCATTTGAAAGGCGGTGATGAAGACGGCGAAGGCCTGGCGCGCTTCCAAGGGCTCCATGGAGGCAAAATCCGGCGCCTTCGTGCCGCCGCCGGTGTGGAAATGCAGGGGCAGCTTGGAGGCCGCCGCCGCCGCGAACACCGGGTCCCAGTGCTTGTGATACAGGGGCTTGCCGTCGGGGACCGAGGGTATTTCCAGGCCCCGGACCCCGCCGCGCGCCGCCACGCGCTCAATTTCCGCCACCGCCGCGGCAATATCGTGGCCTGGGATGGACGCGATGCCCGCCAACCGGTCGGGGTAAGTGCCGCAAAAATCGGCCAGCCAGTCATTGTATATCTGCATCATCACGATGGAGGCGTCCGGGTCGTTTAAACGCCCCGCCGCGCCCAGAATACCGTACAGAACCTCGCCCACCACGCCGTCCAGATCCTGATCCTTGATGCGCAGCTCGGGTTCGGTCAGGCGGCGGATGCCGTTCTTGCCATCCTCGTACAGGCCTTGTTCCGCCATGCGGTCGGAGCGGTGGATAACGCCCGGCACATATTCCCGCCCGGCCGAGCCCATGCCGTTCTGCAAGCCGAACTGCCCACCGCCGTTGGAGACCCAGACCGGACCAATGGGCCCGTCCGTGACATAGGGCATGCGGTCCTTCATGGCGGCCGGTGCATTGTCGGTGAACAGATCGGGCGGCAGCCAGATCAGATCAATATGGCAGTCGGCGGAAATCACTCCCTTGGGCATTTTGATGGCCTTTCCTCGGTTCTGGAGTCTTGGTTTATTGGAGTCTCGGTTTTTTGGCGTTATTGCACCGAGGAGAATTTGGTCGGCACCAGGAACTGGCTGCTCAGGGAGGCGACGATCTGGCCGTTGGCCTCGGTCCCAGCGCGTTTTTCCAGCCATTCGGGATCGGTGGCAAAGGCGCCGAACTTCTCCTCCCGCTCGGCCATGGAGTCCCAAGCCAGCATGTAGGTCAGATCCTGGTTGGATTCGCCAATCGCCGTGGTCCAAAACCCCGCCTGACGGATGCCAAACCTCTCCCATATGGGCAGGGTGATGGTCTCGAACCGCTTCAACAGGTCCGGCAGCCGGCCCGGCACGCAATGATAAATTCGTAGTTCGTAGATCATGATGTTTTCCTCCCTTTTTAATTTCCCTACCTTTCTAGCCGCTTGCTGTCAAAATGGGAACAGCAGCTACACAACACATTGTCACGTCGGCAACAACGTGGGGCGTCGTCAAGATTGAACAAGAGCAAAAAAATATTAGGAGCGAAGCATCATGAACGAGATAAGCGGCGGCGCGGGCTGTCTGCAGGGCGTGCGTATTCTGGATCTGACCCAGTTCGAGGCGGGCCCGTCGTGTACCGAGGCCTTGGCCTGGCTGGGGGCGGAAGTCGTGAAGGTGGAAAACCCCAGGGGCGGCGACCCCGGGCGCGGATCCTTCGCCGAGCCACCCGGCAAGGATTCCTGGTATTTTCTTTTGTTCAATGCCTCGAAAAAGTCCATCACGGTAAACTTAAAAGACCCGGCGGGGGTCGCCTTGGTCAAGGATCTCGCCCGCAAGGCGGACGTGATGGTGGAGAACTTCGCCCCCGGCGCCATTGAACGCCTCGGCCTGGGCCATGACGTGATGCGGGAGGTCAACCCCGCCTTGATCTACGCCCAGGTCAAGGGCTTTGGCGAAGGCAGCCCGTTCGAAAACAACCTGGCCTTTGACATGATCGCCCAGGCCTGCGGCGGCATCATGTCCATCACCGGCGAGCCGGATCAGCCGCCGGTGAAGCCGGGCACCACCTTGGGCGATACGGGCACGGGCATGCTGCTGGCCATTTCCATCCTGGGCGCGCTGTATAGGCGCAAGGACAGTGGCAAGGGGGAGCGCCTGCAACTGGCCATGCAGGATGCCATGTTGCATTACATCCGGGTCGCCTTCGCCTCCCAGGCCGCGTTCAACAAGCCGGCGCCGCGGGCGGGCGCGAAATTAATATCGGGGGCCAATCCACCCTGCGGCATTTTTCCCTGCAAGCCGGGCGGCCCCAACGACTATGTCTATATCTACACCTCGCGGGCCAATCCCCTGCACTGGCAGCGGTTGCTGGAATTGATCGGCCGGGAGGATCTGATTGGAGATCCCAACTATGCCACCGGCGCCATCCGCGCCGAGCGGGAGGACGAGATCGACGAAATGGTCAGTCAGTGGACCCGCCAGCATGACAAGCACGAGGCCATGCGTCTGGTCGGCGCGGCCGGTATTCCCGCCGGCGCGGTGCTGGATACGGACGAGTTGCAAAACGATCCGGACTTTGAACGCCGGGGCATCATGCAGACTATGACCCACCCCACCAACGGTGATTTCAAGATACCCGCCTGGCCCGTGCGACACGACGGCGCCCCGCCCCCCATCGCGCCCGCTCCCCTGCTGGGCGAGCATGCCGACGACGTGCTGGGCCGTTGGCTGGACATGGATAGCGCGGCGGTCGGAAAACTGCGCGACGACGGGGTGATTTAGCTGTCGAGGCACCAATCCAATATGGGCCGGTTTTCGTCGCTGGGATAGGTGTGTGAGAGGTCTTCAACCTCGCGATAATGCAGCCTTGCCCCGGCGGCGGCAAGGGCCTGTTGGGCATCGCGGGCGATTTGGACGGGGAACATCCAATCCAGGGCGCCGTGGGTGACATAGACGGGCAGATCCTTGATCCTCCCCGGGTCCATCATTTCCAGCAACAGGGGATGGAAGGAGGCGGAAATAGGCGCCAGATGCGTGAAGGGGGACCCTTCGCCCAGGCCCGAGACATAGGTGAAGGTGCCGCCGTCGCTCATACCGGTCAGCAAAATATGGTCCGGGTCAATGTTCCATTGCTCTTGGGCGAAGCGCACCAGCCCGGCCAGATTGGCGCTGTCGGCTTCCGGTTCCATCAACGACCAAGTACCCTCCCGCGAGGTCGGCGTGATCAGAATGGCGCCCCGGCCGCGGGCCTCGCGCAGCCAGGTCCACAGGAAATCCCGGCCATGGCCGCTGCCCCCATGCAGCCCCATGATCAAGGGATAGGCCACGCCGGGGTCATAATATTCCGGCACATACATGGAAAAGCCGCCCCGGTCCGGCTTGTCATTATTGGCATGCATGATGCCCACATTGTCCCGGCCGCTGTCCGCATTGGCCAGTTTCGAAACCAGCGCCTCGTCCGCCCGCCCGGCATCATCAAGAAAAAAGCGATTGATGGGCGGCAGCATCCTGGCCGCCGGGTACAGGGCAGCCATGGCCTTGGCGTTCTGGCGAATGCCGCGATAAGCCTGGGAGGTGCCATCGGGCGCTTGCGCTGCCTCCCGCAGTCCATCGAAACCAAGGCAGACGGCCTCGGCCGCGGCCACCATCTGATCGGCGAAGGGTGCCAGTTTCGCCGGCCAGTCCAGGGCACGGAAGGGTTCCAGACCCTGGCGCAGCGGTTCATCGACGCCCGCCACGCTGGCCACGAGCTCTGCCAAATGCGGCGGATGCAGGCGCCGCGCTATATAGCCAAGGGCCTCCATGCCATTCAACAACGGCCCCAGCAAATCGGTAATGGCGTTGATCAGGGCCTCATTACTGGCGGCGGCTTTCGATTCATCGGTCATGGCAACTCTATTCAGCAAGTCATTTTACCCACCATATCACCTTGACCAAACACTCTCACTGGCCAAAATTGATCCATAAACCAAAACGGGAGGAATCGAGACATGGCGGTACAATCAACAAACCACGAATGGCTGGCACGGGGCGAGGAAGAAACCCTGGAGCCGGACCTGGCCATCTGCGATCCGCACCATCATCTGTGGGAGTTCAACCACACCCGGGTAGCGCACCGTTATCTGCTGGATGAAATTCTGGTGGATATGAATTGCGGCCACAACGTGGTCTCCACCGTGTATATCGAATGCGGCGCCATGATCGATGTGAACGACCCGTCCCCCATGCGCATGGTCAACGAAACCAAATTCGTCAACGGCGTCGCCGCCATGAGCGCCTCGGGCCTGTACGGCGATGTCCAGATCGCCGCCGGCATCGTCGGGCATGCGGATTTGTGCCTGGGCGATGATGTGGGGACGGTGTTGGAGGCCCACGTGGCGGCCGGGGGCGGACGGTTTCGCGGTATCCGACATTCCTGCACCTGGGATGCGGCGCCCGATGTGCCCAATGCCCGTTGCGCCCCGGTTCGCCACCTTTATCAACAGGACAACTTCCGCCAGGGCTTCGCCCATCTGGCGCGCCACGATATGAGCTTTGAGGGCTGGTGCTATCACACCCAAATCAGTGAATTGAAGGAACTGGCCCAGGCCTTTCCCGACACCACCATCATTCTGGATCATTTCGGCGGCCCCCTTGGCATCGGACCCTATAAAGGCAAGCTGGAGGAGAATTTCACCCAATGGCGGGCCGACATAACGGCACTGGCCAAATGCCAGAACGTGGTCGCCAAACTGGGCGGCATCAACATGGAATTGAACGGCTTCGGCTGGCATGAAATGGATCGACCGCCCAGCTCGGAAGAATTGATGCAGGCAACCCGGCCCTATTATGAACACACCATCGAACAGTTCGGGGCGGACCGGTGCATGTTCGAATCCAATTTTCCCGTCGACATGTGCACCTGCAGCTACAATGTGCTGTGGAACAGTTTCAAGCGTCTGACGGCGGATTATTCGGCCGATGAAAAGGCCAAGCTGCATCACGATACGGCGACCCAGATCTATCGTCTTTGATGGGGTTTGACCCGGCCGGCCTGCTGCCGGGCGATTTGGCGCCCTGGCTGGCCTTGGTACTATTGGGGCTTAGCGCGGTGACCTCGTTCATCTCGGCTGCCTTCGGCCTGGGTGGCGGCATGGTGTTGTTGGCGGTGATGGCCACCATTCTGCCGGCCACCGCGTTGGTGCCCGTGCATGGCGTGGTGCAGATCGGCTCCAACATCTCGCGGGCGGCGGTCATGGTGCGGCATATCCAACTGCCGGTGCTGCTGCCCCTGACCCTGGGCAGCCTGGCCGGCGCGGTGATCGGCGGGCTGATCGCCGTGCGCTTGCCGGACTGGTTGTTGTTTCTGGCGGTAGGTTCCTTCGTTCTATGGTCGGCGTGGAGCAAGGGTTCAATTCTCCTGGGCCGGGCCACCCTTGTGCTGGGTGGTGCCATCTCGGGTTTTTTGACCATGTTCATCGGCGGCACGGGGCCGTTCGTGGCGGCAGTAATCAAGACCCTGAAGCTGGACCGCATGAAAACCGTCGGCACCCAGGCCGGCTGCATGGTTTTTCAACATGGCATGAAGATCGCCGTGTTCGGCGTCCTCGGCTTTGACTACCTGCCCTATCTGCCCTTGATCGCCGGCATGATCGCCACTGGTGTCCTGGGCACGCTGATCGGCAGCAAGGTCCTGCACGGCATGGGCGACAGCCGTTTTCGTATTATTCTGACCGGCCTGCTGACCATTCTGGGACTGCGCCTCTTGTGGCAGTCGGGATCAATCGTTCTGGGGGGCGGTTGATCGCGGCGCGATTGACGCTCAGAATAGAAAAAGTATGGAGGGAGACAGGTCATGAAATTCGGGCTGCGTTATTGCAATACGGGCCGCTATATCGATCCGGCCAAGGCGGTGGAATTGGTGCAGGCGGGCGAGGATGCCGGGTTCGAGTCCGCCTGGACGGTGGAGCATACCGTGGTGCCGGAAGGCTACCAATCCGCCTATCCCTATTCCGATGACGGCAAGATGGCCGGCGGCCACGACGACGTGCCCCTGCCCGACCCCCTGATCTGGATGGCCTACGTGGCGGCGGCGACCAACCAGATCAAATTGGCCACGGGCATCCTGATCCTGCCCCAGCATAATCCCGTCATCACCGCCAAGCAGATCGCGACTTTGGATTTTATGTCGGCTGGGCGGGTACTGTTGGGCATCGGTGTCGGCTGGATGCGGGAAGAATTCGAGGCCCTGGGCGCCCCGTTCGATGACCGCGGCGCGCGCACGGATGACTATGTGGCGGCCATGCGGTCCCTGTGGAGCCAGGAGAAGGCCACCCATCAAGGCGAATACGCCAGCTTCGAAAACGTCTATTGCCGGCCGCAACCCGTCAATGGTTCGGTCCCCATCATCGTTGGCGGCCATTCCCGGCCAGCGGCGCGGCGGGCGGGACGTCTGGGCAATGGCTATTTTCCAGCCCGGGGCGCCCCCGCCGACCTGATCGCCCTGGCGCGGAAAACGGCCCAGGAACATGGCCGCGACCCCGCCGCGATCGAGATCACCACGTCGCTGCCCGACGACATGGACGAAATTCCAGCCCTGGCCGCCGCCGGCGTCAGTCGCATTCTGGTGCCGGTCACGCCCATGGCTGGCTTGGCAACGCGAATTTCCAATCCCGACGACGTCAAGAACTGGCGCGACATCATCGACAAATACGCCGAGGTTTAGATGTTGGGATGGCCAATGCCGTCCGTGGATCGTTCGTAGGCATGGGCAATATCGAGCATCCTGGCCTCGTCGAAAGGTTGCGCGACGATCTGCAAACCCATGGGCAGGCCGTTCGCGGCCAGACCGCAAGGCACGGAAATTGCCGGCCAGCCCAAGGCGTTGAAGGGCAAGGTGTTGCGGGCCCTCATCCGCACCAGGCCGGGGTCGTCTTCAGTTATCGGACAGGCGGCCAGGGCGGTGGTGGGCAGTACAAGGGCATCAAAACCCTGGAAAGCCGCCATGATGCCGCGTTTCAATTGCCGGCGCAGTTGCTGGGCCTGAACATATTCGACGGCGTTATGGCTGCGGCCCGACTCTATGACCCGCCGCAGGGTGGGGCCGAAATCATCCGGCCGTGCCTCAAAACGGCGGTGATGATAGGCGGCCGCCTCCACCCCGATCATCAGATTGGTGCAATAGCTTAATGTTTTCAGATCGGGCAGCTTGATTTCTTCAATCACGGCGCCTTGGTCCCCCAGCACCGCGATCGCCCGTTCCGCGGCGGCGGCCCATTCGGGATCGCAGCCGGTGAAAAAATCAACACGGGGAATGGCGAGGCGGACGCCGTTTATTGGGCCGGCCGGCGCGGCAAAATCCGGTAGCGGGACATCCGCGCTATGGGGATCATCGGGGTCGTGACCCGAAATAGCCCCCAAGACCATGGCCGCGTCCCCCACGCTGCGCGTCATGGGACCCAGATGGTCCATGCTGTTGGACAACACCATGGCGCCTTGTTTGGAAACCCGGCCAAACGTGGGCTTTAGGCCGACAATGCCGCACAGGGCCGCGGGCTGGCGGATCGACATGGCGGTGTCGCTGCCAATGGCGGCGAAGGCCAGACCGGCGGCCACCGCCGCCGCCGAACCGCCCGACGAGCCGCCGGTGATGTAATCCCGGTTCCAGGGATTGCCGGGTCCACCGAAAGCCGAGGATTGCGAGGACGAATCCGCCGCGCCCTCGGACAGATTGGTCTTACCGAGCAGCACCGCGCCGGCATCCGCCAGTTTGGCCACCACCATGGCATCAAAATCCGGGATGTCATCGGCATAGGCGCGCGAGGCAAAGGTAGTGCGGATGCCCTTGGTGGCCAACAGGTCCTTCACCGCCACGGGAATACCGTGCAAGGGCCCCCGGTCATGGCCCGCCGATAGCTCACGCTGGGCCGTTTCCGCTTGGGCCAGGGCCAGCTCGCCGGTCACGGTGATGAAGCTGTTGAGTTCGCTATCCAGGCTATCAATCCGCGAAAGCATGGCCTGGGTCAGCTCAACAACACCTATGTCGCCCTGGCGCAACAGGACACCGGCTTCTTCGATTGACAGCCAATGGTGATCCCGCATCAGGGGCGGCGGGCCTGGACGAAATGCAAACTGCTCGGCACCCGCGCTTCGTCCGTGCCGTCGTAGTAGACCGACAGCCGGCTCTCTATCTCGGCGCCGATTGCCGCCAGGGTTTCCGGCGACGGATCATGGTTCGCGATGATCCTGGAGGCCGGGCCGATGTTCAAGGCGTAGTCGGCTGCCTCTATAAGATCGGAAATGGGCGTTAGATCAACGGTCTCGGACAAGACCGAAATATCCCGGAAGCCAGCGCCCGTCAAAATTTCGGTCACATAATCAGTATCGGCAAAGGCCAATGGCCCCGGTGCCCGTGGCGGCGCGGCTTCCGGCGCACCGAGGAACTTGATCGCGGCGTCCCGTGGAATGAAAAACCAGGGGTTCTCGGCCATTGGCGCCCAACAGACGAAACACAACCGGCCGCCCGGACGCAAGGCCGTCAGAAGGTTGGCAAACGCCGCTGTCGGATCCTCGAAAAACATTACGCCGAACCTTGATAACAACAGATCGTGGCGCCCGGCGGCAAATTGGTGACTTTGCGCATCAGCGATCTCGAACATCAATTCGGCCGTCCCCGCGTGCTGTTTCGCCCGGCTGCGGGCCAGATCAAGCATGGCATGGGAAAGATCGATGCCCAGGACGCCACCTTCCGGGCCGACAGCATCGGCGGCGGCCAGCACGGTGGCGCCGGTGCCGCAACCGATGTCGAGGACCCGTTCGCCGGCCTTGATAGCGGCGTGTTCAAACAAACGCCGCCCGGGCCCGCTCAACAAATGGTCCATTATGGCCTGATTTTGGGTCCAGGCGTCGCCCGCCTTGGCGTTCCAATATTCGGACTGTGCGCTGTTCGCCACGGCTTTTGGTGTCTCTGTCATTGTATTCAATCACTCCATCCGCCGCTGAGGGAAAAAAACTGACCGGTCTGGAACCGGTTTTCGCCGTCCAACAAGGAGGCGGCGAAATGGGCAACTTCGTCGGGCCGGCCTAAACGATGCATGGGGGTTCGTTTCTCAACCCGGCTGCGAACCTCCGGATCGTCGGCGCCGTTGGCCTTGATGAAACCCGGATAATCCAGAAAGTTGGTGCCCAGGGCATTGATGCAAACCCCCTTGTCCGCGACATCCAGGGCGGCTGCCTTGACCATCATATTAGCCCCCGCCCGCGTCGCCGAGTATAATGCCGAGGCCGGCACGGGACGGCGACCGGTGGCCGAGGTGACAATGACGATCTGTCCAGCGCCATTGGGCACCATGACCGCCAACAGCGCCTGCAGGGCATGAAACACCGCCTCCTGATTGGCCCCCTGCAGGGTCTGTAATTGTTCCAGCGTGGCTTCGGTGAAACGGCCGCCGATGATCACGCCCGTGCGCACGCAGGCGGCGTCCAACCGGCCAAAACGTTCCAGCCCCACCGCGATCAGGCGGGCAATGGCGCTGCCGTCGACGAGATCCCGGCAACCCTGGACCGCCACCACATCGGCGCCCAGTGCCTCCACCTCCCCTACCAGGCCCGGCAGGGGATCGCCCAGGATCAGGTCATGGTCGCGGGCAGCCAGTTTGCGGGCCAGATCGGGGCCCAGATGAAGATTGCAATCGGTGATCAGCGCAACGCGTCGGGTCATGACGGTGTCTTTCTGCCTGCATGAGGTGACAAGCATAGACTATTTTGCGAAGACGATGTTCCCAAGGAAAAGGGGCACACCGGCAACGCCGGCGCACCCCTGTTTCGAAATGGCTACGGGTTTACGACCTCAGCAACAAGGTCGGCAGCCAGAGACTGATTTCCGGGAAGGCGATAAGCAACGCCAGGGTCACGATATCCATCGCCAGGAACCACATGATGCCCTTGAAGATGGTCTCCAGCGGGACGGCATCGCCCACCACGCCTTTCAGAATATAGACGTTCAGACCAACGGGCGGGGTAATCAGCCCGATCTCCAGGAACTTGACCATGATGACGCCGAACCAGACCAGGTCATAGCCCAGGTCCTGGATCACCGGCGTGACCACGGGAAGGGTTAGCAGCATCATGCCCAAGGGGTCCATGAAGGTGCCCAGCACAATGTAGATGACGGATAGGGAGACCAGGATCATCACCGGCGGGACATCCAGATGGCCAGCCCAGACGGTCAACTCGGCCGCAACGCCGGTCAGGGCGATGAAGCCGACAAAAATCTTCGCGCCCAGAACCAGGGCAAAGATATTGGCCGACTGGCGGGCAGTTTCGACCAGGGCATCCTTGGCCGAATCCTTGTTCAGACGCTTGGCCAGAAAGCCCAGGATCCAGGCGCCCGCGGCACCGGCGGCGGCCGCCTCCGTCGGGGTGACGATACCAGAATAAATGCCGCCCATGACGATGGTGAACAAGGCCAGGATGGACCAGGTGCCCTTCAGGGAGGTGATCTTCTCGGTCCAGTTGGAGGGCTCGCCGCGAGGGGCAAATTCTGGATTGGCCCGGGCCCGGACCCAAACCATGGCCATGTAGATTGCGGCGGACAGAATGCCCGGGATCAGGCCGGCCATCAAAAGCTGGCCAACGGATTCTTCCGTGAAGATGCCGTACAGGATCATCAGGATCGATGGCGGGATCAGCGACCCCAGGGTGCCGGAGGCGGCGACGACGCCGGTTGCCAGGCCGGGATCGTATTTATGCCGCAGCATTTCGGGCACGGCCAATTTGCCCATGGCCGCGGCCGTCGCCAGGGAGGAGCCGCTGACGGCGGCGAACATGGCACAACCCAGGACCGAGGCCAGGGCCAAACCGCCATGCAGTTTCGACATCCAGACCCGCGCGGTGTCATAAATATCCCGGGTGAAGCCGGCGTGGAATGCCACATAACCCATCAACAAAAACAGCGGCACCGCCACAATGGGGAAAGAGGCGATAAAGGAGAACGGTTCCAGCGCCGCATAGGCGAAGGCCGCCTCGAAACCGCGGTCAAAGTCAAATTGTTCGCCTTCGGGCCAGCCGACCGCGAAGATCAAGCCGACGAAGCCGACGATGGCCATGCCAAAGGCGATGGGCACCCGCAGGGACACGAGAAACAGCATCGCGCCCAGGCCGAGCATACCTAGTAAAAAAGGATCCATTACGTATCAAAACTCTCAAAGTTCGGCGTCAAGGATGCGGTCTTCTTCCGACCGTGTCGCTGTCGCCGTGTCATTAACAATGCCGTGGATCGATTGGATAAGATCCACCAGCAAACGTACCGCGAAGAGTGCCACGCCGAAGAACACGGCAAATTTGGCCGGCCATTCGACCAGTTCCAAGGGCCCTTCCACGTAGGCTTGGATTTCGTAGGATTCATAAAAATCCGTGAACACGGCCCAGCCGACAATGGTAAAGGCAATCAAACCGACAAATACGCCAAATGTCTCCAAAATCACTTTCTTCCGGTTCGGCATCCATTCCGTAAAAATCGTGACGAAGACATGCTCCCGCGAGGCCTGAACCGAACTCAATGGCAAAAATACGACGAACACCATCAGAAATTCGGAAAACACCAAGTCGTCGGGTATGGGTGCGGCAAACAAATATCGCCCCAAAACAGAGAAGCAGACCAACAAGGTCATTGTGACCAAGGCCGTTACAGAAATAACGACTGTTATGCGATCTATCGTATTTAATATTTTCACAACAAGATTGTGGGGTTCCGTCCAAGACTTGGCCGGAACCCCACCCTTTTACAGATTGTGCGTGAACTTAGTTCGCAATCCTAGTTCTTAGGCGCCCAAGGATAGCCGTCGTCCTTGAGTTTCTTGGTCCATTTGGCGTGGACCGCCTTGAACTTGGCGATGAATGCATCCGCATCCATGCCCTTTTTGGTGACCTTGGCCTTCCAATCAGAGGTGAAAGAGGCCGCGGCCGCGACGAACTTGGCATGTTCTTCCTTGCTCAAGGTATAGATGTTGACCTTTTTGCCATCGATGCCTTTTTGCAGAGATTCCCGAGCCTCTTCGGTTGCTTCGATGGATTTTCTTGCGTAAACATCCATGTATTCATCGGAGGTCTTCACCAACACGTCCCGGATATCGTCCGGCATACTTTTGAGCAGCTTTGTATTGATGCCGCCGCCATAGCCGAGAACCTGGCCCATGGCCGCTTCCGTCAAATGCGAGGCAACTTCATAATGTTTGTAGGATTTGACGAACGGCGTGTAGTTGATGGTGCCGTCGATGGTGCCGCGGTCCAGGGCCGCATAAAGCTCGCCAAAGCCGATCTTCACCGGCACCGCGCCCAGCGCCTTGAACAGATGGGTCCAACCGCCCGATGTGCGGATCTTCAGGCCCTTGAGCCCGGCGGCGGTTACCACCTTCTTTTTGGCCATCAGCAATTGTACCGGGCCGGTGGTGTTATTGAAAAGAATGGTGACCTTATGCTTGTCGGTCTCCGCCTTGATTTCCGGTACGGTCTGGCGCAGTTCGAACCAAGTGCGCATGCCAACCCAGGCATCTGAATGCAGGAACGGCGTATTGGCATAATTCCAGACCGGGAATTCGGCCGGGTGATAGATGCCGATGATGGTGCCCATGTCCGACAGCCCCGAACCGACCGCCTTCATGGTCGCCTTGCCTTTCACCAATGACTGGCTCCAGAACCACTTGATCTTGATATTGCCCTTGGAACGGGTCTCAAGTGCCTCGGCCCACCAGAACAACGCATTGGCGCGCGGGCCGCGGGGCGGTCCGATATCCGCATAACGAAGAGTGTAAACCTTGGCTTCCGCCGATGAATAGCCGACTGGCGCGGCTAGCAGAGCGGTCGCCGCAATGGCGCCGCAAAGAGCAAGTTTGAACATGTGTAATCCCCCGATTAGGACAAAATTTCTATTAATTGTTACCTGAATTTTCCCAGACAACCTCCAAAGAGGCTCCAACAATAACTATGTTTAATGAAAAATGAAACAGTTTAGCGCCCGCCGCCGGTTACCGTCGGTCAAGCAGGCAGGCGGGACAGGCCCCAATTCAGGGATTTGAAGCCTGATAGGATAGAGAATTACAGTCGTGGAGACCTGTGCGGGACGCTCATGCCTTTTTTGATATTAGGCGGGCCATCCGCCGAATGGGTTTTATCAGAGGGATCGGGCGCGGACGGCAAGGCATCAATTTCGGTTATGCGGGCAACTCAATATTAACAACAGGCGCCGAAAATTTCCGCGCAGCGTGACCGAATTTGTCGTTCGATATCTTTAAGCCGCATGGGGTGCGTTACCATGAGCGCAACCCATGCGGTCCCGGCCCGCCGAATTGGCCGAAATATGCAATAAAGATTACGAGCTGGGATCTGGCACGAAGCGCAAATAGGGCTTTGGCGCGGTCCAGCCGTCGGGATATTTGGCCTTGGCGTCTTCGTCGGAGATGGCCGGCACGATGATGACATCCTCGCCCTTTTTCCAATTGACCGGCGTCGCGACCTGATGCTGGGCGGTCAGTTGGCAGGAATCCAGGACGCGCAGCACTTCGTCGAAGTTGCGTCCCGTGCTCATGGGATAAGTCAGGGACAGCTTGATCTTCTTGTCGGGGCCGATCAGGAAGACCGTGCGCACCGTTGCATTATTGACCGCCGTGCGGCCGTCCGATCCCCCGCTTTCGTCCGCCGGCAGCATTTCATATTGTTTAGCCACGGCCAAATCCGTGTCGCCGATCATGGGATAGGTCACCGCATGGCCCTGCACATCCTCTATGTCCTTGGCCCAGGCGGCGTGATTTTCCACCGGATCCACGGACAGTCCGATGATCTTGCAATTGCGCTTGTCGAATTCCGGCTTCAGGCCGGCCATGTAACCCAGTTCCGTGGTGCACACCGGCGTGAAATCCTTGGGGTGGGAAAACAGCATGGCCCAGCCATCGCCGATCCAGTCGTGAAAGCTGATGGCGCCTTCGGTGGTTTTCGCCGTGAAATCCGGTGCCTGGTCATTAATTCTCAGGGTCATTGGTTTCGCCTCCGCGCGATAAGTTAATGTGTTTCAAATTGGTATCCTAAATGCAAGCTGACAACAAGGACGCGCGCAGACAGTCTGAATCAATTTGACCCTCGATGCCAATCAAAACCAATTGAGTTGCCGGCACCTCCTCCCGCCAGGCGGGGCCCAGGGAAAGTTCGTGTCGACAGCCCACCAGTTGCAGAACATGGGCATGCACCGGATCATCTCCCAGGCGCACCAGCCCCTTGGCGCGCAGGACACCCCTGGGCCAAGACGCAATCCGTGCCAGCAATCGCTCCCGGTCCAGCGCCCTTGGGGTCCGGAACACCACCGTTTGATAAGTGGCGTGAGGTTCCGCATGGATTGTTTGCGGCAGGCCGCCGGCACCGAGCAAAATTGTAAATGGTATAGCGCCGAAAGAGGTTGGGATGACGCGGCTATCGGATGCCTCCGCCGCCAGCCATGTCATCACGGATTGGTTTTGCGCGCCGGTCAGCAAATCCGTCTTGTTAAGAAGCAAGATATCCGCCGCCGCCAATTGCAATTGAACAGTATGGCCAACGAACTTGTCCGCCGCTTGCGCCTGGATATTATCGCCATCGGCAAGAACGATGACCCCATCCAGGCATAAACCGGGCCAGCCCCGGCCATACATGGCGATTTTGGCGGGATTGGCAACGCCGCTGGCTTCGATAACGATATGATCGGGGGGCACAGCCATGGCCAGGACTTTGTCGAGGGCCTCGCCCAGGGCATCGGCGATGGTGCAGCATACACAGCCATTGGACAGCGATATGGTATCGCCGTCATGGGCCGCGATCAGCCGGGCATCGATATTGATGGCGCCGAAGTCATTGACCAAAACCGCCAGTCGCAGGCCATGGTCGCCGGCCAGCAGGCTGTTGATCATCGTGGTCTTGCCGGCGCCCAGATAACCGCCGATCACGGTAACCGGTATCATGGCAGTATCACGGGCGCTTGATGGGATGGGGGCGCCCTTCGAAAACTGTGCCCCAGATGGGAATTTCGCGCAGGTTTTCCGCCCCCACCTCGTAGGGGTCCTGTTCCAGAATAGTAAAATCCGCGGTCTTGCCGCCGCGAATGCTGCCGATCTCGTGCTCCAGACCCAGAATATAGGCGGCATCGATGGTGATCGCGCGCAATGCCTGGTCCAGGGTCAGGCGTTCTTCCGGCCCCATGACATGGCCGGCTTCGCTGATCCTGGTGGCGGCGACCCAGGCGCTGTTCAGGGGCAGGGCCGGGGCCATGGTGAAATCAGTATGCAGGGCCGTGGTCACATTGTGCCGGGCCAGGGTGCCCAGGCGGGACATTTGGCTGGCCCGCTCGTGGCCCAATTTGTTCTGCCAATAGGCATGCCCCAACTCGTGCACGTAGTAGATATTGACCGAGGCCAGGGCACCCAGATCCGCCATGCGGCGCACCTGCTCCGGCGTGGAGACGCCGAAATGCTCAATGGTGAAACGGTGGTTAAATCTCGGCCGTTCCCATTGCAGCTTTTCCAGGGTATCGAGGGCCAGCTCCACGCCCATATCGCCGGTACAATGGACATGGATCTTAAAGCCCGCGTTCCAATAGGCCCGGGCCACCTGCTCAAAGGTCTCGGGCGGGGTCATCCATTCGCCATGGGAGCCGTCGATGGCGCCGGGCGGGCCCAGCTGCATCAGACCGGCATAAAAACCGCCGTCGGCGAACAGCTTCACATGGTCATAAAATCGCAGGCGATGGGTGTTGCGTTCACGCAGGCCGACGGTTCGTTGCACCAGTCTGTCGCCGTCCTTTTGGCCACCTCCAAGGGCATTGCCAGGCGGAATCATCTGCACCCGGAATGGGGTATCGTCCCGCTCCAACACCTTGACCAGGGCGTCCCATTCCATGTCCAGATTAAACATCCCCGCCGCCATGTCGCCGATCGTGGTGTGGCCGCCAAAGTGGACCACTTCGGCCAACCGCTCCAGCCCGCCTTCAAATCGTTTGGATTCCAGGATGTAGGGATTGAAATAACGATAGGCCAGGGACAAGCCGGTTTCGAAAAAGCGGCCTTCCGCCATGTTGACCTGCGGATGCCGTTCCCCGTCCGCTTCATCCATGCCCATCCAGGCAATGGCGGCATCATTGACCACCAAGGTGTGAAAGCCGCGATGCCAGACGATGATCGGGCGGTTGGCGGAAATGCCATTCAAGGTCCGGCGGTCCACCTCGCCATGCCAAATGGGGTGATGGCCCCAGGTAAACATTGGTTCGTCGGGGTCGCCCATGTCCAGATCGATCTCTTTCAGGCGATCCAGAAATTCATTGTGGCCCCGTGTGGCGGGGACGTCCTGCCAAGGCAGATGCCATTCCAGGGCGGTGGTAAAATGCATGGGCAGCAGTACCGCCGCCATTGAGGGATGCAAATGCGGGTCGATAAAGCCCGGCATGATGACGTGGTCGCGAAAGCGCTCGTCGATGGTATGGGGATGGGCATCCAGCCAGGGCCGCATGCTCTCAAGGCTGCCGACCTCGATAATTTTGTCACCGCGCACGGCCACCGCCTCGGCCGTGGGCAGGGCCGGCTCCATGGTGCGGATCATGCGGGCCGGGTAAACGGTGATTGGTTCCATCACGGTGTTTCCTCTTTGGGCATGCGGACAAGCCAGAGCAGCGGCAGGGGGATAATGGCGATTATGGCATACAGGCGGAAGGCATTTATGTAGCCGATCATGGCGGCTTGGCGCTTAATCTCGGCCGATGTGGCCGACAGACCCTCGACGGTGCCCAGATCCAGCACCCCGGTGATCCAGGGCAGGGTCAAAATCTTGGAAAACTCGGACAGCGGCATACCCAATTCGACGCTGTTTACGAAGGTCGAACGAATGACCACGGCTACGCAGATAGAAATGAACAGCGACGAGGCAAAATTGCGGAACATGTGAAACACCGCCGAGGCCTCGTCCAGGAAGTCGGGCTTAATGGTGGAAAACATGATCAGCGTCAGCGGCACCCAGGACATCCCAATACCCAGGCCTTGCAGGGCGCCGGTCCAGGCGACGCCGAAATAGGTCAGATTGACGTCATATTGGGCAAGGGCGTAACCCGATACCGCCTGGCAGAGAAAGCCAAAGGCCAGCGTGGCGTGCACATTCCATTGCGCCATACGGATCACCAGCAAGAACGATATCAGATTGCCCGCGCCGCGGATAGCCAGCAGAATGCCGATGGTGCTGTCGGGGTAGCCGCGCAATTCCTGCAGCATGGAGGGGATCAGCACCAGGGGCGCGACATTCAACATGCCGAACATAAAGGCTAGAATTAGCCCAATGGTATAGTTTCGGTTTAGGAACAATGCCGGCCTGATAAAGGGCCGCGCCGAAGTGGAAATATGGACCAGGAAGATATAGACGGCGAGGAAACCAACGGTGCATTCGACGATGGTTTCAGGGGATTCGAACCAGGAATTACGCTCGCCTCGGTCGAACATGAACTGGAAGGCGGCCAGGGCGGCGGCGAGAGCCAGAAAGCCGAGCCAGTCCAGCGGCGGGCTGGGCGGCCGTACCGGCCGCCGTTTGACGAACATCCAGATCGCCCCGAAGGTCAGGACGCCAAACGGCACCAACATGAAGAAGACCCAGCGCCAACTGTATTCTTCCGCGATGGCGCCCCCTATGGTGGGCCCGATGATCGGCCCCATGCACACGCCCACGCCCCACAGAGCCGTGGCCATGCTGTGCTCTTTGCGGGGAAAGGTATCCAATATGATGGCCTGGGACACCGGCACCAGGGGGGCGCCGAAGGCGCCTTGTAGAATACGGTAAAATACCAAGGCCTCCAGGCTGTCGGCCAGACCGCACAAAACGGAGGCAATGGTAAAGCCGACGGTGCCCAGCAACAACACATTGCGCCGGCCGAAGCGGTTCGACAGCCAGCCCGAAATAGGCGTCATCACGGCGGTGGCGACCAGATTGAAGGTGATCACCCAAGCCACCTGATCCGGCGTCGCCGACAGGGCGCCACGCATTTGCGGCAGCACCACGTTGGCGACCGTGATCGCCATTGCGTACAGCATGGTGGTGGCGGAAACTGTGGCCAAAACGATGAAACGCTGCGATGGCGCTACCATCGTGGCCGGATCGACTGTCATGGTCATGGTGAACTCTATATCAGGCAATGATCAAGAATGGCGTGCTAAATTAAATCGCCTCCCATTTCACCAGCCTGGTCTTGCCGCCGTTATCAACACTGCGATAAACTGGGCCCACCGCGATCATAAAGGATTGGCCATGGCTGATGCCGAGGTAACCCGGCGGTTGGCCGCCATACTTGCCGCCGACGTCGTCGGATATAGTAAGTTGATGGGGGCGGACGAGGCCGGCACCCTGGCCGCGTTGCGCGATATTTGGCAAGAGGAATTCGACCCTGCATAGCCCGGCACAACGGCCGCATCGCCAAGAAAATGGGCGATGGCGCCCTGGCGGAATTTGCCTCCGTGGTCGACGCGGTGTCCTGCGCCGTGGCTTTTCAAAGACGCATGGCGGACCGGAACAGTACCCTGGGCGGTGCCCAAGACAATGATGGCCCGGCGCCCATGGAATTCCGAGTCGGCGTTAACCTGGGCGATATCTGGATCGAGGACGGCGATATATTCGGCGACGGCGTCAACATCGCGGCCAGACTGGAAGGCCTGGCGCCCGCGGGCGGTGTTCTAATCTCGGATTCCGTTCATGGCCAGGTCGTGGGCAAGGTCGATGTTGAATTCTCTGATAGGGGCGAACGGCGGCTCAAGAATATCGATCGTCCGGTGCACTGCTGGCAATGGGATGGCAAGGTGGATCGTGCCGCCAACCCGGAAAAGACCATTGCGGATGCGTCCCTGGAACAAAAAATCCACTTCTGCACCTCGTCCGACGGCGCCGAAATCGCCTACGCCACATCCGGCACCGGACCGCCCCTGGTTCGCGCCCCCCATTGGATGAGCCATCTTGAATTCGATTGGCAGTCGCCGATCTGGCGCCACGTATTGGCATCATTGAGCCAGGAAAATACCCTGGTCCGGTTTGATCAACGGGCCAACGGTCTTTCGGATTGGGATGTGGAGGAGGTCTCCTTCGAAGCTTTTGTCAGTGATTTGGAAGCCGTCGTCGATGCCGCGAATCTGGAACGCTTTCCCCTCTTCGGCATCTCCCAGGGTTGTGCCATATCCATTGCCTATGCGGTGCGGCACCCGCATCGGGTCAGCCGCCTCGTTCTGTACGGCGGGTTTGCCCGGGGCAACGAACAAAGGGGCTCGGCCGCCGCCGACCAGGCCGTCGCCATGCGTACGTTGATCAAAACCGGATGGGGCCGCGACAACCCGGCCTTTCGCCAAATGTTTACCTCCAGTTTCCTGCCTGGCGGCACGACGGAACAATGGGACTGGTTCAACGAATTGCAAAGGGTCAGCGTGTCGCCGGAAAACGCCGTGCGCCTCCGTACCGCCAACGACAATGTGGATATCACCGACCTGCTGCAACAAGTGACGGTGCCGACACTGGTCATGCATTGCAAGGGCGACGGCATTGTCCCGTTCAGCGAAGGCCGCCGCATGGCCGCCATGATACCCGGCGCCCGGTTCGTGCCCTTGGAAGGCGAAAATCATCTGATCTTGGAAGACGAGCCCGCCTGGCCGATATTTCTGGCGGAGCTGCGCAGTTTTCTGGCGGCGCCGGATTAACTTGCCGCTAACCACCAACCGATAAATCGGTCCCCGGCAGGGGCGCTTCGCCGCCAACCCGGTGGGTCACCATGCGCCGGTGTAATGTGGTGATGGCGTCGCTGCCCGTGCGGCCGAACCAGAACGGAAAGATGCCGTGCAGCAAACAGGCGCATCCGGCGGCCAGCATGGTCAGGCCAAATCCGGAGGCGGTGATGAAATGCGCGCCATAGGTTTCATTGACCGCAGCCGGATGCTCGGTGAAGGAAATACGCGCCATGAAGTAATCTCCCAGCTATACCTGTATCATTCGTTGGGAATAATATAATGCGAAGAAGACGGAAAATTGTTGCTTTATAACTAATAAATTCAGGTGTGTTTATTAATTCATGCTTAAAATATGCGGTAAATTAGATTCAGATTTCACATCACCGTAGAAAAGCATAAATCCTCATGGATGAATTTGATCGCCGTATCCTAACGGTCCTGCAAACAGATGCGTCCCAATCCGTGGCGCAGATCGCCGATCAGGTGGGCTTGTCGCCGACCCCGTGCTGGCGGCGGGTTCAGAAGCTGGAAGCCAACGGCGTCATCCGGGGCCGCGTGGCGTTGCTGGATGCGGCGCAGTTGGATCTGGGCCTCACCGTATTCGTGCACCTGCGCATCGCCCGCCACGGCAGCGACTGGTTGGAAGCCTTCACCCGCGCCATGATGGCCATGCCGGAGGTGCTGGAGGTCAGCCGGCTGGCCGGCAACTGGGATTATCTATTGCGGGTCGTGGTGGCCGACATGCCGGCCTACGATCGGTTCTACAAACGCCTGATCGAGGTTGACGGACTGAACGATGTCTCCTCCAGCTTTTCCATGGAGCAGATCAAATACACCACGGCGTTGCCGCTTTAGGAAATTCCAGTTTGATTGGACTCGCCAAGCCAGCCCGCTAACTCCCGTAACCGGGCCGGCGGGGGATGACCACGTCGCGGTGGACATGGACGCTGAGGATCAAGCCGAAGCCGATCAACAGGGACATCATGGAGGTGCCGCCATAGGAGACTAGGGGAAGCGGCACGCCGACCACAGGGATCAGGCCCATGACCATGGCCATGTTGATGAAGACGTAGAGGAAAAATGTCGTGATCATGCCGGCGGCCAGCAGGCGGCCGAACTGGTTGCGGCACCGCAGGGCGATGGCATAGCCGTAGACGATGACCAGAATGTATAGGCTCAAAAGTCCGAGGCAGCCGATTAGCCCGAACTCCTCCGCCAGCATGGTGAAGATGAAATCGGTTTGCCGCTCGGGCAAAAATGCCAAATGGCTTTGCGTGCCCTGCATGAAGCCCTTGCCGAACAGGCCGCCAGATCCGAGCGCGATCTTGGATTGCATGATGTGGTAGCCGGCGCCCAGGGGGTCGCGCTCCGGGTTCAGATAAGTCAGCACCCGGTCCTTTTGATAGCCGTGCAGCATGAACCGCCAGGCGATTGGGATGGCCGCCAAAATTGTGCCGAACAGCACCGCGAACTTCCATAATCTGACCCCGGCCAGCAACAGGATCGCCGTTGCCGTTGCCAACAGCAATATCGCCGTGCCCAAATCCGGCTGCCGCATGACCAGGGCCACGGGCACCAGGATCAGGGCGACGGGCACCACCAGCCACCGTATCCGCCCCACCTCTTCCAAGGAGGTGCCGTGGTAAAACCGCGCCAGGGCCAGGACCAGGGCGATCTTCATCACTTCCGATGGCTGCAGCTGGAACAGGCCCAAGTCGACCCAGCGCTGCGCGCCCATGCCGACAACGCCGATCAACTCCACCGCGATCAACAACACCAAGGCGGCGGCATAAATCAGATAGGCGTGGCGCAGCCAGGCCCGGATATCGATCAGGGCGATCAGCAGCATCAAGACCAAGCCGGCGCCGTAGCGGATCATCTGGCGCGAGGCCCAGGGGTCGATATGGCCGTTGGCGGCGGAATACAGCATGGCGAAGCCAACGCAGGCGATGAGCGAGATCAGGACGATCAGCAGCCAGTTGATCTGTACCAGTTTCTGCAGCAGGGTCAGATCCACCTGCCGCCCCATGGGGCTGCCCAATGTCATCTCTCGACCGTCACATCACGTCTCCCGGCCCAGGGCCGAGTGGGCCAGCGGGTCCAACAGCAACACGTCCGTCATGATGTCCTTGGTCAGCTTCGCCGCATAGGTGCCGGATCCGCCATGTTCGACCACCACCGCCGTGGCATATCGTGGCGCACCGACCGGGGCAAAAGCCGTGAACAGGGCATGATCCCGTTCCCGCCAGGGGGTTTCCTTGGCCAGCTTGCCGCCCGCCTTGCGTTCGGCCTTGGAGATGCGGCGGACCTGGGCGGTGCCGGTCTTGCCGGCCATCTTGAAGGGTAGGCCCTCGCCCAGTTTGTATTTCCGGGCGGTGCCGCGTTCGCCATTCACAACCTCCTCCATGGCATCTGTAATGACCCGCAAATGGGTGGCCGAGACCCCGATTGCTTCCGGCGACGCCGGGGTCATCGCATCGCCGGGGCGGGCGGGAACCTGATGACGGGACAGCCGCGGGGTGACCGCCAGGCCGCCGTTGGCCAGGCGGGCGGTCATCACCGCCAACTGCAACGGCGTTATCAACAGATAAGCCTGGCCAATGCCGGTAATCAGGGTTTCCCCCAATTGCCAGGGCACGCCGGTCACCGCCAGCTTCCAGTCCTTGGACGGCACCAGGCCGTCCTGTTCGCCCAGCAATTCAACGCCCAGGGCTTCGCCCAGACCAAAGCGCCGCGCCATGTCACCGATGCGGTCCACGCCCAATCGCCGGGCCAGATCGTAGAAATAGATATCGCAGGACTGGGCGATGGATTGTTTCATGTCGACCCAGCCGTGGCCGCCATAGCGGTGACGCCAGCAATGGAATTTGGTGTTACTCAGTTTGATCACGCCATTGCAGAACACCTGGTGCCCGGGCCCGGCGACGCCCGCTTCCATGGCGGCGAGGGCGACAATCATCTTGAAGGTGGAGCCAGGCGGATACTGCCCGGCGATGGCCTTGTTGATCAGCGGCTTGCGCGGATGCTGCACCAGGGCGTGCCAGGCCTTCGTCGACATGCCCAGATTGAAGGCGTTGGGATCGTAGCTGGGCGCCGAGACCATGGCCAGGATCTCGCCCTGATGAATATCCATGACCACGGCGGCGGCGCTTTCATCGGCCAGGCGGCGCGAAATCTTTTCCTGCAGATCGGCATCGATGGTCAGTACCACATCGTCGCCGGGCTGGCCGTCCTGGCGGGCCAGTTCGCGGATTTCGCGGCCATAGGCGTTCACCTCGACCCGGCTGTTGCCCGCCTTGCCGCGCAGGGTTTCGTCAAAGATCTTTTCGATGCCGTTCTTGCCAATGCGGAAACCGGGCAGTTCCAACAACGGATCGCCGGTCAAATCAGCCTCGGAAACAGAGGAGACATAGCCGACGATATGGGCCGTTTCCAACCCCACGGGATAGTGCCGCCCCTCGCCTACGTCAGGCTGCACGCCGGGCAGGTCGGGCAACAGCACGTTGATGCGGGCAAACTGCTCCCAGGTCAGATTTTCCGCCACCTTGACCGGCACGAAGGGCCGCTTGCGCATTACTTCGCGCAGCACCCGGCGCCTCTGGTGGGGGGTAATGGGGATGACCCGGGCCAGGCGGTCCAGGGTTTCCGCCACGCCGTTGGTTTGTTCGGCAATCAAAACAACCCTATAATTCTGCCGGTTCGAGGCCAGCTCGCGGCCAAATCGGTCCATCACCAGGCCGCGCGGCGGGGCCAGCAGGCGCATGGATATACGGTTTTCCTCGGCCAGCATCTGGTATTGGTCGGATTCCAATACTTGCAGATAGTACATTCGGCCCATCAAAACCGCCGCCAGGGACAATTTGCCCCCCGCCAGCAGCGCCGCCCGGCGGGTAAATGTTTTGTGGCGGTTGCCCTCCCCCCGGTCCATTGCCGCCTCAGGCGGGCCGGGTCAGGGGTTGCAGGCGGGCCAGGAATATCGCCACCAGGGGATAGGCGGCGGTGCCGATGGCGTGAGACACCAACAAGGGAACGGATTCTATGACCGTGACGTGGAAAACCGATGCCACGAACCAGTTCAGGATCGCCGCGCCGCCGGCAATCAGCAAATAACCCAGCCAGCCCACGGCAAAGGATTTACCGGCTAGGGCGCGGCGCTGGCCGGACGCGGCCCAATGCACCAGGATCAGCACCAGGGCGTTTAATCCCGGCGGCCCGCCGCTGAGGACATCAACCAACAGGCCCAGCAAGAAGGCGGCGCCCGCCGGCATCAGTTCGGGACGAAACAAGCTCCAGTAGTAAACCGATATCAGTGCCAGGACCGGCGCCGCCAAGGACGATTTCGGCAATCCATAGGGCAGAACGGCGGCCAGGATCAGCAGGACCGAAACGGCGAATGGGATGCCCGAGCGGCAAAAATCAGCCACCTTGTTGGAAAGCCGGGCGTCCATGGCTATAGCCCCGGCGTCACGGGGCGGGGCGATTGACGGCCGCTCCCCAAGGCGGCTCCTTTATGAGCCAAATCGCCGGCCGGCAGGGCGCGGTAGCGCAAGACGGTGACAAATTCCAGGCGGGCCCAGTCCACAAGGGGTTGAATGCGGGCCTCGCCATCGGCAATGGACGAAATGATGCCCACGGGCAGACCCGGCGGAAAGACGCCCGCATGGCCCGAGGTGACCACCCTGTCGCCCGGATTGACCTTGGCGTTGGCGGGCAGAAATGTCAGGCGGGGGCGGATCGAATTATCGCCGGCCAGGACGGCGCGATGCCGGGATTGTTCCACCACCACCGGCACGCGGGAGTTTAAATCGGTCAACAGCAGCAGGCGCGAGGAACGCTGCCCCACCTCCACCACCCGGCCGGCCAGGCCCAGGGCCGTGGTCACCGCCTGGCCCGCTTCCACGCCATCGCGGCGGCCGGCGTTGAGCAAGGCCGATTGCACGAACAGACCGCCCGTATCGCCGATCACCCGGGCGGAAATGAACATGGGCGCGGGATCGTGCGCCGGGTTCAGCAGGGCGCGCAGGTTGGCGTTTTCCTGTTCCAGATTGCGGGCAATGGTCTGCCATTTCGCCAGGCGCGTCACCTGCTCGCGCAAGGCCTGATTCTCGCGGTTGGTTTGCCAGAAATATTCAATTTCCGAGAGGGCATGGCGGGCTGATATGACCGGCGCGCTCAACACTTCAAGCACCGGGGCGATCGCCTCCACCGCCAGGACGCGCAGCTGGCGGACGGCATCACCGTGCGTTTTACCCAAGACCAATAGGGCCAGGGCGGCGGCTACCAGCAGTCCGAAGCCGAAGCGCTGCGCCACCCCCCGCGCCGGAGCGGCAACCTTGGCTAACGTCGATAATCTTGGCCCTTTCGCCACGTTTTGTCCCGCGTTTTGTCCCGCTCGTTCTGCTCTCCGCCCTATCCAAACATGGTTCGGAAAGGTCTTTGCCTAGTCGCCTTGCCTAATAGTTTCGCCTAGTAGGTGGTATCAAAGATCTCCCTGTCCTTGAACTTTTTCATGTCTTCCAAAACCCGGCCCGTGCCCAGCGCGACACAGGACAGCGGCTCGTCCGCGATGGAAACCGGCAGCCCGGTGGAATGGCGCAGTACGAAATCCAGATTGCCCAGCAGGGCGCCGCCGCCCGTCAACACAATGCCCTTGTCAACAATGTCCGACGCCAGTTCGGGGGCGGTGTTTTCCAGGGCAACCTTGACCGCCTCGACAATGGCGCCGACGGGTTCGGCCATGCTTTCGGCAATCTGCCGCTGGCTGACCAGAATTTCCTTGGGCACGCCGTTCATCAAATCGCGGCCCTTGATGGTCATCTCCACGCCTTCGCCGTTCTCGGGAGCGCAGGCGGAACCGATTTCTTTTTTCACCCGCTCCGCCGTGGCCTCGCCGACCAGCAGATTGTGCGTGCGGCGGATGTAGCCGATGATCGCCTCGTCCATCTTGTCGCCGCCAACCCGCACGGAGCGGGAATAGACGATGCCGCCCAGGGAAAGCACCGCAACCTCCGTGGTGCCGCCGCCAATATCGACGACCATGGAGCCCGTGGGTTCCGTCACCGGCAGCCCGGCGCCGATAGCGGCGGCCATGGGTTCCTCCACCAGATAGACCCGCCGTGCACCCGCACTTTCGGCTGATTCCTGAATGGCCCGGCGTTCCACGGCGGTGGAGCCCGACGGCACGCAAACCACGACCTGGGGCGAGGCGAAGCTGCGCCGATTGTGAACCTTGCGGATGAAATGCTTGATCATTTCCTCCGCCACCTCGAAATCGGCAATGACGCCGTCGCGCAAGGGGCGGATGGCTTCAATATTGCCCGGCGTGCGGCCCAGCATCATCTTGGCCTCGTCACCAACCGCCTGGACCATTTTCTTGCCCTTGCGGGTGGTGATGGCAACCACGGATGGCTCGTTCAGAACGATGCCCCGGCCCTTGACATAGACCAATGTGTTGGCCGTGCCCAAATCGATGGCCATGTCCGCCGACCACAACCCAAATAGCTTTGCAAACACTTAGTTTCGCCCCCGGTCCAAAAGAACCATATTATCACACTTTGTCATCACGTCTTAAGCTGACACCACTCTTAACTGAATCCCATTAACCAAGCCTTACGGTTAACCTTTTCCCTCGCCGTGGTCGCGCCGTGTTCGCGCTGTGTTCGCACTGTGGTCGCACCGTCGTCGCACCGTCGTCGCACCCGCAAAACAGCCATAAACTTCCTTTGAGACAGCTTTGAGGCAACGAACGGGCGAAATCCGACAGGGATCAGACAACCGGTTCAGCAAGACGGATACGGTAAACCGGGCAAAATTACCCGATTCCAAATAGTTATTACGACTAATTCGACCAGTACGGCAAGAAGAATATGGGCCAGACGCCGGTATGTCCGTGCGAAATTCGCAATCGAAACTCTGAACTTGGACATTTGCGTGCCGGGGGCTCTGGACTCCGGATTTTCATTCACGTTATGTAGGGTCCCAACTGGCCCTGCAAATGCCGGGCCCGGTTGACGGCGTCAGTTAGTGGCGTGAGAGGAGTAAACGCACATGCAGTTGGCAACACCGGAAGCCGTGGGCCTGTCGGGTCCGCGCCTTGAAAAGTTAACCGCGTGGATGGCCCATCAGGTGACCTCCAACCGTTTGCCGGGGCTGTCGGCCATGGTGCACCGGCGCGGTCAAAACGCCTATTTCAACTGTACGGGGCAAATGGACCGGGAGGCCGGCAAGCCGGTCGCGGAGGACACCATCTTCCGCATTTATTCCATGACCAAGCCGATCACGGCGGTGGCGGCGATGATCTGCTACGAGGACGGCCAGTTTCAACTGGACGACCCGATCGCCAAGTTCCTGCCCGAATTCGCCGAGATGCGGGTCTGGGACGGCAACCACAATTCTCCCAATGGTGAATTGAATACCGTGCCCGCCGAGGGCTATATCACCGTGCGCCACCTGCTAACCCATACAGCCGGGTTCAGCTATGAATTCATGCAGGCGGGCCCGGTGGAGGCCTATTACCGGAAACACAAAATCACCTTCAACCCCAGCCGCCAGACCGAGGGCGGCGCCGACCTGGCCGCCATCACCTCCCGTCTGGCCATCGCGCCCCTGGTGCGGCAGCCGGGCAGCGGCTGGGGCTATTCCGTCTCCATCGATGTGCTGGGCCGCTTGATCGAGGTCTGGTCGGGGCAAAGCCTGGACCGTTATTTTGACGAGCGGATCTTCCAGCCCCTTGGCATGACCGACACCGCCTTCCATGTGGCGGGGGACAAGCTGGACAGATTTGCCGCCTGCTACGAACCCTCGGAAGGCGGCGGACTGGGCCGGTTGAATTCCACCGACGCCGTGATCCGCAAAAGCGACGGCATCGGCCTGAAACTCAGCGACGCACCGGTGGGCAGCCGCTATACGCAAATGCCGGAAACCCTGTCGGGCGGCGGCGGGCTGACCGGCACCATTGGCGATTACGGCCGGTTTTGCCAGATACTGTTGCAAAAGGGCGAACTGGACGGCCAGCGCATATTGGGCCGCAAGACGGTGGAGTTCATGGCCGTCAACCACCTGCCCGGCAACCAGGACATGGCCGGCATGGGCCAACCCATCTGGAGCGAATCCAGTGCCGAGGGCATCGGCTACGGCCTCGGCATGGCCGTGGTGATCGATGCCCCGACAACACAGCTGATCCGTTCCAACGGCGAATATTTCTGGGGCGGCGCCGCCTCCACCGCCTTCTGGATCGACCCGGCCGAGGAGATGTTCGTGGTCTTCATGACCCAATTGACGCCCTCGTCGTTCTACCCCATCCGCGCCGAGTTGCGCGTGGCGACCTATCTGGCATTGGTGGATTAGGCGGCCGTCTCGGCCCCGGGGCGATCATCGATACGCGCGCAAGAATAGCGGGGACGTAACCGCTTTTCGTGGTCTCGGGACGGGCAAATTCGCCTATTGAAGGCCCGCCGCCACCTCACCGCTTGGCAATATCTCCCAACCCTTTCAGGGACACCGGTGGTCTATCTGGAAATTCCGCCACCAAGTTCAGGCGCCCGCCCAGGGCGGCGACATATCGGCTCAAGGTTGTGAGCAACAGATCGCTGCGTTTTTCAAGCTTCGAAACCGCGTTCTGTTTGATGCCGAGTATGCCCGCGACCTCCTCCTGTGTCAGCTGATGGGCCTGACGCAGGGCGCGCAAGGTCAGTTCCTCCGCCACCATGTCCGAAGTCATTTGCTCCACCGCCTTTCGCCGCTTCGCCGGCAATGCCTTCATGAGGTCATCAACGGTTCTCATCGTTCCTTCTCCATTTTTTCCCACAGTCAGCCCGCCGATTTCAGCGCCGCCAAATGTGCATCAAAGCTTTGGTCGGCGGTTTTGATCAGTTTCCTGTAAAACGCCTTTTCGTTCTTCCCCTGCTTGTCGCCGCAAACGAGGACGATGCCCCGGCGTTTGGGGTCAAAGGCAAATGCGGCGCGCCAAACACTATTGTCGGCATCAAAGCGCAGCTCCTTCAAATTGGCGTGCCGCGAACCCTTCAGGGTATCTGCCTTCGGCCGCGAAAGCGCCGGCCCGAACACCTTCAGCACGCCCATCAGCTTGTCCTGAACGTCAGGAGACAGCGCATCGAATTCGGCGTCGAATTGTTTTCCCAAAACCACG
>JAPYUH010000006.1:0-27285 GCA_029936195.1 Alphaproteobacteria bacterium
GCATCGCCGCCTGGAAAGACAAGCGGGTGCCCAACTTCACCGGCGAATAGAATTTATATACGGTGACGTTATACCTATTAATAATGGCTGCGTTTAACGGATAAAAAAAATTCGAGCTTATAATTTTTACGTCACCATATTATAGTCCCTGTACTAGGACAACAGCTTGCGCACGCAGGCCAGTTCGGCGCTGACGCAAAATACTTCCATGGCCTGTTCGACCTCGCCCATGGTTGGGTAGGTCGGGGCCAGGCGCAGAGTTCTGTCCCGAGGGTCGTCGCCATGGGGGTGACAGGACCCCGCCGGCGTTAGTTTGACACCGGCTTCGGCGGCAAGGCCCACGGTTGCCGCCGCGCAATCGTCCAGCAGGTCGACGGTGACGAAATAGCCCCCCGCCGGTGCATTCCATTCAGCGAAGCCCTTGCCCGCCAAGGCCCGCTGCATGGCCGCGTTCACGGCGGCGAATTTTGGCCGCAGCAAGTCCCCATGTTGGGCCATGTGCCGCTTCTAACCGTCCGCGTCGCCGAAGAACCGCACATGGCGCAGTTGGTTCAGTTTGTCGTGGCCGATGGTGGCGACCACCGTATGGGCCACGATATCGGCCATGTTGGCGGTGGAGGCGGCAAACACGGCGATGCCGGCGCCGGGGAAAGTGATCTTGGATGTGGAAGCGAACATCAGCGGCCGGCCCGGATTGCCGGCCCGCGCCGCCACGTCGAGGATATTGTCATTTCCGCCAATTCCCCCTCGAAATGATGGAAGGCGTAGGCATTGTCCCAGATAATGCGGAAATCCGCCGCGGCGCATGGCATGGCGGCCAGACGCTTGGTGACCTCCGATGAATAGACAATGCCGCTGGGGTTGGAATATTTTGGCACGCACCAAATGCCCTTGATCGCCGGATCTTCGGCAACCAGCGCCTCGACCGCGTCCATGTCCGGGCCGTCGTCCAGCAAATCCACGGTGATCATATCAATGCCCAGGGTTTCACAGACTTTGAAATGGCGGTCATAGCCCGGGACCGGGCAGATGAAACTGGCGCCGCGCCAAGGTCCGTCGCCGCCGGGCACGCCGAACAGCATGGCGCGGGAGAGGCTGTCGTACATCAGTTGCAGGGAGGAATTGCCGCCGATGAAGATGCTTTCAGCGCCAACGCCCAGACATTCCGCAAAGAACGCCTTGGCCTCCGGCGTGCCCGACTGGGCGCCGTAGTTGCGGTAATCTTCGTCGTTCACGCCCAGGTGATTGGCTGCCGTCACCATTTCGAACAGGCCGTTGCTCAGATCCAATTGCGCGGCCGAGGGTTTGCCGCGGGTCATGTCAATGTTCCGGTTGCGCCCGCGCAGGGCGCCATGCTGGTGCATTAGGTCCTCTTCACGCCGCCGCAAATCGTCCCGCGACATGTCCTGAAGCATGGTCATGGCCTGGGTTCCTTTCTTAAGTGGAAAAGCAGGCTGACCCAGGCGCTGTTACGCAATAGCCGAACGGCTTCAGAATATGCCGGCTTCCAGGCCGGCGGCCATGGCGGCGCCAAGGTCGTGGCATTGTTCCACGAAGGCCTCTTGCCAGTCGCCGCGCAGGATGATCGGCTCCTGCACCGCGCGCCAACGCAGCCCCGTGACAATGGTCTCGACGCCGCGCCGGGTGCCCGTGCCGTCGTGGCCGGCGCGGATAAACAGGCAATAGGGGCGGCCTTGGGTTTCTTCCAGGCAGGGATAATAGCTGCGGTCGAAAAAATCCTTCAAGGCACCGCTCATATAGCCAAGGTTTTCCGTGGTGCCGAGAATGATGCCGTCGGCCGACAGAACGTCCTCCGGCCCCGCCTCGAACGGGCTGCGCGCCACCACTTCGACATCATCGCAGGCCCGGGCGCCGGCCAAGACGGCCTCGAACAAGCGCTTGGTATTGGGCGAGGGCGCGTGGACGACGACGAGCAGACGCCGGGTCATGCGGTGTTCAAAGCCTCCAGACCCAACTCTTGTCGCATTTCCGTCGTGGCGGCCGCCTTGGCGTCCTCCAACGGGATGCCCGTGGCATCGGCCATGCGCGGATAGGCGTTAAATGCGGCGATGACGGCGGCCGCATCGGCCATTGCCGCCATGCCCATGGCATCGACGACTTTCCGCCGCGCCTGCGCCGTGCGGCCAGGGTCGCGGGCGCAGATGGCTTCAACAAATGCGTTCAGAACATCGCCATGGGGCAGGCCGGAGACCACCACATCTTCACCCATGACCTGATCCATGATTGGGGCCAGGTCGTATTCATTTCCCGTCTGATTGCCGCTCACCCGGAGCCGCGCCGCATGGGAGGTGGTTCAGTAATAGCACCCCAACAGGGCCGAGGCGCGGGCGGCCAGAAATTCCATCTGGGCCCGGGAAATGTCCCGTTCCATGCCGTCCAGTTCATGCAAGCGGGGGTCTTCCATGTAGAGATGGTTTAGCAGGTCCCACAGGCGGCGGGTTTCCTGCGGCACCAGGGTGAGGGAGCGGCGGATGTAGAAATGGCTGTCGTTGTCGTAGAAATCGGCGAAATCGGGACCGGCGTCCTCCGGCGCGATGGTCATGGCCCAGCCGGGCCCGGTCTTGGCGTCCGATCGGTGGTGACGCGCCGGCCGGCCGGGGGCCGGCGGCGGCAAGGGAGGGCTGTCCATGCCGATGGCGGCGGTAAAGCTATCGATCACCACGGCCTGCACGGCGACGGAGATAACTTCGATAATTTCGTCTTCAAGCATGCCGCCCCGCCGCGCTTCGCCATACCATCGCGCGCTCAGGCGGCCCGAATCCATGGCCACCCGGTGGATGACATCGACCCAGGCGCCGGGCAATTCGCCCAGGCCGTCGTGTGCGCCCGCTACCGCATAGGGTGAAATTGCCTCGGCGCTGGCCTGGCACAGGGCGCAATCGGGGGCATGGCGGGCCTCCGCCACCACGGCCAGGCGTTGGCTGCCGTCCAGCCAGCATCCGGGCTGGGCCAGGCGTTCATGGTTGCGGTTCAGCGCTTCCCCGAGATCCTGGCGCAGGGGCAAGGGGGCGGCATCGTAGGCACCAGCCATCAGGCCTCCAACTCTGCATCCCAGTAGAGAAAATCGTTCCACGATCCATGCAGGTAGTTGGGCGGAAAGGCCCGCCCCTTGTCGTGTAACTGGCGCACGGTCGGCTGGTGCGGCGCGGCATGGGGGTGCATGCCGCAGGCCTTGGGCATGCGGCCGCCCTTGCGCAGGTTGCACGGCGCGCAGGCGGCGACCACGTTTTCCCAGGTGGTGCGTCCGCCCCGGTTGCGGGGGACGACATGATCAAAGGTTAAATCGTGGCTGTCGCCGCAATATTGGCAGGCAAAGCTGTCCCGCAAGAACAAATTGAAGCGCGTGAAGGCAGGATATTTCGCCGGCTGGATATAGCGTTTCAAGGCCACGACCGAGGGCAGCTCCATGGCGAAACCCGGCGAGCGGATGACCCGGTCATAGGCCGATAAAACCTGCACCCGTTCCAAAAATACAGCCTTCACCACGTCCTGCCAGTGCCATAAGGACAGGGGATAGTAACTCAACGGCTGAAAGTCAGCGTTGAGAACAAGGGCGGGACAACGGTCGAGCGAGGCCTCCATAACCACCATGCCAAAATTCAAATTAGAACGGACGATTCACCAATTTTGGCAATTTTGCGCCAGTTTTGCCAGATATTTAAATTCAGGCCGGGTTCAGCCAACAGTGCCACGTTTCGTCATGTGGCGATAATGCAGCCAAATGAGCCGGGCGGCATAGGTTCGATAGGGGCGCCAGGGTGCCGCCAGGTCGGGCATTTGTTTCACCGTGGGGCGTTCGGGCAGGCCTAAAAGATCGCGCGCGCCCTCCATCAGCGCGACATCGGCGGCGGGCCAGATGTCGGGCCGTTGCATGACCGAAAGCAGGTAAACCTCCGCCGTCCACCGGCCGATGCCCTTGATTTCAATCAGCTTTTCGATCGCCTCTTCATCCGCCATGGCCCTCAGCCTGCGAAAATCCAAACGGCCCGATGCGACCACCTCCGCCAGGCTGCGGGCATAGTCCGCCTTGGGCCGGGAGAGGCCGAAGCTGCGCAGGGTGTCTTCATCCATGGCCAGAACGGCACTGGGATTGACCTGCCCCAGGCCCTTGCGCACCCGGCGCCAAATGGCATCGGCGGAGGCGAGGGAGACCTGTTGTTGAACGATAATTTTTAAGACCGTTTCGAACCCGCCCCGGCGTTTTCGCGACGGCGGTTCGCCATGCCGGCGCAGAACATCGCCAAATCGTGGCTCCAGTGCCGTGACCTGTTTGAAGCCTTCTTCCACTTGGTCGTCTGCCCTAGTCGTCCGCCGGCCCGTCCTTGGCGAGCGGCGGCCCATCGGGGCGGTCGCTGTCCAGTAGGGCCAGGACGGCCGTCAGCACGGCGCCGGTTTCCTGGCGGTAGCCCTCAACGTCCATATCCCGCCAGTCAAAGAAACCCTGGCCGGATTTTGCGCCGAAGTTGCCGTCGGCATATTTCTTCTGCACCACGGGGCTGGGTTCCTTGGCCAGATGCAGCGTGGGTATCAATTCCCGCTGCGCCAGGGCATGGGTGTCCAGGCCCGAGAGGTCTTTCTGTTCGATTAGGCCGGTGACGCTCATGCGCGGTCCCAGCAGCCGCTTGGCGGCGATATCGATATCCTGGGCGGTGCAAATACCCCGGTCAATCAGGCTGTAGGCCTCGTGATAGATGGCTTGTTGCAATCGGTTAATCAACAGACCGTCCACCGGTTCGGCCAGGGTAATGGGCTGTTTGCCGCTTTGCCGCAACAAGGTCAGGGCCCTTTCGATGGCGGCATCGCCGCTTTGGGCCACGCGGGCCACCTCGACGATGGGGGTGATATGGGCCGGTTGGAAATAATGGATGCCGCAGAACCGTTCCGGAAATTTCAAACGATCCGCTAGATTCTGCAGGGGCAGGGAAGATGTGTTGGAGGCGATGATGCTGGCGCCGCCAAAAGCCGCTTCGATCTGTTCATTCAAGCTGAACTTCAATTCGATCACCTCCGGTATGGTTTCGATGATCAATTCCGGCGCTTTCCGCGGCAAGGCGCCCAGGATGCTCACATCCGGTTCGAACCCGCTGACGGCGCTGGGATTGCGGCTTAAAACAGCCGTTTTGACGCCGGCCTTGGCGAAAGATGCCGCGATGCCCCGTCCCATGACGCCGGAACCGGCAACCAGAACCGTGAATGTTTCGTCCGTCATGGTATTCTCCCAAAATGATTATTGCCCTTCTGATAACCCAATAGGCCGCCCATTGCCATCCGCGCCGGTTTTACGATTTGCCCCCAGCCCCACGGGCCGGTTGCATGTGGGCAACGGATTTTCCGCGCTGTACAGTTTCGCCGCGGCCCAGCGTCTGGGGGGGCGGTTTTTGCTGCGGGTCGAGGATATTGACCAAGGCCGCTGTCGCCCCGAACATGAAGCGGCCATGCTGGCGGATCTGGCCTGGCTGGGCCTGCACTGGGAACAGCCGGTGCGGCGCCAATCGGAACATATGGCTGATTATGCCGCCGCCCTGAAAACCCTGGACGCCATGGGCTTGATCTACCCCTGTTTTTGTACCCGCAAACAAATCGCGGCCGAGGTCGCCGCCGCGCCTTCCGCCCCCCATGGACCGGACGGCATATTGTATCCCGGCACCTGCCGGCATCTATCCCATGGGGAAGCCCAGGACCGTGTCGCCGGTGGAGAGCCCCATGCCTTTCGTCTGGATGTGGAAATGGCAGCGAAACAAGCCGGCACCAAGCTGTATTGGCAGGACCGCCAACAGGGCCGCCAGACCCTGCAGCCGGGCCTGCATGGCGACGTGGTCCTGGCCCGCAAGGACACACCCACGTCCTATCATCTGGCGGTGACGGTGGATGATGCCTTGCAAGGTGTCAGCCATGTCACCCGGGGGCTGGATCTGTTCGCCGCCTCCCACGTGCACCGCCTGTTGCAGGCGCTGCTGGATTTGCCGGCGCCGGAATACGATCACCATTCACTGATCCAAGACCCCGACGGTAACCGCCTGGCCAAACGCCACGGCGCCAAAAGCCTCGAAGAACTGCGCGACGAGGGGCGGCGACCTGGTGAATTACGCCGCTCGCTAGGTTTTGAATTTTGAGGCCAATATTGAAAGAAAAGCGGCGCGGATCGAACCCTTGGCCTCTAGACCGCCGCCGCATGCGCCGGAGGAAGGGTAACGGGGGCGGCACTCTCACGCGATGCCTTGGGCACCGATCCGCGCCTAGGTCATAGTTAGCATTTGAGAGCCCGGTGAAACATTGACAGCCATCACACATTGCAACGTTTTTCTAAAATTAATAGAATTATTTATCGTTAATTCAATATAAAAATTGATGAAAAAGGCTACGGCGGCCGGCAAGTGTTGCAGGCCGCCGTCGGGGACAGACGCTGGTCAAATTGCTGACCGCCGATGCCGGCGGGGAGGGGTGCTCGACATCGGGCCCCTTAGCCTTTAACTGGTTCTTGGAAACGAATTGCGACTGATTTCAAAGGCTATTCGTTGTGTGCCACTAGGAAATGGTTCTGCCGAGGAATATTGGTAGTGACCGATATCACGCTTGGTGCCGTTACTCGGTATTTGTGAGGCACCAGCAATGAATTTGTACGAGGAGCGACATGCAAGCTGCGTCCGATAGCCATTCAATGATCACGAATGATGAATTATTGCCCCTTTGCGGCGCCGGCCTGTCGGCGGCGGATGATTTCCTGGGCCGGGCCCGGCAGAGCGTACGGGACATGGTCCTCGCCGACGGCAAAATCGATGCCGGCCTGATCGAAGGTCAGCAATTCGCCGTGCACGGTCTGGCCTGGCTGGCGACCTATGTTGAATGCTTGCGGCAAAGCCTGGCCTGGGCCGAGCGGCTGGAGGGGAGTGGCCAGTTCGGCGTCATGGAACGGTTGCTGCTGCAACTGGGGTTTGGCGGCTATCTGGCGGAAATCGCCAATGGCATCGCCATGAGCCAGATCGAGGTGGTCCGCCCGTCCGACTTGGGTCTGGACCAAGGCGACCTGACGGCACTTCGTACAGAGGCCGTGGAACGGCTCATAGCGCATGGCAATACCCAGGCGGAACGGGACCGCCTGGCGGTATTGTTGGTGGCGGCGGCCTCCAGCGCGGAATTCGGCGCCTTGGGCCTGGATGATACAAACGCCATGGTGCGCGAGCAATTTCGCCGCTTCACCGATGATCACATCACCAAAGCCGCCCACGGCTGGCATCTGCGCGACGAGTTGATCCCCATGAACGTGGTCGACGCCATGAGCGAGATGGGTGTGTTCGGCCTGACCATCCCCGAACAATACGGCGGTCACGGCATGGGCAAGACCGCCATGTGCGTGGTCTCGGAAGAATTGTGCCGGGGCTATATCGGCGTCGGTTCACTCGGCACGCGGTCGGAAATTGCCGCCGAATTGATCCTCCATGGCGGCACGGAAGCGCAGCGGCAACATTGGCTGCCGAAAATCGCCTCCGGTGAAATTCTGCCCACCGCCGTCTTTACGGAGCCCAACGTCGGCTCGGATCTGGGCAGCGTCGGCACCCGCGCCATATTGGCTGGCGACGTCTACAAAGTGCGCGGCAACAAAACCTGGATTACCCATGCCGCCCGGGCCGATATGATGACGTTGCTTGCGCGCACCAACCCGAACCAAAAGGGCTATCGCGGCCTGTCCATGCTGTTGGCGGAAAAGCCACGCGGCACGGTGGAGGAGCCGTTCCCGGCCCAGGGTATGTCGGGCGGCGAGATCCAGGTGCTGGGCTATCGCGGCATGAAGGAGTACGAGATCGCCTTCGATGATTTCGAGGTCGGCGCCCAGCATCTTTTGGGTGGCGAGGAAGGCAACGGTTTCAAACAGCTCATGGCGACCTTCGAGAGCGCCCGCATTCAGACCGCCGCCCGCGCCGTGGGCGTGGCCCAGAATGCCTTTGAACTTGGCTTGAACTACGGTATCGAGCGGCAACAGTTCGGCGGCGCCATTGTCCGCTTCCCGCGCGTGGCGGGCAAGCTGGCCTGGATGGCGGTTGAGATCATGGCGGCGCGGCAATTGACCTATTATGCGGCCCGGCAAAAAGACCAGGGCCGCCGTTGCGATCTGGAAGCCGGCATGGCCAAACTATTGGCCGCCAGGGTGGCCTGGTCCTCCGCCGACAACGCGGTGCAGATCCACGGCGGCAACGGCTTCTCTCTGGAATTCCCCATCAGCCGGGTGCTGTGCGATGCCCGGATATTGAATATTTTCGAGGGCGCCGGCGAGATCCAGGCCCAGGTCATCGCCCGGCGGCTGTTGGAAAGCCACAACTAATCTACCTATTTTGGAGACATAAATGATTAACTTGGAACGGCAAGGCGATGTCTACGTCCTGACGATGGATGCCGGCGAAAACCGCTGGAACACCAATTTTGCCCGCGCCTTCGACGCCCGGCTTGATGAAGTCCTGGCCTCGGACGGCGGGGCGGCGCTGGTCACCACCTCCGCCAATCCGAAATTCTTCTCCAACGGCCTGGATATTGACTGGCGCCGGGGCGAGGGTGATGGCGACGGCGGCGATAAGTCGGTTTTCGGAGAAGAGTTCATGGCCCTGATGGGAAAGTTGATCACTTTTCCCGTGCCGACGATTTGCGCCGTTAATGGCCATGGCTTTGGCGCCGGGTTCATGCTGGCGTTGTGCCACGACGTGCGCCTGATGCGGGCCGATCGGGGTTTTCTCTGCGCCAACGAAATTCAAATTGGGCTATCCATTCCAGACGCGGAACTGGCGCTGTTCCGGCATAAAATGTCCGCCAGCGCGTTTTTTGACACCGTACAGTTGGCCCATCGCTGGACCGGGCCCGACGCCCAGTCCGCCGGTTTCGTTCATGCGGTCGCCTTTGAAGAGGAGCTTTTGCCCATGGCGGTGAAAAGAGCGGCGCAATTGGCGCCGTTGGGGGCCGACCGGGCGCTGTTTGCCCAGTCCAAGGAGCGGATTTTCGGTGAAAGTCCGTCTATCAACGATGGTAATGGCGCCGCACACCTGCTGCGCAATATGGGCGCTCATTGAACCTCAAATTTTAACCGGTGACATACAGGCCCTCTAATATTCCGGCCCAAAGGACCAATCCAGCAAAAAAGACACAAAGCGTCGGGAACCATTTCATGGTTTTTGAAGTTGGCATGATCGTCCTCCGTATTGGTGTATTTAAGGTTATTGATATTGCTACACGGCGCCTATGACGGGCGTCACAAACATGACGAAAATTTGTCATAACACGAAAGTTAAAGTATCCGACCGTCCACGCTCCGTTACCTCCCGGCGATAGACGATGGACCAAAATTGGATTGCTGGATTATATTTATCTTGGATCAGCCTTGGGAGGATCAGTGCAAATGAAGATTGGCTATTTCGGTTTCAACATGGGGCCATTGGCGGAGCCGGAGGCGATGGGGGCGATCCTCCGGGCGGTGGAGGATTGCGGCTTTGAATCCGCGTGGACCGGCGAACATGTGGTGGCGATCGACCCCCAGGCCCCGCCTTCGCCCATAGCCCCCGACCATGTCATGCTGGACACGGTCGCCGCTCTTTCCTTTGCCGCCGCCGCCACCCAGCGCATCAGGCTCGGTTCCGGCATCATCCTGCTGGCCCAGCGAAATCCGGTAGTTCTGGCCAAGGAGCTGGCCAGCATCGATGTGCTGTCCCAGGGCAGATTGCTGGTCGGGGTCGGCGTTGGCTATGTGCCCGGCGAGTTCGAGGCCCTGGGCATTCCCTATGCCGAACGGGGCGCCCGTGTCTCCGAGCATATCGAGGCCATGCGCGCCCTGTGGACCCAGGACAAGCCATCGTTCGACGGCCGGTTTACATCCTTTCGGGGCATCCAATCGAAACCGTCGCCGGTGCAAACACCCCATCCCCCCATCATCATCGGCGGCATGTCGCCCGCCGCCTATACGCGCGCGGTGCGCCACGGCTCGGGCTGGTACGGCTTTAATCAGGACCTTGAAGCGGCGGCCGCTTCCATTGCCGGTCTGGCGGCGGCGGCGCGGGACATTGAGCGTCCGGACCCGTTGGGGCCGCTGTCGGTTTCCATTACGCCAAAGGGTGTGGTGGATAGGGATATGGTCAAACGGTTCGAGGATCTGGGCGTTGAACGGCTGATCCTGTTGCCAAAGGGCAGGGGCGGGCCCGTCGCGCGCGCGGTCGGCTTCATCGAGGACGCGGCGGAACGATTGGGTTTGGTTTGATGCATCCAGTTTTATGGTATTAAGCAGGCAAATCACCGTTACATGAATGGATATGCCGCAATGAATGATGCATCTGCCTACACGCCGCCCAAGGTTTGGACATTTGATAAGGAAAACGGTGGTCGTTTCGCCAAGATCAACCGTCCCACCGCCGGCCCGACTCACGACCAGGAATTGCCCATCGGCAAGCACCCCATCCAATTGTATTCGCTTGGAACGCCGAATGGTGTGAAAGTCACCATATTGCTGGAGGAACTTTTGGCCCTGGGCCACGCGGGCGCGGAATACGATGCCTGGCTGATACAAATTGGCAAGGGCGATCAATTCGGCAGCGGCTTTGTCGACGCCAACCCGAATTCCAAGATTCCCGCCCTGATGGATCATGGTACCCCGACACCGACCCGGGTATTCGAGTCCGGCGCCATATTGTTATACCTGGCGGAAAAATTCGGAGCCCTTCTGCCCAGCGATCCCGGCAAACGGGCGGAATGCCTGTCGTGGCTGTTCTGGCAAATGGGCAGCTCGCCCTATCTTGGCGGCGGCTTTGGGCATTTTTACGCCTATGCACCGGAGAAATTCGAATACCCCATCAACCGCTATGCCATGGAAGTGAAACGCCAATTGGATGTCCTCGACCGTCACCTGGCGGACAACGAATATATGTGCGGCAATGAATACACGATTGCCGACATCTCCATCTGGCCCTGGTACGGCGCCGTGGTCCTGAACCGGGTCTATGAAGCGGCCGAGTTTCTTGATGCCGGGTCTTACGAGCATCTGGGCCGATGGACCCGGGCGATTGGCGAACGGGCGGCGGTCAAGCGCGGCCGCATGGTCAATAAGGCCAGTGGTCCGTTGGAAGGACAACTGCACGAACGCCACGACGCCGCCGACTTCGAGACCAAGACCCAGGACAAGATCGAGGCCGCCGGCGGCGCGGAATAAGACGCCTCTTTTCCGCGGCCACGGGAAGGGCCGTGGGAGGGCTTGCCAATAGAGCGCTATGTGCGCGAAAATCCTGCTCCCGTCATCACACCAGGGATAGTTCCCATGGCCCTCGTTATCCAACCCATCGGCGATGCCTTCGCCGGTGAAGTCACCGGCGTCGATTGCCGCAAGCCGCTATCGCCCAAAGAGGTCGCGGCGATTGAGGCCGGCATGGACCAATACGCCGTGCTGGTCTATCGCGGCCAGAGCCTCACGGACCAGGAACAACTTGCCTTCACCCTGCATTTTGGCGACATCGAGAAAAGGGGGCGGGGCAGCGGCACGGGGCACATTCATTTTCGCAGCGACGATCAGGCCCGCCCCTTGGCGCGTGGGATCGGTGATTTTTCCAACGTCGACGGCAGGGGCCAGCCGCTGCCCCCCGACAGCCGCGCCTACCAGTTTAAGTTGGCCGACAGATTGTGGCATTCCGACAGCTCCTTCCGTGAAATCCCCGCCAAATATTCGCTGCTGTCGGGCCGCGCGGTGCCGTCCTGGGGCGGCAATACCGAATTAGCCGACATGCGGGCGGCATATGATGCGTTGGATGGGCGCACCAGGAACGAGGTGGAGGATCTGGTCTGCCTCCACTCGCAGATCTACAGCCGGGAAGCCGTCGGGTTCAGCGAGATGTCCGGCAAGGAACGAGAGGCTTTCAAGCCGGTTCGCCAGCGTCTGGTGCGGCGCCACCCGGTCACCGGCCGGAAATCACTGTTTCTGTCATCTCACGCCGGCGTCATCGAAGGCTGGAGTACCCCCGAATCCCGTATGTACTTGCGCGACCTTATTGAATTCGCCACGCAGCCGCGCTTCGTTTATTCCCACGCCTGGTGTCTGAACGACCTTGTGGTTTGGGACAATCGCGCCACCATGCATCGCGGCCGGCGCTTCGACCCAGCCGAGGCACGCGACGTGCGGCAAACCCGCCTGGCCGGCAACGCCGTAACAATCGAGCAGTTCGACTGAAACCAAGAAACAACCAATATTATTAGCAAGTTCATCACTGGAGGCATGGCGCACAATGACACCTGGCACGGGTATCACCCCATCAACGTCCGGTCCGGGGGATGGACTGGTGTTTGTCGCCTGTGATTTGGCGGCGGGCGCACCGTCGGCGCACGAACAGCCGCATGATAAACCAGAACGCCGTGACATCGTCGTGAACGGCAAGCGGGTGCGGACCGTGGATATCCATGCCCATTGTGCGGTGCCCAAGGCGCTGGCGCTGATGGGCCAGGAACTGGGCGGGCCGGGATTGCGGGCGGATCTGGACATGACGGCGGAGATCGATCTCCGACTCAAGACCATGGACGAACAGGGAATTGACGTGGAGGCGTTGAGCATCAATCCCAATTGGTATCGCGTTGGCGACCGGGACCTGGCCGGACAGATCATCGAACTTCAAAACCAGGCGCTGGCCGAAGCCTGCGCGGCAAACCCGGACCGGTTCGTGGCCTTTGCCTCCGTGGCGCTGCAATTTCCCGCCCTGGCGGCGGAACAACTGGCGGCGGGCGTGCGGACCTACGGGCTGCGCGGCGTGGCCGTCGGCGGCAATGTGGCGGGCGATGAATTGGCCGACCCGAAGTTTGCGCCGTTCTGGGCGAGGGCGGAGGAGCTGGGCGTGCTGGTCTTCATTCATCCGCAAGCCGATGGGGCGCCAGCGCAATTAGCTTCGCGGTTTCGAGGCAATGGCTATCTCTCCAACGTGATCGGCAATCCGCTGGAAACCACGATTGCCTTGTCACATTTGATATTCGAGGGCACCCTGGACCGATACCCAGGCCTGAAAATCTGCGCCGCCCATGCGGGTGGTTTCCTGCCCTCGTATGCCGGCCGCTCGGATGCCGGCGGCCCCGTGCGCCCAGATCTGTCACCGGGCGGGACCCACGGACCCATCAATAAGGCGCCGTCGGAATACCTCAAGCAGATCTACTATGACACCATGGTCTTCCGGCCCGAAGGGGTGCGCCACCTGGCGGCCGAGGTGGGCGCCGGCCAGCTTATGGTGGGGACCGACTATCCCTATCCATGGACCACGACGGCAATCGATCTGATCCTTGAGACGCCGGGTTTAAGCGACGACGAGAAAATCGCCATCCTGGGCGGCACGGCTGCCAGACTGCTGGGCCTATCGCCGGAAAATTAGAGTGTCACGATCGGTAAATAGGAGATTTAGACATGACGGTTTTGGCGATTGGCGGCGCGGGCTTCATTGGGCGGCGCTTGGTGCCGATCCTGGCGGCGGCGGGCCACGAGGTCACCTGCATGGATATCGACATTGCCGGCGCCCGGGCGGCGTTTTCATATCTGGGTGACAAGGTGACGGTGGTGCGCGGCGATGTCAGCCAATTCGACGACGTGATCGGCGCGATGCAGGAATCCGGTGCCGACCGGGTTGTCAATCTCTCCTACTTCATCGGGGACATAGCGCCCCATGTGGCCTTTAAGCTTGATATACAGGGCATGGACAATTGTTTCGAGGCGGCCCGGCGCTGCGCCGTCCGGCACACGGTTTTTGCCTCCTCGCTCGCCGTAAGCGGCCCGCAAGCCCATTTCGGCGAACATTTTGTGCATGAGGGTGACGAGCGCCGGGGCGAAAGCCAATATGCCGTCAACAAGATCACCAATGAATGGCAGGCCCATGATTACCGCCGCGCATATGGCATGACGATTACCTGCATACGACCGGCCAACGTGACCGGGCCCGATAAGAAGTTCGGCTCCATCGATCACGTGAACTGCATGTGCCAGCCCGCCCGCGGCCAGACCGTCACCTTTCCCCACGCCGACGCCATGCGCTGCGTCATCCATGTGGAGGACATGGCGGAGGTTTTCGCCCGTGTTCTGCTGGCGGACAAACCCGAACACGAAACCTATAATTCCGGCGGCACCATGATCAGCATGGCCGAATTGGCCGATCAAGTGCGCGAATTCCTGTCCGATGCCGATATCCGCTTCGAGGCGGAAACCGGCGGGCGCGAGACGTCCGGCAATTACCTGATCGACAACAGCCGTCTGGTCGAGGAGTTTGGCGTACAATACGCACCGCTGCGCCAACGGGTGGGAGAGGTCATCAACGACATCCGGGCCGGCGAGGGGCTGCCGCCCGTCTCGTAATTGCAACAAAATTCGGAGGGATACCATGAGCGACACCATGAGCAATAACGGCGACCGCATAATCGCCCTGGACAAGGAACGCATGCAGGCCATGGCGGACAAGGATATCGCCAAGCTGAACGATCTGCTGTGCAACGAGCTGATTTACACCCATTCGTCGGCCCGTCTGGACACCAAGCAAAGCCTGATCGGGGCCATGCAATCCGGCGCCACGGTCTACACGGCCGTCGAACCTTCGGACGTCCAGGCGCAGGATCTGGGCGATGCCGTGGTCCTGACCGGCGTGGCGCAAATCAGCGTGGAAGTAAACGGTGCGCCGAACCAATTCGGCGTTCGCTTCACGGACGTTTATCAAAACCAAGGCGGCACCTGGCGCATGGTCACATGGCAATCAACCAAGCTGCCGGAGTGACTGGCACGGCGATTTCAATTATATACTAAATGCGCTAATAACCGCGATCCCAATCAATCACGTTGGCCATCGGTCGGTCGGCGATATAGGCGGCCAGATTGTCACAAAAGACGTCTACGGCGCGATGCCGGTTCTCGTCGGAGGCGCCCGAGATATGCGGCGTTATCAAGACTCTTGGATCAGACCACAGTTCCGCCCTTGGCGGGGTTTCGAACTCGCCTTCATAGACATCAAGCGCAACACCGCGCAGACGACCCACCTGGAGAGCGTTAAGCAATGCGCCTTCGTCGATGATTTCTCCCCGCGCGACGTTGACCAACACGCAGCCCGGCTTCATCAGGGCAAGGCGTTCGGCGTTGAACAGGTGGTTCGTCTCCGGCGTCCATTGACAGCAAATGGCCACGAAATCGGCCTCGCCCAACTGGCGGTCCAGATCATCCGGACCACCGAGAGAGGTGAAGCCTTTGGGCAACGGCTGCTCGTCCGGATGCCGGCGGGTGCCAATGACCCGCATGCCCACGGCGGCGCATAACCGGCCCACATCCCGCCCGATCCCTCCCGCCCCGACGACACAGACGGTCTTGCCATCCAGTTGCAGCGGGCGGTAGGCGCCATGGGAAAAGCGGCCGTCGGCTTGATCGACGGCGGCCTGTGGCAAGCCCTTGGCAAAATGCAGGATCGTGGCCAGGGTATATTCCGCCATGGCCAGGGTATTTCCCGATCCGCGCGACGTGGTCACTACCACATCACTGCCCCAAAGATCGCCGCGCAGCAGGTTGGAGGCCCCGGCCGGGCGCTGATGAAACCATTTCAGGTTTGCCGACCTGGCGCGCAAATCCAGGGGGAACGGCCAACCACCAAGAATAACCTCCGCCCCGGCCAGCATGCGATCCCGCTCCTCGCGGCTGCCCTCGCCATGGGCGTCGGGGTGCAGATACCGCTGAGCGGTAAAAGGCGGCCAGGTCTGGCGAATTTCGCCGTCGAACCAGCCGCCTGCGTCTACCAGCCTGATACCCGGATCGACAGCTTCGATCATCGCGCGTTCCCCGGCGCTGGTCCGTAGTATGGTCAAGACTTCAATCGCACGCATTTACTGCCTCTCTCCAGCCCAAACCAATGGGACATAGCCTGAATTTATCTTCTTGAGCCCGCCTTGGCCCCGAATATATCATGTCACGAGGTCCCGAACATGCCCATGACAGCTATCGCCCACGCCATATTGTCCGGGACGGCATTATCCGTTTGGATGCTGTGAAGTGTCAATTCAGCAGCTTCGTTTAGGCAAACCACGCCGCACAATTGCCCGGCGGTGGGCGCCGGGCTGGCGCAACCGGTTGAATTTCCCGCCCGTGCGAACAATGGCGATGCCGTGAAAGTTCAGGGCATTTCGAGGGGCACTTGCGCACCGATCAAAAGAAAAAATGCCTGGCGCGGGCGCCGACATGGAAATCGCGCCGTTGACCACAATGACCTTGGCCATGGACCATTGTATAGTGGTGCCGTAAATCAACACATTGAGAGACACGTACCCAAGACTACGGACAGAAGGCCGTGGCGGTAATAAAATAAACTAGAGGATATCGAAAAAATGGCCGGAAACAACGGACAGACCACGAGAATTGAGCTGCCGGGCGCGTCGGTTGATGTTGTTCGCAAGGGATCGGGGCAGGCGTTGTTCATACTTCATGGTGGTGGCGGCCCGGTCGCCGCGATGCCCTTCGTGGATCGACTAGCCGAATCCTTCGAAGTCATTGCACCGGTTCATCCGGGTTTTGCCGGTTCAGCCATTCCCGATCATTTCGATGATCTACAGGATCTGGTCTTTCTGTATCTCGATTTGATGGACGCCCTTGAATTGGAGGACGCCGTCATGTTGGGCATTTCCATGGGCGGCTGGACGGCTATGGAAATTGCCGTGATGTCGACGGCCCGTATTTCGAAGCTGATTTTGGTTGATAGTGTCGGCGTCAAGGTCGGCGGCCGCGAAGACCGCGACATCGCCGACGTCTTTGCCACCCCTCCCGAAGAGCTCGCCCGCCTGTTCTGGCATGACCCCGCCAATGCCCCCGATCCCGCCCATATGACGGATGCCGAACTGGAAATGGTTCAAGCGAACCGGGTCGCCCTGGGCCTCTACACTTGGCAGCCCTACATGCATAACCCAAAACTGCCCGGCCGGTTGCACCGGATCGATGTGCCGACATTGGTCATTTGGGGCGAAAGCGACGGTCTGGTCACGCCGAATTACGGCCGGGCCTTGTGCGCCATGATCCCGGGCGCCGAAATGGCCATTATCCCCGCCGCCGGGCATTCGCCCCAGGCCGAACAGCCCGACGCATTCGTCCGGCACGTCACATCATTTGCATCGTAGACGGCCTGACCGTAGGAGTCCGATCCCCATGAAAGCTTGGTTTTTTACCGAAGACGCCTATCCGCAATTGCCGGATCAAGACACCTATCGCTCAATTCGGGTCAATCTTCCCAACAAACATTTCGACCCGGAAACCGGCGCCGATAACTATCATCAATTCCTCGATATGTGGCTCATGGCCGAGGATCTTGGGATTGAGATCATGCTGAACGAGCATCATCAGACCGCGACTTGCGTGGTCCCCGCGGTTCCCATCATCGCTGGAATTCTGGCGCGGGAAACCAAGACGGCGCGCATTTTGATATTGGGCAATCCGCTCTCTAATTTGCCCCGGCCGGTCCGCACGGCGGAAGAAATGGCGATGATCGATGTGATCTCGCGCGGCCGGCTGGAATGCGGTTTCGTGCGCGGCGTGCCTTATGAATCCGCGCCCGCCAATGTCATCCCTTATCGTGGGACCGAGCGTATGTGGGAAGCCCACGATCTGATTATCAAGGCATGGACCAGCCATGACGGACCGTTCAATTTCGAGGGGCGGTGGTTTCATGCCCGGCAGGTCAATATTTGGCCCCGGCCGTATCAACAGCCTCATCCGCCGGTCTGGGTGACGGTGGGCAGTGCTGGCACCGCCCGGCCGGTGGCCGAACACGAATATGTTGGCGCGGTTTTTCTCGCCGGTTACCCGGGCATTCGACCGATTTTTGACGGCTACCGCGCGGGCTATCTTGCCCGGCATGGAAAAGATGCACCCCTTGACCGCCTGGCATATTGCGCCCTGGTTTATGTCGCCGACGATGAGGCGGAGGCCAAATCCGGCGGCGAAACCTTGCTGTGGTATATGACCTCCAACAAGGTGCCGGTGGAATACAACAATCCACCCGGATATCATCCCCCGGCGGTGGCGGCCAAAATTGCGCGTGGCAGTGTTAGCGGCGCGGGCGTGCCCTTGCAGCCCACGCTGCAAAACCAGATGGCGCGCGGCAATATGTTCTGCGGCACGCCCGATCAGGTTTATGAACAGATCAAGGCGATCTATGAATATTCCGGTGGTTTTGGCAATTTGCTGATGATGGGCCAGGCGGGCCATCTGACGTTCCAGCAGACCAAGCGCTCCATGCAATTATTCTCGCGCGAGGTCTACCCCAGACTAAAGGAACTTACCGCCTCCCATGATAGCGATGCCATGAAGGAAACCCGGGCCGCCTTGCCGGATAGGGAATTCACCGATCTTGGCACGTTCGGTGTGGAATTCGCCCGTTGAATGGTGCTTGAATGTAGGCTTGGCGACTATTTACGCCGACATCAAATTGAACGAAGGCAGGGAGAACAAGGATGAGTTACGAGACAATTATCTACGAGAAGCGGGGGCCGGTCGCCTATGTCACCTTGAACCGGCCGGACAAACTGAACGCGCTGTCGGACGACCTGCAGTTAGAAGTTCGGCACGCGCTCGAGGATGCGGGTTGGGAGGACGAAGAGATCCGGGTGATCGTGCTCAAGGCGGCCGGGCGGGCGTTTAGCGCCGGTTTCGATATCACGGCTGGGCAGAACATCAATGCGGTCGAGCGGCGGGCCCGCTTCCTCAAGGGTAAAACGTTCAGCGGTTCGGCCTGGTGGGATGTGTTTTGGAACAACCCGAAACCCATCATTGCCCAGATACACGGTTTTTGTATTGCCGGCGGGCTTGCCACCGCAACCTTTTGCGATCTGCGAATTTGTTCGAAGGACGCAAAATTCGGCGCGCCGGAGATCCGCACCGGCGGCCCCTACATCCCGGCGGTATGGCCCTGGGTGATCGGCATGACCAAGGCGCGCGAGCTACTTTATACCGGCAACCTGATCGACGCGGCCGAGGCCAAGCGGCTGGATCTCGTCAACGAAGTTGTGCCGGCCGACGAATTGGATGCGGCGGTGGAACGCCAGGCCTTGACCATCGCCAAACTCCCCGCCGCAACGGTCGAATACAACAAGAAGCTCATCAATATGTCCTACGAGCTGATGGGCGTGCGTCAGGTTGTGGAGCGTTCCATGGAACTTGAAGCCATGGCGCTGGCCAGCACGGACTCCTCGCCCGAGATCGACGAGTTCAACAAGGTCAGGGAGAAAGACGGCCTGAAGGCTGCGCTCAGTTGGAACGCCGCGCGCTTCGCCGACGAAGATGCCTGGTTCAAAAAATCCCGCGAACGCGACTGAGCCCGCGGCCGCCGCCCTTGGTTATGCGCCGACAAATGTGACCCAACTGTTTTTCGGGCCATTGGTTGTTTCGGTCCCGCCCGATCAATATTCGGGCAATCCCGCCTTGCGCAGGGCGGCGACGTAACGCTGTACAAATTCTTGATCTTTCAAGAAGTAGAGTTGCTGGGCGACATGATAGGCGTTCCCGGTTGGGTTCTTTTTCAGTACCCGCGCAAGATATTCACGCGCCTTATCCATATCGCCCTCAAACACCGCAATGGCCGAGATGTTGCTGAGCGCTAAACGGTAGAAGAAACCATCAACATTCGCCGTCGACATGATTGACTCAAATATTCGTTCCGCCGCTTCATTCTCACCAAGCTGCAGATGGGCGAAGCCGAGCATCGCCGGCATCCAGATTGGATGATAGGGTTGCAGCCGCATGGCGCGCCGTAGAAACACAATGGCATGTGGTACCTTTCCGCAGAAGGTTTTGACCGTGCCGGCGAGGGCGATCGTTTCCGAGCCGGATGGGTCGAGTTCTATCGCGTGCTCGGCCTGGGCCAGGGCGGCGGAATGGTCGGTGGCAAACAGTTTCAGTGTCGCCACGAGGCTAAAACCGATGCCGCTTTCCATAACCGACTGTGCCTTGTCCACGAAGGATTGCGCCTTGGCCAAGTCCGACAGTGGATCCGTCGAGAGCCCCGTCATCAATTTTTGAATATGCACCGAGGCCAACATGAGATTGGCCAGGGCATTATCGGGCTCCCGTTTATGGGATTCCAAGAACAGGTCTTCGGCTTCCTTGAGGCCGGCGGCGGTTGAGGAATTCAGGCGGGATCGGCCCAACACACCCAAGCGGAAGGTCGCCGTGGCGCCGACGGCTTTGACCCAGGATTTTTCCCATTCCCCGATTGTCAAATTCACATGCATCGCGAGCGCAATATCCTTTGAAATGCCATCGTACAACGCAAACAGGTCTTGCAATTCGCGGTCATAATGCCTGGCCCAGAGATGTTTGCCGTCAATGGCGTCGACAAGTTGGGCAACAACCCGCAACTTGTCTCCCGACCGCTGGACGCTGCCTTCCAGTACATAACGAACACCCAGTTTCTCGGCCACATCCTGTACTTTCGTGGCCTTGCCCTTGAAGATGAAGCTGGAGTTGCGGGCGATGACAAATAGATCCGGCGACGTGGACAATACCGCGATGATGTTCTCGGTCATGCCATCGCAGAGATAGTCCTGTTTCGGATCACCGGTAAAATTTTCGAATGGCAACACCGCGATGGAGGGTTTGTCCGGCAATTTGTAGGCAAACTTCTCCGGGTACGCCGGCGTGAAGTCCGGCTGCTGTGTCCACCACCAGGCACCGCCGCCTACCATGATGACAAGGACGATGACCAGGACGATGCGGGCGGCAACGGCGGACTTTAGCCAAGGCGCCCTTGGCCGCCGCGCTTCGCCCGGCACTTCCTCGGCTGACAGAACACGAAAGACCCGGACGGGTCGGGCGATATTCTTGACCTCGACCTTGCCCATGTCTTCGAAGTCGAGTGTCATGCGGTCGCGAATTTGATCATGAACGGTGTGGGACAGGTTGATACCGCCGGGCGCTGCCAGGGCCTCGATGCGGGCGGCGATATTGACGCCGTCACCCAGCAAGTCGTCGCCATCCGCCATGACATCGCCCACATTGACGCCGATGCGGTATTCAATGCGTTGATCCTGGGGCACGGATCGGTTGCGCGCCGCCATGCCTTGCTGAACCTCGGTGCAAAACCGCATGGCTTCGACGGCGCTGGGAAACTCCAACAGAAAACTATCCCCGGCGGTATTGGCGATACGGCCCTGATGTTCTTCCAGCAGCGGTTCAATCAATTCGGCGCGATGGTTGCGCTGGGCGGCAAGGGCGCCCTCCTCGTCATTGCTAACAAGGCGTGCGAGGCCGGCAATATCCACTGCAACAATCGTCGTTAGCCGGCGTTGCGTTTCAGCCACCCGATCCTCCCGCTCTCGAGAAGTTCCCAGGCGATTTTAACGAATTGTTATTGCAAAGACCATGTTCAACTATTTGGTCCCATGAAACTGCCGCTAAAGCATTTTCAATGCAGTCTGAACCACCCGCTTCCGCGGCCCAACCACCCACAGGGTACCATTAATGGGTGGTTGGGCCGGGGAAGCGGGTGGCCCGGTGATTCAACGAAAGTTGAAAACGCGCTAAACCACCTGGTCCTTGGTCGCGGCGAAGTTCAGGTCCGGCCAGTCCCGGGCCAGGTCGTCCAGGTGCCAGGCGTTGCGGGCCAGGAGGACCAGGTCACCTTCGTGGTCGTCGGCGACGACGGCGCGTTCCTTGTCGGCGAAACGTTTCAGCAGTGCCTCGTCGGGGGTCAGTACCCAGCGTGCGGTATAAAGGCTGGTTGCCTCGAAATGTACCGGCAGCTCGTATTCCGAGGCGATGCGGTCGGCCAGGACGTCAAACTGTAGCGCGCCCACGACGCCCACGTACCAGTTCGCGCCCAAGCGCGGCTTGAAGACACTGGCGGCACCCTCCTCGGCCAGTTGCTGCAGGGCCCGGCCCAGATGCTTGGCCTTCATGGGATCGTCGGGAGCGACCCGTTGCAGCAATTCAGGCGCAAAACTGGGAATGCCGATGAAGGTCAATTCCTCCCCCTCGCTCAAGGCGTCACCGATGTGCAGGTTGCCGTGATTGGGCAAGCCGATGATGTCGCCGGCGTAGGCTTCCTCCGCCGTGCCCCGGTCCTGGGCCAGGAACAATATGGGATTGTGCATGTTGATCTGCTTGCCGCTGCGAATATGTTTCAGCTTCATGCCCTTGCGGAAATGGCCCGCGCAGATGCGCATGAATGCCATGCGGTCGCGATGTTTGGGGTCCATGTTGGCCTGGATCTTGAAGACGAAGCCGGAGACCTTTTTTTCGTCCGGTAGAACCGCCCGCGTGGCGGTGGGCCGGGGGCCTGGCGGCGGGGCCAGCTTGGCCAGACCGGCGAGCAGTTCGCGGACGCCGAAATTATTGATGGCGGAGCCGAAATAGACCGGCGTCATATGCCCTTCGCGATAGGCCTGGGCATCGAATTCGGGGCACAAGCCCTGGGCCATCTCCACCTCTTCGCGCAGGGTCTCGGCGTCCTCGCCCAGCATCCGGTCCAGCTTTTCATCATCCAGTCCGGAGCAGACCTCGCCCTGGCTGATGACGTTCTTTTCCGCTTTGTCCATCATGACAAGTCTGTCGGAAAACAGATCATAACAGCCCTTGAACCGCCGCCCCATGCCGATGGGCCAACTGGCGGGCGTCACGTCCAATGCCAGGGCCTGTTCGATTTCGTCCAGCAAATCAAAGGGGTCGCGCCCCTCCCGGTCCATCTTGTTGATAAATGTGACAATGGGCACGTCGCGCAGGCGGCAGACTTCGAACAATTTGCGGGTCTGTTCCTGAATGCCGCGGGCGGCGTCCAGCACCATGACCGCGCTGTCGACCGCCGTGAGGGTGCGGTAGGTATCTTCGGAAAAATCCTGATGGCCCGGTGTGTCCAACAGATTGAAGGTGCAATCGCCGTAGTCGAAGGTCATGACGGAGGTGGCGACCGAGATGCCCCGCTCCCGCTCCACCTTCATCCAGTCCGAATGGGCGCGGCGGGCATCGCCCTTGGCCTTGACCGCGCCGGCAAGATTAATGGCGCCGCCGAACAGCAGCAGCTTTTCGGTCAGGGTTGTCTTGCCCGCATCGGGATGGGCGATGATGGCAAAGGTACGGCGCTGCGCCACTTGGGCGGCGATATCGTTCATGGCTCGGGTCCGGGTTGGCTGGGTGCGAGGGCCGTATAACACCAAACGGGGGACGGGAAAAGCCGGCTAATCTGACGGTGTGATCGCCAAGACCATGCGATAGCGCGAAGGTTGATCATATTTTGTGCGCAATTCGGGCACATCTGTCTCCGCCTTAATCTCCATACCGAGCCGGATATAGAATTTTACCGCTGGATTGTCGCTGACCACGTCAAGTTGCATGGTTTCATGGTGCCCATTTTGGGCCCACACCACAATGGACCGGAAGAGCTGCTCGCCGATGCCATTACCTCGCAATGAAGCGTTTATGGCGATATTTTGCAGATAGAACGCCTTTTCGGGAACATCGGGATGAAATTGATTCAGTGCTTCCAGGCGTTCAAAATAGCCAGGTACCATTTCCGCCGTCGTCAGTTCCGTGATTTATGGTTGTCTCTGTTTTGACATTTTTCATACCGCCGCAAAAGGCGAGCGCAAGGCCAAGAATTTCGCTTTCACCGATTTCGGTAACGACAATGGCATGTTTATGGCTCAAAAGGCCCGACGGTTGTTGCCAATGATATTGTAGGTCTTCCAGGGCCTGTTGTTTGTCGCCACCGTAGAGGCATTCCAGATAGTGATGGCTGGATTCCCAAAGTAGCTCGGCCGCGACACCGGCCTGCCCGGAAATGTTTTGTGCTGGCCCAATATCAAACGTCATTGAATAACCTTGGCATTTCAATGGTTGTTGGTGAAAGGGAATTTTCTGCTATATGTGCCGGCGTTGCAAGAGGAGGAAGGCGGCCCAATGGACTTGGCGAAACAGCATCTGGACATCGGCCTGTATACCAATCAGCGCGAGGAACAACTGGCGTTTTGGCAGCAGACCGTGGGTTTGGAATTCGATCATGTGGGCAAGCTGGGCGGCGGCGTGCATCAGCTGCGCCACCACATGAACGGCTCGATCCTGAAGATCAACCATGCCCGCGATCCCCTGGCGCAATTGCCGCCCTCGGGTTACCGCCGGCTGCTGATCGTACGGGACGGATTGGCCGAAGTGCAAAGCCTGCGGGACCCGGACGGCAACTTGGTTGACCTGGTGCCCAACGGTCATGCCGGCGTGGTGGGGATCGGCATTGAAATCGCGGTCAGCGATCTGGCCGCCGCCAAGGCCTATTATGTGGATGCATTGCAGTTCACGGCCGGCGAAGATGATCGGGTCCTGGCCGGTGATACGGTGCTGTTCCTGGTGGAAGACAGGGCCCTGGCGCCGACGCCGGACGAGAAGAACGCCACCGGCTATCGTTACACAACGGTACAGATCCATAAATGCGACGCCGAACATGCGGGCATCCTGGCCCGTGGCGGCCGGGAAGGGACGGTGCCGCGCACAATTGGCACGACAACCCGGTATTCATTTGTCCGGGACCCGGACGGAAATTGGCTGGAAGTTTCGCAGCGGGCGCAACTGACCGGCACCCTGGAACAGTAACTGGAACAAAAAATTGAAGGAGCGAACCATGAGCCAGCAAACCTGGAATGTGTACCTGTCGGGCGAAATTCACAGCGATTGGCGGGAGCGAATCATCGACGGCGCCGAGACGGCCGGTCTGGCGATCGAATTCGCCTCGCCGGTGACCGACCATGCCTCGTCGGACGATTGCGGCGTCGCCATCCTGGGCGGCGAGGACCAAGCCTTTTGGCACGACCACAAAGGCGCCAAGGTCAACGCCATCCGCACCCGCACCCTGATCGACCGGGCCGACATCGTCGTCGTGCGGTTCGGCGATAAATACAAGCAATGGAATGCGGCCTTTGACGCGGGTTATGCCGCCGCCATGGGCACCTCCATCATTACCCTGCATGACCCGGACCTGCGCCATGCCTTGAAGGAGGTCGATGGCGCGGCCATGGCCACGGCCGAGACGCCGGAGCAGGTGGTGCAAATCCTCGACTACGTCATCAACGGCCGCCTGGCCGCCTCGGCCTGAGGTGACGGAGGGTGGCAACAGCGCCGGACAAAAGCCGGGCCGCCGGCGGATCACCCGCGCGGATGTGGAGGCCTCGTTCAACAACCAGGTCCGCAACATGGCCATTGTCCGCCATATTGGCCGGCCTATCGGCAATGCCCTGACGCCGTTCTTCTTTAACCGGGGCTGGACCGCCAATCAGATGACCACGCTGCGTCTCGGCCTGGCGATCGGGGCGGCGGTCTTGCTGATTGCCGCGCCGCCCGGTTGGTTGTGGGTGGTGACGGGGCTGTATTTCTGTTGTTTCATCGGCGACTGCCTGGACGGCAATCTGGCCCGGTTGAGCGATGGCGCCAGCTATTGGGGCAAGTTTTACGACGGCGTGGCCGACCGCTTTTTCTACACCGCCGCGCCCCTGGCCGCCGGCATCGGTCTGTGGCGGGAAACCGACCTGGTTTGGCCCCTCATGGCGGGCGCCGCGGCGGCGTTGGTTTTTACCTACAACGATCTGATTTCCAACCGGCTGCAGTTCTTCCGTCTGTGGATGGAACAACAATCGGGACCGGCCAGCTACCGGAAGGGCAAGTTCCTTTCCGCCCTGGAAAACCTGAACGACCGGATCATGACCAATGGGTTTTTCGTGGCCCCGTTGCTGCTGCTGTTGCCCGGCGGGCTGCCTTGGTACTTCTGGGCCGTGCTGTTATTGCAAGGTGTCTGCGGCGGCCTGGGCCTGAGTGCGCTGCTGTATGAAGCTTTCCGGGTCCTCTCGCGCAATCGAAAAAGCAAACATGCCAAGGGCGTTGACCCCAACCAGGCGGCCAGTCCCGGCCTCGATCAGTAAGTTCGGAGTTCCCGTCCATGCATTTAGCCGACCCCCGTTCCAACCTGTGGACCCACACGGCCGCGCCGGGCCCCGATTGCCCGGCCTTGCAGGGCGATCACGTGGCCGACGTGGCGGTGATCGGTGGCGGCTATACGGGCCTTTCGGCGGCCCTGCATCTGGCGATGGGCGGTGCGCGGGTAATCTTGCTGGAAACCGGCCAGCCTGGTTTCGGTGCCTCGGGCCGCAACAACGGCCAGGTCATCCCGGTCTACAGCCGGCACGGTCCCGACGATGCCGTCGCCGCCTTTGGCGACGAAAGGGGCGAGCGTCTGAACCAGATGGTGGCCGGGTCCGCCGACCTGGTGTTCGATCTGATCCGCAAGCATGACATTGATTGCGATGCCGCCCAGGAAGGCTGGCTGCAACCGGCGCATCGGCCATCCCGCATGCGGGGCATTCAGGCCAAGCATGATCAATGGGCCGCTCGCGGCGCTCCGGTGGAAATGTATGACGCCGCGCGGGCCGCCGAGCTAACCGGCAGTCCTATTTATCACGGCGGCTGGATGCATCGTGCCGGGGGACATATTCAACCCCTGGGCTATGCTCGCGGCCTCGCCCGGGCAGCTCAGGCGGCGGGTGCCATGGTGCGTGGGGACAGCCCCGTGCTGTCCATCGACCGGGACGGCGGCAAATGGCGCCTAAAGGTGGCGGGGGGTAATGTGCGGGCCGAAAAGGTGATCCTGGCCACCAATGGCTATACCGGCAACCTGTTTCCCAACCTGCGGCAGACCATCATACCGCTCCGCTCCACCCACGTGGCGACCACCGCCTTGAGTGACAATGTGGCCAAGAGCGTCCTGCCCGGAAACCACGGCCTGTCCGATACCCGCCAAGCCCTCTGGGCCTTCCGCAAGGACCGCTTTGGACGCATCGTAACCACCTCGGCACCGGTCTTTACCACCGGCGCCAGGGCGCGCATGGCCGCCTCCACCCTGCGCCGACTGAATATCGCCTTTCCCCAGATCGAGCGGCCGGAAATTGAGTATGTCTGGGAAGGCATCATCGCCATGACCTATGAACGCCTGCCGCGCTATCATGAACTGGCGGGCGGCATCATGACGGCGCTGGGCTACAGCGGCCGGGGCATCGCCCTGGGCACGGCGGTGGGGCGAATGATGGCCGAGCGCGCTTTGGGCAAGCCGGTCAACGAACTGCCCCTGCCGGCGCTGCCGTTGAAGCCTTGGCCCATGCATGATTTGGTGGTGCCGTTCTCGCGCACCATGGCCTGGTATTTCAAATGGCGCGACAGCCGGGATTAGAGCATTTCCAGTTTGACTGGACTCGCCAAGCCGCCCGCTCCCCCGTCCTAACCTCCCGTTAATGGTACCCTAG
>JAPYUH010000006.1:27295-49290 GCA_029936195.1 Alphaproteobacteria bacterium
GGGTGGCCTGGATCAATCTTAAATTGCTCTAAAGCGGTAGCGTCAGACGCACCAGCAGACCGCCGCCAGGGGCATCTTGCAGAGTGATATCGCCGCCCTGGCGGCGCAGGATGGCGCGGGCGCTGGAGAAGCCCAGGCCGGTGCCGCCGGTTTCCCGGCTTCGGGAGCCTTCAAGTCGGAAGAACGGCTGAAAGACTTTCTCTTGCATGTCCGCCGGGACGCCAGGACCGCCGTCGATGATTTCAATGACCGCCTCACCTTTGTCTTGTGACAATGAAACTTCGGCGCCTCCACCATAGCGGACAGCGTTGTCCAGAAGGTTGCGAATGGCCCGGCGCAGGGCCAGGGGACGGCACGTAGCAGGAAGCGGCGATGATTCCGTGAAGACGACCGGCGGTCCGGTCTCCGACATAGTATCGCATAGGCTTTTCAGCAAGGCCGCCAGATCGGTTTCCACGGCGGCTTCTTCCCTGGCGTCGTCGCGGGCAAACGAAAGTGTCTCTTCAAGCATGGACTGCATTTCATCGATATCGGCAATGGCCTTGTTTTGTTGATCGAGGTCCTCGATGAACTCCGCCCGCAGGCGCAGGCGGGTCAGCACCGTGCGGAGGTCGTGGGAGATGGCGGCCAGCATCATGGTGCGGTCATCCACGAACCGGCGCAGGCGGTCCTGCATGCGGTTGAAGGCCGCCGCCGCCCGGCGCAGCTCGCGGGAGCCGCTCTCGGGCAGGGGTGGTGCGCGCACATCGACACCGAAACGATCGGCGGCCTGGGCAAAGAGGCGCAACGGCCGGGTCATCCGGTGGGCCGCCCAGACCACCCCGGCCACGACCAATATGACGGTCAGAAGCAGCCAGACCCAAGGTCCCATGCGCCAACGCCAGGGCGGGCGCATTCTTTGCAAACTGATATGGAGCCATTCGCCGCCCCGAAGGCCCACGGCGATGACCATGCGGTGGCCGCCGTGTCCGCCATGGCCGTCAAGATCGTCAAGGTCATCATCCGGGCCATCCTCCCACGGCCGATAAAGACGGATCAGAAGGGCGCGCATGTCCAATTTATCCAGGTGCCGGCGGATCGGGCCTGGCAGTTCGGCGGGCCGTTTCCAGTTGCCCGCGCGGTTGTCCGGCGCCGTCGTGGCGACGCGCACGCGCATCATGGGCCCGCCCAACGTGGCGAGGAGGCCAGGCCGTTCGGTCGGTGGTGTCGCCTCGACCAGATCCGCCATGGCGGCGACCTGAACGGACATGGCGCGGGCGAACAGGCCCATTGTCCTCTCGCCCCTATCATGCAGATACAGGGCGGCCGCGGCGACGCACAAAACCGCCAGACCGGCGAGCAGAACCACCGCCACCCGCCCGGCGAGAGACCTCGGCCAAAGGCGGCGGATCACCGGCGTTCCACCGATACGGCGAAGATGTAGCCGGCGCCGCGCACGGTCTTGATCATGGTCGGGTTTTTCGGATCGGCCTCGATCTTGCCGCGCAGGCGGCTGATCTGGACATCGATGGCGCGGTCAAAGGCGACGGTGTCCCGGCCTTTGGTCTGATCCAGCAACTGTTCCCGGCTCAACAGCCGGTTCGGCCGGCCGGCCAGGGCGCAAAGCAGTTCGAACTCGCCGCCGGTCAAATCCACCAAATGGCCATCCGGTGCCCGAAGTTCGCGCCGGTCCAGGCCCAAATGCCAACCGGCGAAAATCAAACTATCCGACCCGGCGGCTTGCGATGGCGCGGGTGCTAAGCCGCTTCGGCGCAGCACCGCCCGAATGCGGGCCAATAATTCCCGTGGATTAAACGGTTTCGCCAGGTAATCGTCGGCGCCCATTTCCAGACCGATAATCCGGTCCATTTCCTCGCCGATGGCGGTCAGCATGATCACCGGGGTGGCGGGTCCGGCCTGGGCCCGCAGGCGCCGGCACAGGGACAGGCCATCCTCTCCCGGCAGCATCAGATCCAGCACCACCAGATCGAAGCGTCCGTTGTCCAAATAGCGCCACATCTCGCGGCCTTCGGCGGCGCTGTCCACGCGAAAGCCATGTTTGCGCAAGAACCGCACCAACAGGTCGCGGATTTCCCGGTCATCATCGACCACCAGTATGTGCGGCGCGGTCTCCATGACCCGATATTAGGGCAGGGGGGTTGGGATCACACGCCGGTTGTGGAAATTTCTTGTAACGAAATGTTGCAGCGCCATCGCCTGCAATATTCACTTACCAAAGGCCGGCCCGGCCGCAATGCGGCAGCAACACTGCTGCCCTATTTATCTTTGCACAAGACAACCTACAGCCAAGCAACAAGCAAACATGGAGCAAAACAATGAATAAAACAGGCATTCTGATTTCCGGCGTTATCGGTCTGGTCGCCGTGGGTGCGGTGGCGGCCACGACCCTAAGTCTTGGTTCAGCCGTCGGTGCGGAGGCGGCCGGGATGCGGACCGCCTCCGCCATGCTGGGCGGTCATGGCGGGCGCCATGGCAACCGCGTTCGGCACGTCTGCTCTCCCATGCGCGGTGAAAAGCTGGAACAAGGCATATCTTTCGTGGAGAACTTCATGAATTTCACCATGCCGCAGCAACAGGCCTGGGAAGGCCTGGCCCAGGCCTTGCGAGCGGGCGAGCAAACGGTCGGGGATGCCTGCGCCACTATGAAAGACGGCCAAATGCCCGTCACGGCGACGGAAAAACTGGCCCTGCTCGAGACCGTTTTGAGCGCCGGCCTGGATATCGTGGTGACGGTGCGCCCGGCCTTCGATAAATTCTATGGCACATTGAACGAGAAACAGCAGAAATCCTTGGATGATCTGCTCTCCCGACGCCATCATCGCGGTTGACGTGGCGGAACGGCGGCGGGGCCGGGGTCCTTGAGATCTTGAGTCCTGCCGCCTTCATCCACTTTTGCAGGGGGACGGTCCATGGTCCAAGATAATCCTGGCGTTATTATTCGCCCGCCCTGACTTTACCTGGGGGCTCTGTTCAACAGCCTGTGGTTATTGGCTCTGTTACCCTTGGTTCTTGCGGTCATGCGCCATGGTGTGATCGCCCGCGAAGAACGCTACCCGACGGGCAAATTCGGCGACGCCTACCTGGAATACAAGAGCCGCATCGGCCGTTGGATTTAGCCGCGCAGAACGCCTTGCAGTTTCATGGCAATGCCCATGTCGCCTTCAATCTTCAGCTTGCCGGACATGAAGGCGGAAGTGCCGTCCAATTCCCCTTGTGTCATGGCAACGAAATCATCCAGGCTGATCTTCAAGGTGCAGTCGGCTTCGTTGTCGTCATTGGAGACCACATTAGGAACCTGGCTGGCATCCAGCATCAGGAAGGTGCCGTCGCCGAAATCCCATTTGACCGAGGCGCCCAGGCCGCAATCTTCGCCGACCCTCTCACGCATACCCATCGTCAATTGTTCCAATGACATAAAGCAAATCCTCTCTAGAAATGTACCGTAAACTCTGTTGCCAGGCCTTCACATAGCCTTGCTTCGGCGTTAAAGCAACGCCTCAATCATGCCGCCAATTCTTGACCTGTCCAGGCACCTTCAGTAGCCTCGGAATGATCCAAGGGTCCACGCCCGGACGCCGTCCCGTCAATGTTGAAACGAGAGAGATCATGCCCTACGGAACCGTGTTCCGCCCTGATTTATTCGCTGGTGAAACCATCATTGTCACGGGCGGTGGCAGCGGCATGGGCCGATGTACGGCGCACGAATTGGCCCATCTTGGCGCCAAGGTGGTGCTGGTGGGCCGGCGGCGGGAAAACCTGGTTCAAGTCCAGGCCGAGATAATCGAGGACGGCGGCAAGGCGGATATTCAGGTTCTGGATATCCGGGAAGAGGAAAACGTCATAGCCGCGGTGGATATGATCATCAACCGTGACGGTCCGGTCCATGGCCTAGTCAACAACGCCGGCGGCCAGTACACCGCCCCGTTGGAGGATATCTCCAAAAAAGGCTGGGATGCCGTTGTCGGCACCAACCTGACGGGCGGCTTTCTTGTGAGCCGAGAACTCTACCGCCAATGCATGAAGGCACAGGGTGCCGGCACAATCGTCAATATCACAGCCGATCATTGGATGAGCCTGCCGACCATGGGCCATTCCGGCGCGGCACGTGGGGGGATGGAGAACTTCACCATGACGGCGGCGGTGGAATGGGGTCGGTTCGGTGTGCGCGTCAACAGCGTGGCGCCGGGTTGGATCATCACCTCGGGCTTTGATACCTATGGCGATGACTGGGGCGATCATATGCGCGAACTGGAAAAATACGTGCCCCTAAACCGCCTTGGGCATGAGGCGGAAGTTTCCGCCGCGATTGTCTTTCTGTTGAGCCCCGCAGCCGCCTTCATCTCGGGCAGTTGCATTCGGGTGGATGGCGCGGCACCCAACATGCAGCATAATTTTGTCCCCCCCGATGGCCCGGGAAACGCCTATTTCGACGGCTTTCACCGCGAAGTGATGCCGAAGGTGTTTGGTGGCGGGGACGACGGTTAGCGCGCATTTGTTCAAGTTGTTCAAGTTGTTTTGGGGAAATTGTAAAATATGGCCTTCACCAAGGTCCTGATAGCCAATCGGGGCGAAATTGCCTGCCGCATCATGCGAACCGCCCAAGCACAGGGCTATGACACGGTTGCGGTCTATTCCGATGCGGACGCCGATGCCCCCCACGTCCGCATGGCGGATCAGGCGGTCTGCATCGGTGGGGCGCCGGTTGGGGAGTCGTACCTGAACATGGCGGCGATCCTGGAGGCCGCGGCACGGACGGGCGCGGATGCGGTGCATCCGGGTTATGGCTTTTTGGCCGAAAACGCTACGTTCGCCCAGGCCTGCGCCGATGCGGGGGTGACCTTTATCGGTCCGTCGCCAAGGGCTATCGCATTGATGGGCAACAAACGCCTGGCCAAATTGCGCATGGCGGAGGCGGAGGTGCCATGTGTGCCGGGCTATAGCGGCACGGCCCAGGATGATCCCACATTGGCGGCGGAGGGTGAAAAAATCGGCTTCCCCCTGATGGTCAAGGCCGCCGCGGGTGGTGGTGGCCGGGGCATGCGCCTGGTGGAGGCGGCGGCGGACCTGCCGGCGGCTATTTCCGGGGCCCGGTCCGAGGCGGAGAATGCTTTCGGCTCCGGCGAATTGATCCTGGAGCGGGCGGTGGTGGAACCGCGCCACGTGGAGATCCAGATCTTCGCGGATAGTCATGGCAACTGCCTGCACCTCGGCGAACGGGATTGTTCCATCCAGCGGCGTCACCAAAAAGTGGTGGAGGAAGCGCCATCACCCGCCGTCGATGACGCCCTGCGGGCCGAGATGGGCCGGGCGGCGGTCATGGCGGCACGGGCAATCGATTATGTGGGCTCGGGGACAGTGGAATTTCTGCTTGGCCCTGACGGTACGTTTTATTTTCTGGAGATGAACACCCGATTGCAGGTGGAACACCCGGTCACCGAAATGATCACCGGCCTGGACCTGGTGGCTTGGCAGTTGGACATCGCCAACGGTGCAACCCTGCCCCTCAGCCAGGACGAGATCCGGTTTGACGGCCACGCGATCGAAGTGCGCCTGTATGCCGAGGACCCGTATGCGGGATTTCTGCCGCAAACCGGCGTGGTGGCCGCTTGGCGCCCCTCCGCGGAGGTGCGCGTTGATGGGGGCATTGCCCAGGGCCAGGTCATCTCGCCGTTCTATGACGCCATGGTGGCCAAGGTGATCGCCCATGGCCGCAGCCGTGAAGAGGCCCGCCGCCGCCTGATCCGGGGCCTGGCTGGAACCACGCTGTTGGGCGTGCCGAACAATCGCGGTTTCCTGCTGGATGTTTTGCGCCACGATAATTTCCGTGATGGCGCGGCGACGACGGCCTTTATTCCAACCCATTTCCCCGACCCCCAACGCCCCCAACCCGATGCCACGGCCCGCGCCTTGGCCGCCGTCTTGCTGTACCGCCATGGCGCCCGTGAACAAATTGGCTGGCGCCCGGCCTCCCCCATGGCCGTGGCGATTGATCTGCGCAGCGGCAACATGCAATACCCCTGCCGGGTGATGGCGGCCGCCGACGGCTATCGGGTCGAACTGGGCGATGAAGTTGTCGAGCTTACTTTGTCGTCCATCCAGGACGCTTGGATCCGCTTCGAAAGCGGCGGTATTTTGCAAGGTGCGGCCTTTGCCTTCGATGGTGATGATTTGCATTTGGATCTGGCCGGTGTCAGCCATGGATTTTTCGAATTCACGCCGGCCTTGGCGTCCGCCAAGGGCCGGGACGGCAACGGCCGCCTGACCGCCCCCATGGCCGGACGCATCGTTGCGGTGCGCGCGCGGGTAGGCGACGACGTGGTCAAGGGCCAGATCCTGGTGATATTGGAGGCCATGAAGATGGAACACGAAATCAAGGCGCCCGGCGATGGCGTGCTCGGATCGGTGCTGGTGGCGACAGGTGATCAGGTGGAACCAAAACAGATACTGGCGATGGTTATCCCGCCGGAAACCGCCATCTGAAGCATTTACCGCAAGCTGACGCGGCAGGGTAGATAGGAGCGTACCATGAGCGATATCCCCAACCAGCGGCGCAGTCCCTATTATACGGACGAACATGATGCCTTCCGCGACACCATGCGCCGCTTCGTGGAAAAGGAAATCGAACCCCATGCCCACGGTTGGGACGAGGCCGAGGAATTTCCCCGCGAATTGTATAAAAAGGCAGCCGAAGTCGGCCTATTGCAACTGGGCTATCCCGAAGAATATGGCGGCGTTGTCTGCGACCGTTTCTATAACATCATTGCCGCCCAAGAGTTGGCCCGGGCGGGCGCGGGCGGCATTAGCGCCTCGCTGATGAGCCATACAATCGGCACGCCGCACTTGACACAGTTCGGAACGGAGGAGTTGAAGGCGCGGGTTCTGCCATCGGTTCTGGCGGGGGAAAAGATCGCCGCCCTGGCGGTTACCGAACCATCGGGAGGCTCCGATGTGGCGCGCCTGAAGACCACCGCCCGGCGTGACGGCGAAGACTATATCGTCAACGGCCAGAAGATGTTCATCACCTCAGGTTTCCGGGCGGATTACTATACCGTCGCCGTGCGTACGGGAGGCGAGGGCCTGGGCGGCATATCGTTGTTAATGATCGAGCGGGAGCGGGAAGGTTTCGGGCGGACCAAGCTGTCCAAGATGGGCTGGTGGGCCTCGGACACCGCCGCGCTTTATTTCGACGATGTGCGGGTGCCGCGCGCCAATCTGATCGGCAACGAAAACGAAGGTTTCAAGGCCATCATGCATAATTTTAATTACGAGCGCCTCGGCATGTCCGCTTCCGCACTCGGGTTCGCCCAGACCTGCCTGGACGAGGCCAGCAACTACGCCAAGGAGCGCCACACGTTTGGCAAACCCTTGATCCAAAATCAGGTGATCCGCCATAAGCTGGTGGACATGGCCCTGCGGATCAATTCCGGCATCTCGTATCTCGAAGACCTGACCTGGCGGGATATGCAGGGCGACCGGGTAGTGGCGGACGTCTGCATGTTAAAGGTGCATGCCACCGGGGCAATGGAGTTCTGCGCCAACGAGGCCATGCAGATTCTGGGGGGTGCCGGCTACATGCGTGGCGGCAAGGTCGAACGCATTTATCGTGAAACCAAGGTCATGGCGATCGGCGGCGGATCGGCCGAGATAATGAAGGATCTGGCCAGCCGGCAACTGGGGTTTTAGCGGCGCGAATAGCGTACGGCTTACGGCGGACTTGACGGACGGGGCCGGGGCGGGCAAGCAGGGACATGACAAAAAATGCCCCCACCAAAACGCCGACGGCGATACATCTCAGTGACTACCGGCCCCCCGCCTTTTTGGTTGAGCGGATCGCGCTGGAGTTTGATCTGCAACCCGACAATACCACGGTCCTGGCGCGAACGGCCTATCGGCGCAATCCCGCCCATGGCGCGGCAAAGGCCCATTTGTCACTCGATGGCGAGGACATGGAACTGCTCTCCATCGCCATGGACGGCCAAGACCTAGACAGCGAAGCTTATGCGGTCTCGGACAGTGGGCTTGAGCTGGCGGATTTGCCCGATGCGTTCGAGCTGACTATTCAGACCCGCATCGCGCCGGCCGCCAACACCAAGTTGGAGGGGCTGTATCAATCCAGCGGCATATTCTGCACCCAGTGCGAGGCGGAAGGTTTCCGCCGTATCACCTATTTTCCCGACCGCCCCGACGTCATGACCACATACCGCGTCACCGTGCGCGCGGAAAAGGATGCCTGTCCGGTCTTGCTCTCCAACGGCAATATGATTGAAAGCGGGGGTCTGGCGGATGGTCGGCATTTTGCCGTTTGGGATGATCCGTTTCCCAAGCCATCCTATCTGTTTGCCCTGGTGGCCGGCGACCTGCGCTGGCTGGCGGACAGCTTCACAACCCGGTCCGGGCGAAAGGTTGCCCTGCGTATCTATACCGACCCCGGCAACGAGGACCGTTGCGCCTATGCCATGGATGCCTTGAAGCGGTCCATGCGCTGGGACGAGGACAAGTATGGCCTGGAATACGACTTGGATCTGTTCAACATCATCGCCATCAACGACTTCAACATGGGGGCCATGGAGAACAAATCCCTGAACGTTTTCAACGCCAAGTACGTCCTGGCCAAACCGGACACGGCAACGGACGACGACTACGCCAATATCGAGGCCATCGTGGCCCATGAGTATTTCCATAATTGGACCGGCAACCGGGTGACCTGTCGGGATTGGTTTCAATTGAGCCTGAAAGAGGGGCTGACCGTATTCCGCGACCAGCAATTCTCCGCCGACATGCGGTCGGCGCCGGTGCAGCGGATCAAGGATGTTCGGGCCTTGCGCGCGGCGCAGTTCCCCGAAGACGCGGGCCCCCTGGCCCATCCCGTGCGGCCGGCCAGCTATATTGAGATCAATAATTTCTATACCGCCACGGTCTATGAAAAGGGCGCCGAGGTCATCGGCATGTACCAAACCCTGTTGGGCGAGGCAGGCTTCCGCAAGGGCATGGATTTATATTTCCAGCGCCACGATGGGGGGGCGGTGACAACGGACGACTTCCTCGCCGCCATGGCCGATGCCAACGACGCCGATCTGGAACAGTTCAAGCTGTGGTACAGCCAGGCCGGCACCCCGGAAATCCATGTCTCGGGCACCTATGATGCCGCCGCGCGGGTTTATGATTTGCACCTGAGCCAGAACCTGCCCGCGACCCCCGACGGCGTGGTCAAGCAGGCCATGCATATCCCCGTTGCCGTCGGTCTGCTGGATGGGGCCGGGCGGGATTTGCCCCTGGACAGGGATGGCGCCACCACCAAGATCGTCGAATTGAGTGACGGCGATACCACCGTGCGCTTTGAGGACGTGGCGGCGGCACCCGTGCCCTCGGTTAACCGGGGCTTCTCGGCGCCCATAAAGGTCCGGATGAAAAGCGGTGGCGAGGGCACGGATTTTCTCATGGCCCATGACAGCGATCCCTTCAATCGATGGGAGGCGGGGCAGCAATGTGCCACCGACCTGTTGGTCCGGATGGCGGCCGGGATCACTGCTGGCGAGGCGGTCGAGGCCGATAAATCCTTTATCGCCGCCCTGGGCCGCACGCTGATGGATGCGGACCTGGACCCGGCCTTCACCGCCCTGGCCTGCCAACTGCCCAGCGAGCAGTATTTGGCCGAACAGGTGGCGCAGGCGGACCCAACAGCGATCCACCAGGCGCGGGAACAGTTGCGGCTGGCCATTGCCGGGACCCTGCGGGGCGATTTGCTATCGGTCTATGACGGCAATCGCTCCAATGCACCCTACAGCCCCGATGCGGCCGCGGCCGGGCGGCGGGCCTTGAAAAATCTCGCACTGTCCTATCTGTCCGGTCTCGACGATGCGCGTTGCCGGGCCTTGGCGGGACAGCAGTTCCGGGACGCCGACAACATGACCGACCGCATGGCCGCCTTGGCCGCCCTGAATGATCGTGACGAGGGCGAAGCCGGTGCGGAACGGGACGATGGCGAGCGGGCCGAGGCCTTGGCCGCCTTCCATGACCGCTTCAAGGATGATGCGGTGGTGATCGACAAATGGTTGTCCCTGCAGGCAGCTTCGTCCCGGTCCGATACTCTCGATCAGGTGATCGGGCTGATGGCGCATCCGGTCTTTTCCATGACGCAGCCGAACAAGGTCCGCGCCCTGATCTCTGCGTTTTGCGCCGCCAATCCCTATCGCTTTCATGCCGCGGACGGCAGCGGCTACCAATTCCTGGGCGACCGCGTGCTGCAACTGGACCCCATCAATCCGCAAATCGCCGCCCGCCTGGCCACCCAGCTTGGCCGCTGGCGCCGCTACGATCCCGCCCGCGGGGCACTCATGCGGGCTCAATTGTCCCGTATCCTGGCCGCCGACGGCCTGTCGCCCGATGTCTTCGAAATTGCTTCAAAATCCGTCGGTGACGGAACGGTCCAATAACATATACGGTGACATTTTTATTCGGTGACGGAATACCTATTCTTTCCGCGGTTTGCTGTTTCTCCCGATTGTAATGGGTATTCCGTCACCTAAAAAAATGCGTCACCGAATAAAAATGTTGCCCCAGGGGTCTAGGGGGCCGGGATCAAGGCCGGCAAGTTCCAGGGCGCGCAGGACGACGACGGAGATGGAGTCGTAGATGGTCACGTCCAGCTCAGCCTCCAATCGTTGCGCCAGGGCGGCGCCGCGCATGTTGGTGCAGATGATGGCGATGGCCCGCGCGCCTTCGGCGGCGACCTCGCGGCACATCGCCTCGACCTGGTCTTCGCTGATTTCGGAGAAGGAAAAATTGTCGCTTATCCCCAGGTGCCGCTCCGCCAGGCAATTGAAACCGGCGGCGCGGTAGTTGTCCAGAATGCGGTCCTGCACATCGTCGGTATAGGGTGTCACCAGGCCGAAATCCGTGACCCCATGGCGGCGGAACAGATCGTTGTTGGCCAGGATGGAGGTGGTGGCCGGCGCTCCGGTGGCCGCTGTGATGCGGGCGCACAGGGCCTCGTCATTGGCAAAGCCCAGCCAGCCGGCGGAGGTGCCGTTCCAGGCGATGGCGCCGCACTTGGCATCCGCCAACAGATCGGCGGCGGTCAGAAATTGGTCGTGATCAAATTGCGCCAGGCCGTGCGCCGACAGGGTTATCTCAGTTACCTTAAAGCGGCTGAAATGGGCCGTGACCCCCGGCAGACCGGCCAACATGGCCATGGTGGTCGGCTCCAGCACGGTGTTGGAGGAGGGCGTTAACATGCCCAACAAGGCCCGTTTGGTCATGGGCCCTGGCCGGACCTATCAGCGTGAACGCAACTTCGGATCGAGCACATCGCGCAGGGCATCGCCAAAGAGGTTAAAGCCGAATACCGCTACGGAGATCGCTAGTCCGGGGAAGATCACCGCCCAGGGTGCGCTTTCGGCATATTCTTCCGCGCCGCTCTTCAGCATCAAGCCCCAGGCGGGGGTTGGTTCCTGCACGCCGAGGCCGAGATAGCTGAGGGAGGCCTCCGCCAAGATGGCCGCGCCCAGGAAATTGGTAAGCATAATCAGATAGGGTGCCATGATATTGGGCGAAATATGTCGCAGAATAATTCGCAGATGGCCAAATCCCATGGCCCGGGCAGCGTCAACATAAGGGATTTCCCGGATCGCCAAGGCAGACGAACGCACGACCCGGGCGCAGTTGGGGATCATGGGGATGGTAATGGCGATGATTACCGGGCCAACGCCGCGGCCCAGGATGATTACCACCGTCAGGGCCAGGATAATGGCGGGGAAGGCCATCAAGACGTCGACGATGCGCTGCATGATGTTATCAACCCAGCCGCCGAAATAGGCGGAAGAGACACCGACAAACAAACCAATGGTGGAGCCGAGGATGGCGGCTGAGAAGCCGACCGTCATGGCGGTGCGGGCGCCATGGACGATGCGGGAATAAATATCGCGGCCGAATTCGTCAGTGCCGAATAGGTGGGCAGTGCTTGGTCCCTCCAGCATGGCGGCGAAATCATTAATCTCCGGATCATACATGGCAATTTGGTCTGCGAATAGGGCCGCTGCAACCATGATGAGGACCATCAACGCACCAACCGCGCCGAGGGGTTGGCGGCGGATCAAAGCAGCGGTAACTGCGCGCCAGCCGGGCGGGGCGATCAGTTCATCCTGAACTTCAATGTAGGTTTCATTGACTGCCATGGTTCGACCTCGGGTTTTTCCTGATTTTGCCCAGCATTACTGTAGTGGAACTAACAATAAAAAATGGGCCTAACTGTAATGAATGCGCGGGTCAACCCAGGCATAGAGCAAATCCACCAGCAAATTAACCAGCACGAAGACGGCCACCACCATCATCACCATGGATTGGGTTAAGGTAAAATCGTGCTGCAAGACCGCATCGACGAACAGTTTTCCCAAACCGTTGAGATTAAAGACCTGTTCTGTCACCACTAGACCGCCGATCAGAAATGCGAACTCAATACCTATTAGTGTAATCACCGGCAGCAGCGCATTTTTCAAGGCATGTTGATTGACGATCACTTTTTCAAACAGGCCCTTGGCCCGGGCAGTACGGACATAATCCTCGCGCAGCACTTCCAGCATCGCGGAGCGGGTCATGCGCACCACAACTGCAGCGTAGCGATAGCCGATTGTCACCGCCGGCCATATAGTTTGCGACAGATTGGCGACCGGATCTGCAAAAATAGACGTAAATGTAATGGGCATCATCCATGGCTCGCCAAACAGATGCTGTGTTGCAATCAAAAGGCCCAAAATTACCATGATGCCCAGCCAGAACGAAGGCGTGGCAATGCCTGCGATGGAGAACAGCCGGATGCAGTAATCTATCCATGTATTTTGCTTTATGGCAGAAATGACCCCAAACGGCAGGGCGATGATCACGGCGGCGAGGGTCCCCATGATAGCAATTTGCAATGTTAACTCGAAACGGACGGCGATTTCTTCCGTGACCGGCCGTCCGGTCCACATGGAATCGCCAAAATTCAAGGTCGCGACACCAACCGCAAAATCAAAGAACTGCTTGGGCATGGAATCATTCAGGCCCAAGTTCTCGCGGCAAATTTCAATCTGATCTTTATCAACTGCTAGCCCAGTGCCACCCAGGCGAATTTCGCAGATATCGCCCGGGATTAGGCGCATCAGAACGAAGATCAGAACGCCCGCCCCAATCAGGGTCGGGATCATCAGCAGTATACGCTTTATGGTATATTTGTACATGGTCCAGCGGGGTTTCTAACTGAATTTAATGCACCAGACATCGCCTGATATGGGAAAAAATTGAATAGTATAAAAAGCACCGTCAATGGCGGGCCGCAATGATGCGGCCCGCCATGTCGGCAATTAGTTTACTTGTCCAACCAGACCTGATCCAAATGTTGGTTCAGATAGTGACTGGGGGCAATTTTCCAGCCCTTCACATAAGAGCGGTGGGGGTTGATTTTGTACCACCACAGGGTCGGGATAATGTGCGTTTCTTCACCATACAGACGGGTTTCGAACTTACGCATGATCTTGCGCTGTTCCGCCGGATCGCCCGAGCGGGACATGGTCTCGTGCATGGTTTCCATCGCTTCGTCGGTGTATTGAGCATAGTTGTTCGAGGCACTGCCCAGATACTTGGAAACGTCAACGATGGGGTTCACGATCGACTGACAGTTGGCATCAATGGCCACTTGATAGTCTTTCTTTTTCCGCAATGAATTCACCCAAGGGCCGGTCGGCACGGCATTCTGCTTCACTTTCAGCCCGATTTGCCGCCATTGGTCGATCAACCAGGTACCTAAAATACGGTACGGTTGGTCAACCGCACGGTTCAGAAGGGTAAAGGTCAGGTTGGAATGACCGGCTTCTTTCAACAAGCGTTTGGCTTCTGCCCGACTTTTCTTGATGTCGGTCCAAAACCCCGGGATTTTGGTCAACTCATCTTTGGTCGCGGCCAGGGGGTGGCTGGGGAACACCACGCCGCCTACGGTCTTGACGATGGCGATTTTTGACAGTGCCTTGGAACCGCCCCACCGGTCAATGGCGAGGCTTAGGGCGCGCCGGACACGGGCGTCATCAAAAGGTTTTACCTTGTGATTTGGAGTTACCAGTAGTGAACAGTTCCAATCACCTTCCTGCACGGTGATTTTGTCACCCAAGGCCTTGATGAGGTCATCGCGGGCTTTGGGAGGGAAACCACGGAATTCGATGCCGGCACGGTCGCCGCGGATCGCCTGCAAGCGGACCGCCATTTTCGGTGCGGAAATCGCCTTATAACCATCCAGGTAAGGTTTACCCTCGTGGTGATAACCGTCATAGCGTTTGCCGGTGACGAAAGCGCCCGGTTTATGCTCCACGAAAACAAAGGCGCCAGAGCCGTTAACGTTTTTTTGATGCCAAGTGTAGCCGTGAGTATCCAAATCCTTTTTGGAATAGATGAAGTTGAAGGGCATCGCCACGGAAGGGATAAAGGTGGGCGAAGGATATTTCAGTTTCATCACCAGGGTATAGCTATCCGGCGTGGTAATGGTATCGACCATGCTGAAGAATTTTTTCCGCAGGCTCAGGATACCTTTTGGTGGGAACACCAGCTTGTCATAGGTCGCCTTCACATCGGCCGCGGTCAGCGGTGTGCCGTCATGGAATTTAATATCCTTGCGGATATTGAAGGTGTGGGTCTTGCCGTCATCGGAACTGGAGAAGGTCGAGCAGACATCGCAAACGAAGTCCGTGGTCGAACTTGGATTTTGCGGATTGACCCGGATCAGGGTGCTATAAAATGGCCGAATTGGATGGATCATCCCGAAGGTGCCTTCCATATGGCCGTCCATGGAGGGTATTTTAGAACCAACCACAAAGTTTAGAATTCCGCCGCGTTTCGGCGTTTCCGCCGTCGCAACGTTGGCTGTCATGAACAGCGCTGCCGCTGTTCCAGCCAATAATTTCAGTGTCTTAAGCTTCATTTTTCAATCTCCCTTAGGTCTGTTTTATCGCCGTAATCAATTATGTTTTCAGCAACGGCTGGCCGAAATCGTAACACAGATACAAATCGTTAAAGAACTAAATTTTATCCGGCTATTGCCGCCTTTCAATAATTTGTTGTTCCCGCACAATTGAGCCGGTAACTGCTGTCCTGATGCTGCCGTCTCAACGTTGCTGTCCCAACACTACGGGGCAGGCCAGGGTATGGCCCGGCGTGAATTCCTGGAGCGTGGGAATATCACGGCGACAGGCTTCGGTGGCTTGCGGGCAACGGGGGTGAAAAACACAACCTGATGGCGGGTCGATGGGTGAGGGGACTTCGCCCTCAAGAACTTGATGTGACCGCGCCTCTTCAATCGCCGGGTCCGGCACCGGTACGGCGCTCAAAAGCGCCTTAGTATAGGGGTGTTGGGGGTTGTCGAACAATTCATCGCAATCCGCCAACTCGACAATTTTGCCTAGATACATCACCGCGACCCGATGGCAAAGGTGACGCACCACGGAAAGGTCATGGGCGATGAACAGATAGCTAAAATTAAACTGCGCTTGCAGATCTTCAAGCAGATTGATGATCTGAGCCTGAATGGAAACATCCAGCGCCGAGACGGCTTCATCGCAAACAATAAATTTCGGATTGACCGAAAGGGCCCGGGCAATACCCACGCGCTGACGTTGCCCGCCGCTCATTTCGTGGGGGTAGCGATCAGCAAAGCGTGGATTAAGGCCACAAATGTGCAGCAATTCCGCAACCCGCTCCTGGCGCTTTTGCGGATCCTTGATGATGCCATGCACGCGCAAAGGTTCGGAAATAATCGTGCCAATTTTCATGCGAGGATTAAGCGAGGAAAAAGGATCCTGAAAAATGACCTGTACATCCTGGCGCAGACCGATCATCTCTTTCATGTTCATGTCGGCGACGTCGTTGCCATCAAATATCACATCGCCGGCAGTGGGGTTTTCAAGCCGTAGGATGCAACGGCCCACCGTGGTTTTGCCGCATCCTGACTCGCCGACCAGCCCCAATGTTTCGCCGACGCCAACGGTAAAGCTCACGCCATCCACCGCTTTTACAAGGCCAACTACGCGCTGCATGAAAAGCCCCTCGGTGACGGGGAAGTGCATTTTCAGTCCATCCACCCGCACCAGTGCCTCGGGCTGCGGGCCGGTGTTTTCGTCTTTGATGGATCCGGCCACACTCATGTCGTCACGCTCTTATTCTGTTCTAAGGTTTGCTGTTCCAGGGTTGCAATATTCCAACACGCGCTTCTGTGCTCTCCGGCAACTGTTTCCAATTCCGGGATTTCGTGGGCGCAGCGATCCGTGGCAAACCGGCAACGGGGACGAAAGGCGCAGCCATCGTCCAGCGCAGCCAAATCGGGCGGTTGGCCTTCAATGGGGATCAGCTTGGTGCCACGCGGTTGATCCAGCCTTGGCACCGAGGCCAATAGCCCCAAGGTGTAGGGGTGGTGCGGATTGTGATAGATATCCCTGGCATCCCCCATTTCGACAATTCTGCCGGCGTACATGACATTAACCCGGTCGGCATAGCGCGCCACGACACCCAGGTTATGGGTGATGATAAGTTGGGCCACGCCCAAACGTTTTGAAAGCTGCTTCATCAATTCCAGAATCTGCGCCTGGATTGTGACGTCTAGCGCCGTGGTTGGTTCGTCCGCGATGATCAGTTTCGGGTTACAGGCCAGCGCCATGGCAATCATCACGCGCTGGCGCATGCCGCCGCTCAAATGGTGCGGATATTGGGTCAGGCGGCGGTCGGGGTCGGAAATTCCGACCTGCACCAACAGCTCCAGCGCCCGCTCGTTCGCTTCTCTCTGGCTCATGTTCGTGTGGCGCAACAAGGTCTCCGTCACTTGCCGGCCGATGGATAGCACTGGGTTGAGAGAGGTCATGGGTTCCTGAAACACCATGGCGATGTCGCGGCCGCGCACTTGGCGGATATCGTGGTCGTCAAGCTGCAAAAGATCGACGCCGTTGAATTTGATCGTGCCATCCATGATTTTGCCGGGAGGATTAGGAATTAGACGCAGGATGGAAAGAGCCGAGACCGATTTTCCGGAACCAGATTCACCAACAATGGCCACGGTTTCCCCAGGTTCCACATGATAGGTGATGCCGTCAACGGCCCGAACTGTTCCTTCCGAGGTGAAGAACTGAACCTGCAAATTCTCAATTTCTAAAAGCGGCGTCACACCAACCCCCCAGGATACAAATGCGCGGCCGGGTTCTGTGTCCCGTGCGCAAGCCTGTCGCATTTAATAGACCATTGTCTCCCGAACACAACACATTATCACCACGGAGAGAGGCAAAATGCCTCACCAGGGGGACTTGACCCAAAGGCCCAGGCGAGGTTTATCCGTTTCATGCATGTGTCCTTAGGCTAATTCTCTATTAACTGGGGTCGCTATTGCGATCCAAGTGATTGGTTCAATTGCTCTTACCTAATACAGGGTCCGAGTATGTTTTAAGAGAACATGCTCTAGTGGGCACGATAATAAGTATAAGCCGCGATGAGGAGTCTACGATGATTGAACGCTACGCCAAGAAATACCCCGCTTTTGAATATGACAGCCCCAGTGAGCGCGTTCTGCGTATTACATTCAACAAGCCTGAGACCTATAATTCCCTGGATGCCGACGGCCACAAGCAACTGGCTTATATTTGGCGGGATATTGACGAGGATTCCGATATCAGTTGCGTCATTCTGGCCGCCAAGGGCAAGGCCTTCTCCTCGGGTGGCGATTTCAGCATGATCAAGAATAATATTGACAATTGGAACGACACGGTCGGTGCCTGGAAAGAGGCCCGCGATCTGGTCTACAACATCATCAACTGCTCAAAGCCAATCATCTCCGCCGTAAACGGCGTCGCTGTCGGCGCTGGTCTAGTGGCCGCCTTGATGTCGGATATCTCAATCATCGCCAAGTCCGCCCGCGTGCTGGATGGCCATGTGCGCCTGGGCGTGGCAGCCGGCGATGTGGCCTGCATCAACTGGGTTATTTTGGCGGGCATGGCCAAGGCAAAATATCACTTGCTGACGAACGAGCCGGTGTATGGCGAAGAGGCCGAGCGCATGGGTCTGTTTTCACTCTGCACGGAAGATGATGAATTGCAGGCCAAATCGGAAGAAGTGGCCAAAACCCTTGCCGACGGCGCCCCCAATGCCATTCGCTGGACCAAGCTGGCCCTGAACAACTGGTACCGCATGGCCATGCCCACGTTCGAGAATTCCCTGGCCTTGGAAATGCTTGGCTTCAAGGGTCCGGAAGCGCAAGAGGGATTGGCGGCGCATTTGGAAAAACGCCAACCAAATTTCGATAAATTCTCCCCGCTTTAAGGGTCATCGAGCCGCGACATGCCTTAATGTCATTGCCGGGCGCGACCGGGCAATCCAGGGCAACAAACTCAAGTGCTTGCCGCCCTGGATGCCCGGTTCGCCGCCCTGGGATGACGAGGTATTACCTGGATAATTCCAAGGTTAGCCATTCGCCGAGGCGCCTGCGTCCCGCCAAGTACAAACCTTGCGCCCGATAGGCGGCGCGGACCTGGGCATCCTGTCTCGCCAGCAGTCCCGACAGGATCACACGGCCGCCGGGCGCCAGATGCGCGGCGATGGCCGGGGCCAGGCGCTGGAGAGGTCGGGCCAGAATATTGGCCATGATCAGATCATAAGGCGCATCCGCGGACAGCTTCGGATCTTCGAAACCATCTGACAATACCGGCCGGACCCAAGGGTGAAGCCGGTTCAGCCGGCTATTTGCGCGCGCGACCGACACCGCCCAGGGGTCAATGTCGGCGGCGACAACCTCCACCCGCCACAACCGCGCCATGGCCAGGGCCAGGACGCCCGCGCCGCACCCCAAATCCAAGGGATGGCGAAAACGCCGACCCTTGGCCAGATGGTCCAGGGCCAGCAGGCAGCCATGGGTGGTCTCATGTCGGCCGTTGCCGAAGGCCCGGCCCGCATCCACTTCCAAGGCGATGGCACCGCCCCTTTCGTCCCGCCGCGCGGCGCTCCTGTCGTGGGCGCCATGGACCATGAAACGCCCCGCGCGAACCGGGGGCAGGGCCTGGTATGATGCCGTGACCCAATCCCGCTCGGGAACCTGGCTCAGCCGCAACGCCGGCGCCGGCAAATCCAAACTGGCGGCGGCCCGGGCCAGCCGTGTTTCCAGGCCGTCTTGGTCCACCGGGTCGGGCAACAGCATCTGGATGGACCAGGGCCCGCCCGGCGCGGTTTCAAAACTGGAGCAGGCCAGGACGTCCTCGCCAACGGCTTCCTCGAAGGCCGGCACGGACAGGGCGGGGACGAACACCACCGCCTGCCATAAATTGGCGCCGCTCATCCGGGCTGCACGAAACTGTCGATGACTTTTTTGGCGCCGGCCTTGTCGAAGGCGATGGACAATTTGTTGCCCTCGATATCCTCGATCAGGCCATAGCCGAATTTCTGATGGAACACCCGCTCGCCAATGGCATAGTCCGAGACGCCGGGATCGGAGGTGATGACCTGTTCCGCCTGACCTTCGATATAACTGGGTGGCGGCGCGGCGCGCGGCGCCCGGCGCATACGGGTCGAGGACGGGCTGTCGCTGAAGGTAAAGCCGCCGGGGGCAGCCATCCCCGTGATGGGCTCTATCACCGTATCGGCTCCACCGCCATACAGCCCCGCTTCGGTTTCGGTCTCGATATGGTCCCGGGGCAATTCGCCGACAAAGCGGCTGGGCAGGGCTATGTTCCATTGCCCATACATCTGCCGTTGCGCGGCGAAACTGATGATCGCCCGCTGCCGCGCCCGGGTCAGGCCCACATATGCCAGGCGGCGTTCTTCTTCCAAAGCCGCCAGGCCGTTCTCGTCCAGGGCCCGTTGATGGGGGAACAGGCCTTCCTCCCAGCCGGGCAAGAAAACCGTGTTGAATTCCAGGCCCTTGGAGCCGTGCAAGGTGAGAATATTGACCGCGTCTTCCGCCTGGGTCATTTCCGCGTCCATGACAAGGCTGACATGTTCGAGAAAACCGCCCAGCTTGTCGAACGGTTCGAGGGCGACGATCAGCTCTTTGAGGTTTTCCAATTTGCTGGGGGCCTTGGGGTCCTTGCTGGCCTGCCACATATCCGTATAGCCGCTTTCTTCCAGGATCACTTCCGTCAACTCGCCCGGCGGCATGCCGCCGATCAGGCCGCGCCATCGGTCGAAGTCGTCTAGCAATTTGGTCAGGCTGTTGCGGGCCCGGGCCTTCAGATCATCGCCGCCAACCATGGCGCGCGCCGCCCTTGTCAGCGGAATGCCCATATCCCGGGCGGCTTGATGCAGCAATTGCACGGTTGCGTTGCCCAGTCCCCGCTTGGGCGTGTTGACAATTCGTTCAAAGGCCAGATCATCATCGGGTTGGGCAATGACCCGCAGGTAGGCAACGGCATCGCGGATTTCGGCCCGTTCATAGAACCGGGTCCCGCCGATCAGGCGATAGGGCACGCCGAGGGTCAGGAAGCGTTCCTCGAACTCCCGGGTCTGGAACGAGGCCCGGACCAGAATGGCCATTTCGTTCAGGGGCTGTTCGTCGCGCTGTAGATCTTCCACTTGTTCGCCCACCGCGCGGGCTTCCTCCGCCCCGTCCCACAGGCCGCGCACCTGGACCTTCTCGCCGCTGTTCAATTCGGTCCACAGGGTTTTGCCCAATCGGCCCTCGTTCTTGTCGATCAGGCCGGCGGCCGCGCCGAGGATGTGCGGCGTGGAGCGGTAGTTGCATTCCAGGCGGGTCACCTTCGCGCCGGGGAAGTCTTTTTCGAATCGCAGAATATTGCCGACTTCCGCCCCGCGCCAGGAATAGATCGACTGGTCATCGTCGCCGACGCAGCAAATATTCCGGTGGCCCTGGGCGAGCAGGCGCAGCAGTAGATATTGCGAGACATTGGTATCCTGGTATTCATCAACCAGGATATAGCGGAACTGTTTTTGATAGCTGGCCAGAACGTCTGCGTGCTCGGCGAATATAGTCAGGCAGTGCAGCAGCAGATCGCCGAAATCACAGGCGTTGAGGGTTTTCAAACGCTCCTGATAGGCCTTGTAAAGCACCACGCCCTTGCCGTTGGCGAAGCTTTCGCCTTCGCCGGCGGGAACCTTGCGGGGGATCAGTCCGCGGTCCTTCCAGCGGTCAATGGAGGCCGCCAACTGCCGCGGCGGCCAGCGTTTGGGGTCTAATTGCTCCGCCTCGATCAATTGTTTCAACAGGCGCAGCTGATCGTCCGTATCGAGAATGGTGAAATTGCTTTTTAAGCCGACCAGTTCGCCATGGCGGCGCAACAGCCGCACACCGATGGCATGAAAGGTTCCCAGCCAAAGGCCTTCGACGGCGCGGCCAACCAACTCCGCCGTGCGCTCGGCCATCTCGCGGGCCGCCTTGTTGGTGAACGTGACGACCAATAATTGTGATGGGAAGGCCAGGCGTTGATGCAGAATATGGGCCAGGCGCGTGGTCAGCACCCGGGTCTTGCCCGTGCCGGCCCCGGCCAGAACCAGAACTGGTCCGGCCACCGCCTCCACTGCCGCCCGCTGTTCGGGATTAAGCTGGGTAATATAGGCGGCGGGCGGCGCCACCCCGTCCCCGGCGGTGTCTCCGGCGGGCTGTGCCGCCGGCTGGGCAGCGGGCGGCACCTGCTCTAAATCGAAAGGATCTGACATACGTGATGATATAACCCATCGCGTTCCGCATTGGCACCCCGATCCGGCCATTACCTTTTACTGGCTTGGTGAGAGCTTGATTTCAAGGCGCTGTTGAGGCAAAATCCCGGTCTCAAATAGCGCCGCCGTTAACCATTTGATAAAAAAATCTTTGCGTCCGCGCGCTAGCTGACGCATATTGCCGCCGCATAACAAAAGCGCCGCCAAGGTGCTTCCGGGAGGATGAGTAGAGGATTACCCGATGAAGAGGCAGTTTCCATCTGCTGTTAGTCCATTTCATGGGCGCCGATTGGCGTCGTTGCAAATAGATTTCATAAAATGAGCCAAGTTTCAGCCAA
>JAPYUH010000150.1 GCA_029936195.1 Alphaproteobacteria bacterium
GCACCGCTCATTCAGCACCGGCCAGCTTGTTTTGCCAATCATTCGGTAGCCGTATCGCCCGCGCCGTAGGGAATCCCAGAATGCCGTTGTGGGAAAACACCTGGGCATTGGTACGTCCGGGATCGCCGCTGACCGCGATCTGAATGTCCATCGGATCGCAGACCAGGGGTACCAGACGGTCCGGGTCCTGGGAGGTGCCATAGAGTTCGTTGGCCTTGCCCAGTTGCGCCAGTTCGAACATGGAGCGGCCGCCGGAATAAAAGTTGGTGTACTCGACAATGTATTGCTCGAACTTGCGGGCCGGAATCCGGGCGTTCTCGAACAGCCATTGGCGCACATCGTCCTTGGACCAGCCCGCCTTGGCCATGGTCTCCGCCAGGATGGGGGAAAGCACCAGCAGCGGGTTGTAGCTGCCGTCCGCCATGCCCACGGTGAAGATCAACTGCCAGCCGGTCTGGCTGATCAGGGCATCGGCCAGATAGGGCAGCATGTCCTCCGGCTTTTGCCCAAATACCGAGGCGATCACATCGCCGCCCGTGAAGCGGGATATGGTGACCACGTTGTCGCCCCGGCCATGGCCGAAATCGGCGGCATGGGGCGGCCAGCCGATCTTGGCCAGCACATCCTCGTTTTCCGCCAGCACCACGCGCCAGGTATTGCCAAACGTGCCCTTGTCGGTCTGATGGGGGAGGAAGCCGGCCACATTGCGCAGATACAGCCGCCACCAGCGGCCAATGGCCGTATTGGCTTGAAAGCCGTCCCGCAAGGCGCCCTGTTCGTAATTGAACTCCAGCTCCTTGATGATCGGCCCGTTGATGGTGATCAGGGTTTCGGCGCCCGGCGTGTTGCCGGAATGCTCAACCCCATAGCCGGGATCGCACATGGCTTCGGCCAGGGCGACCAGCACCGGCATATATTGCGGCCGGCAGCCGGCCATGACACCGTTCACCGCGACATTCCAGACCGTGGCCTGGCGGTTGTCGGGGGCCATCTTGCCGATTTCGTGTTCGGCGGGCAGATCCGTGAAGGCCAGAAAGCGTTCCACTTTCTCCCGGCTGGGCGGCACGATGGGCAGGCCGTCGGACCAGCCGTTTTCATAGAAGAAGCGGTTGATCTCCTCGAAACTGCCGTCCATGACCACGTCTTGGGGGCCCGGTTCGGGGATCATCACCGCCGCCGGCGGGGCCGCGGTCAGATTCTCAATCACCGCCCGGAGGGTGACGGTAGTCAAATTATCCCGCAGCTCGTTATCGGTTTGGGTATCCACATGGCCCGGCACAGCCGCCATGGGCAGGTTCGGCAGGCCCAGCCCCACCGCCGTGGTCGCGCCCTGGCCCAGAAAGCCATCGCAGACCAGGGAAGAGGAGGGGATCCCGGCGGCTTCGACGGCGGCTGATGCCCGCAACACGGCGGGGGTACAGCTGCCTCAACAACCCATCCCTGAAATGACGGCGTCCACCTTGTTCTCCGCCAGGGTGGTGGGCAGGTCGGCCAGGATGCGGCCCTCCTCATGACCATGGGTGGAGCCGAAGGTGGTGTGACCGACAAACTTCATGTCCGGATAGGCCGCCGACAGCTCCGCCTCCAGAATGGGAAAGATTTCGTCGCCCCGGAATAGATAGTCCCACAGGAAGGCCACGGTCTTGCCCTCCAACGTATCCAGACGCGGCGCCAGGGGCGCGATTTCCACGGTTTTTTCGCCCCGCGGCCACAGGGCGGCGTAGGTATCTTCGCTCATGTTCGCCTCCAAATCGAAGTCATAAATATCATTGTGCAAATTCTAAACTATTTACCGGTTTCGAACGAGCGGTTGAGTGATGCCCGCAGCCAGTCGTGGAAAGTTTTCAGGTGATATTCCTCCGGCATTAACACACCTCCCTGAAAGGGGGCAGCGTGCAGGCCGCGCTGGTTCAGGGCGCAGGCCCTGCCGTCTTCCTCCAGCACGCTGACGGCGAAATCGATCACGTTCGCCGGATCATAGTTGGCATCGTTCAGGGTTTCCCGTGGGAACAGCCATTCCACGGTTAGTTCAATGCATTCCGGCCCCAGGGGCAGCAGGCGGACAATGCGGGCATGGTCCGCGTAACAACCGATGTAGGCACTTGGCAAAGCCACGGCATAAAGCTGCCCGCGCGCCACGTCCGTCCGTGACAACTCGGGCATGACGCGGCCCTGGGCGCTGCCGTCCTTGGACCAGGTTTCGGCCCCCGCTCGCAGGCCGCCGCGGTATTTCGGGTCCGGGTCCTGGGCATGGGCGCGCCAGTCGGGGCGGTCTTTTTCATTGATCAGGCGGCGGCTGTATAGTGGCACCAGTTTGCTGAGGCCGGGATGAACCCATGCGCAATGGAGGCATTCGTTGAAATTCTCCCAAAATAGCTTCCAATTACAGTCTATTCGTTTCACCCAGCGGTGGCCGGAAACGAGCTTTTCCAGGGGATAACCACGTAATTTATCCGCCCCGCGTTGAAAGGCGGCGTCATCGTCCCAGACCGCGTCCGGGTCCAGATTGATGAAGACAAAGCCGCGCCATTCCCGCACGGAAATGGGAAACAGGCTATAGTCCGCCCTGTTAAAATCCGCCGGATCACCGTATGACGAGGTGCCGATCAAGCCGCCGTTCTCGCCCCCATAGCACCATTGATGATAGGGGCAGGTGAGGCTGGCGGATGGCAATACGCCCGCCGTTTCGGTGACCAGAATGGAGCCGCGATGGCGGCAGACGTTGAAATATCCCGCCAACCGCCCCGCGCGGGTGCGCAGAACCAGGATATTCTGATCGCCGACGGACAGCGTCTGGAAAGCGCCGGCCACGTCCAACGCCGCGCTTCGGCACAGATACAGCCAGTGTTTGGACCAAACCGCCTGCATCTCCGCTCTGAAATGTTCCGCATCATGATACCAGTCGGCGGGCAGCGACGGCGCCGCCTGTGTCAACCCGTTGTAGTCCGCCCCAGGGCCGGGGGCCGTATGATCCAATGTCGTCATGCCTGTCTTATCCCAGCGGCCGCGCAAAGCCGCCGATCCATAATTCTGTTTCGCCGTAAAGTCTAGAGAATGTCGCGGCCCAAGACGAGGCAGCCCATTTTCGGGAGTCGACGAATTGACATTGCCGCTAATACCGGGTTGCTTATCGTTGCCCAGGGTTGCATTTGACGGAGGCGAGTTTGTACTGCGTCCTCACGCTCGGTTGAAACGGTGAAATGCAAGAGACGGGGGAATTCGACATGGCGGTCTGCCTTTCGATTTACCATGCAAGCAAACGGACGCTACTGGCGGCACTTTTAGTTGCCGGCCTTGCCGCGGTCGGTTCTGGCGGCGATGCAATGGCGGAAAGCCGGATCAACAAGTCATTTTTCGGCGCTACGGCCATCGACGGTTACGACCCCGTGGCCTATTTTACCATGACCAGGGCGGTGAGGGGGGTGGCGGAATTCAGCCACATTTGGCTGGGCGCCACGTGGCAGTTCGCCAATACCAAGCACCGCGAAATGTTCATGGTTGATCCACCGAAATACGCCCCGCAATACGGGGGATATTGTGCCGAGGCACTCAGCAATGGGTCGCTGTTCGGCACCGACCCGGAGGCCTGAAGCATCGTCAATGGCAAGCTCTATCTGATCTATTCGAAGAGCACGCAGAGCCGGTGGGAAAAAATTCGAGAAACCGCGATCGTGAGGGCGAACGCGAACTGGCGCCAGATGGAACCGAATCTCACCGAATAGACCGCCCGGAACCGGGGCATGCGGAGGCACCGGAAAATCCGCGGCGTTATTGCAACGGTGAGAAATAGCTCACCGAGGTGGCATTGACGTAGATGTACTGGTCGTGCCCGGCGGCCGAGCCGCCGGAATTACGATAAACATAGCCGCAATTATCGCGCCCCAGCAGACGTGCGGGGATCCGGTGACACAGCATATCGCAGATCAGCAGAACTGTTCCGGTCACCAGTGCCGAGGGATCGCGGCGGGCGAAGGCGCCGGTACCCTTGATTTCCTCGAAAAAGGGCGACTTGTCCGGCAAAGTCATGCCCTGGAGAGAGCGTCCGAAAACAACTTTGCGGATCGCCTCGGCATCAAGGCGCAATGTGGGATCGCCGATGAAATCATAGGGCCAGGGCGGCAGCCCGGCGCGACGGAGTGATGCAATCCTGAAATCAAGATCCGCGGCCCTCCGGTGGTGGGCATGAAGGATCCCATGGTGGGCAAGATTGGCGAATGAGGCGTGTTGCACGATCTCGCCGACTTGACGACGCGCGTCCGCCGATCGATTAAGTTGTGCGTAAACCATCGCCAGTTCCCGGGGCCAACCCGGCGGCCTCAGCGCTCGTAGCTTCTCAAGCTCAACAGCCGCGCGATCATTCAGACGATTGAAGAAAATCGTCGAGCCGAGGGAGCCGTAAAAATGGGGTGGCGGGACCGGGCTCAGCCGAAAGGCGATTTCTATTTCGCGCAACGCATCCCCGTGCGCGCCGGCATAGGTGAGGACCGTCGCCAGGGTGACGCGCGCCTCGGCGTCGTTGGGGGCAAGCGCGACCGCCTTCCGGACCAGCCGCATGGCGCTGTCGTGATCGCTGTCGACCATCCGCAGCAATCCGAGCACGGCGTGGGCGCTGGCATTGACGGGATCTAGCTGCATGGCCCGTTGCGCGGCTTCAAATGCCCGTTCCCGGGCGATCGGACCGAGTAATACGGAGTCAAAATCGAACCGCCAAACGTCCATCGCGGCAATCGCGACACCGGCAAAGGCCTCGGCAAAGGTTGGGTCCTCGAATATCGCTTGCTCGTAGAGCGCCAGCGCCGTTCTGGTTCCCTTGACCGTTCGTTCAAAATGGGCCTGACGCGCCCGCAGATAGAGATCGTAGGCGTCAAGACTTTCAGTCGGCTTTCTCGCCAGTTTGGTTTTTTCCACCGGCGTCAGCTTAACCTTCAGCGCTTCGACGATTTCCCCCGTCACTTCGTCCTGCAGGGCGAAGATGTCCTTCATGTCGCGGTCAAAAATTTCCGCCCAGATATGGCCGCCGGTCTTGCCATTGATCAATTGGGCATTGATACGCACGATGCCGCCCGCGCGGCGCACACTGCCTTCAAGCACATAGCGTACACTCAGATCCTTCGCCACCTCCTGTATCTTGACGTTCCTGCCCTTGTAGGTGAAGACCGAATTGCGGGCGATCACAAACAGGCCGTCGACTTTCGACAGATGGGTGATCAGGTCGTCGGTCATGCCGTCGGCGAAATATTCCTGCTCCTTGTCTCCGGACAGGTTGTCGAATGGCAACACCGCGACCGAAGGCTTGTCCGGCAAGGGGTCGGAAATATCCGCTTCGACCGCGGGCGCATATTCGGCTTGTTGCCACCACCACCAAAGGCTGCTTCCAACAACAAGCGCGAGGACGACCACTACGGCGCTGGCGTATTTCAGCCATGGCGTCCCTGACCACCGTGCCGGCGTGCTTGACTGTTCGCCCTCGGCCAGCACACGGAACACCCGCACCGGCCGGGCGATATTCTTGACGGCCACCTCGCCCATGTCTTCAAGATTAAGGTCCATGCGGTCGCGAATTTGGTCATGAACGGTCTGGGAAAGCCAGACACCGCCTGGTTCGGCCAGCGCTTCGATCCGCGCCGCTACATTGATGCCATCGCCGTAGATATCTTCGCCATCAATCATCACGTCGCCGAGATTGATGCCGATGCGGTAAAGCATTTTTCTCTCGCCCGGAAGACCGGCGTTGCGCTCGGCCATCACGGCTTGCACTTGGACCGCACTCAATACAGCCTCTGTGACACTTGGGAACTCCCAAAGTTCCCCATCCCCGGCGGTGCCCACGACGCGGCCGCCATGTTTATGGCCGATTGGGACGGCAGCGTTTCGATGCCCCTTCAACGCCGAAAGCGTGCCATCCTCATCAGCTCCCATGAGCCGCGAGTAGCCCGCCACGTCGATTGCGACAATGGCGGCAAGCCGTCTCTCCGCGCTGCCTTCCGGCGCAATCCTTCCCCGCGCCTAGGTCCTTCAGGTAATGCTAATAAATTGTTATGGAAAAGGCTATGTGCAACTGAGGCCGCATTCCTCAAGATGTGAGCAATACCAACCGAGGGAAATAGCGGCCCAATCGCTGACAACGCCGACTTCGTAATCAAAATTGGTGCATCTCCAAGATAATGGCCTCTGACTATCATGTCCGCTTCGCCCCCAAATTCGCACCGGCGCGATGGGACCAAAGGGCATCTAAAGTACCTTCGGGTTTGACATTGGGACTGTTAAGGCGCGTCTCGCACGCTATAATTTGAACCAGATTTGAGACGAGAATTTTGGCAACAAACGGATCGTACGAAACAGATGCAGCGCAAGACCTACCCCTTGAACGGCGATTTCGGTCTCATGATCGAGAATGTAACCCGCCAGGATCTCGAAGACAGTGGCTTCCAGCGCGAGGCCCATGAGCTATGGACCCTTCATGGCGGGTTGATCGCCGTGCGCGGAGCGGACCTGGCGGAAACCTCGCCTGAGCAGCTGGTGGCCTGGTCGGGCGTCTTCGGCGCGGTCGAGGAGGTGCTGCAGACCGCGCGCGAGAAGGTGATGGTGCCCGGCTTCCCGATCCTGCGCATCGGCAACACCAAGGACGAGGCCGGCAAGCCGAAAGCGTCCTTCGCGAAGGTGCCGCGGCTCATGTCCGACGCCGACATTCAGTACAATCCGGAGAGCCGCCGTCCCGTCTGGCATACGGACTCGACCTTCCGCAAGCAGCCGCCAATCGGCTCTGTATTTCACTGTCGACAAGCCCCGCCGACAGGTGCCGAAACCCTGTTCGCGGACACCCGCGCCGCCTTCGCCAACCTGGACGCGGCAACGAAGGCGAAGCTGGAGACGCTGGAAGCGGTGTGTTCCCTGGCCCATCACGACAAAAAGATCAGCCTGTATTCGTCCGGCTACCCGGTCCTGACGCCGGAGCAGCGAGCGGCCAATCCGCCCAACCGGGTGCCCATCGTGCTGGAACATCCCGTAAGCGGTATCCCTGCCCTGTACGGCCTGAACAGTTCGACCTGCGCGGTCGTGCCGGCCGGCGAACCCGTTGCCGAGGCGGCGCTGGACAAGTGGGACCTGGAAGGTGTCGAAGATGACAGCGTGCTCATCCTGCGCGACCTGTTGCCCCACATCACCGGACCGGACTTCACCGTGAAATGGAGCTGGCGGCCCGGCGACATCGTCGCCTGGGACAATCGCTGCACCATGCATGCCGCCACCGGTTTCGAGTACGACCGTTATGCCCGCGAAATGTGGCGGCTGACATTGCTGGACGCCGTGGCCGCCAACGCCGCGTAAATGCCGGCCGCTATATTTTCCGTTATTTTTCGTAGTTACCCTACGGCGCCCGAGGCACGGATTTCCTCGATCTCCTCTTTGGAATAATCCAGCACATCACGCAGGATTTCATCGGTATGCTCGCCGAGCAAGGGCGATGCCAAGACCTCGGATGGTGAATCAGACAGCTTGACCGGGTTGCCCACCGACAGATACTTTCCGCGGGTCGGGTGATCGACTTCGACGATGGTGCCGGTATCGCGCAATGATTGTTCCTCGGCCACCTCTTTCATGGACAAGATCGGCCCGACCGGAATATCCAAGCCATTGCAAATGTCCATGACCTCGAACTTCGTTTTGGTCATGGTCCATTCTTCAATGGCGCCAAATACTTCGTTGAGCCTTGGCAGCCGGGCATTCGGCGTGGCGTAGTCAGGGTCATCCTTCCATTCGGGCCGGCCGATCACGTCGCATATGTTCTTCCATATGGCGGCCTGGGTAATGAAATAGGTATAGCTGTCCGGATCCTCTTCCCACCCCTTGCATTTGAGGATCCGCCCCGGCTGGCCACCCCCCGAATCATTGCCCGCGCGCGGCACGGCCTCTCCAAACGGAATGCCTTCGCCGAACTGGGAATATTCCGTCAAGGGCCCCGCCGCGAGGCGTTGCTGATCCCGCAGTTTCACGCGGCACAGGTTCAATACGCCATCCTGCATCGCCGCCGTTACCCGCTGGCCCTTGCCGGACGTCTCCCTTTGGAACAATGCGGTGACAATGCCAAATGCCAGGTGCAGACCGGTCCCCGAATCCCCGATCTGGGCGCCGGTCACGGTGGGCAGTTCGCCAATAAAACCGGTCGTTGAAGCCGCGCCGCCCGCGCATTGCGCGACGTTTTCATAGACTTTGCAATCTTGATAAGGCCCCGGCCCGAACCCCTTGATCGAGGCCATGATCATGCGCGGGTTCAGTTCCTGAATCCGCTCCCATGAAAATCCCATGCGGTCCAATGCGCCCGGGGCAAAATTCTCGACCAGGACATCGCAGGTTTTCACCAGCCGTTCCAACACCGCCTTGCCGCTCTCTACTTTTCCGTTGATCTCGATTGATCGTTTGTTGTGGTTGAGCATGGTGAAATAGAGCGAATCCACGTCCGGGATATCGCGCAATTGTCCGCGTGTCGCATCACCGACGCCGGGACGCTCCACTTTGAACACATCCGCACCGAACCAGGCCAGCAGCTGGGTGCAGGTTGGCCCCGACTGAACGTGGGTAAAATCGAGTACTTTAATTCCTTCGAGTGCTTTCATTTGTCCGTCCCTGAAATTCGGCTATTTGTACATGGTCTGGGCTTTGGTGCCCGGCGCATATTCATTTGGATCAATCCACACATTGACGACGGCGCATTTGCCGGTTTTGGCGATCTCCTCGCGGGCGCGGCGGAGTGCCGGCTGGATTTGGTCCGCTTCACGCACTTCCTCGCCATGGCCGCCGATCATTTGGCCGAACTGGGAGAACGGCACGTCGCCAAGCTTGTTGCCGATATTGCCTCGCTGCGGGCCATATTTAGCCATCTGGCCGTAGCGGATTTGGTTCATGTGCGAATTGTTGCCGACAACGGCCAGGTAGGGCGCGCCGAAGCGCTGGGCGGTTTCCATATCGAATGACGTCATGCCGAACGAGCCGTCACCGTAAAGGCAAATGACTTCCTTTTCCGGATGGGCAAGTTTCGCGGCCATGGCGAAGCCGGTGCCAACGCCGAGCGAGCCCAAGGCGCCCGGATCCATCCACTGGCCGGGCCCTCTGGGACGCACCGCCTGGGCCGAGATGGTGACCACATCGCCGCCGTCGCCGATATAAATCGTATCCTCGCCGAGAAACTCATTGATCTCCCAGGCCAGCCGATAGGGATGGATCGGATTGCTGTCGGACAGGAACGCGGGCATCAGCTTTTCCAGTTTGACCGCCTCGATTTCGCGGAGCCTCTTCATCCATTCCTGGCGCTTTTGCGAGGCGCCCTTGTCTATGCGTCCGGTTGCCGACTCCGCCACCGCTTTCATGATCGCGCCCGGATCACCGGCAATGCCGAGGCTAATGTCGCGGTTTTTACCCACCGTCGCATAACTCTGGTCGATCTGGATCAGGGTCGGCGCAGAAATCCGCTTGCCGTAGCCCATGCGGAAATCAAACGGTGTGCCGACGATGAGAATAACGTCCGCCTCCTTGAAGGCGTCAGAGCGGGTTCGGTCGAAATTGTGCGGATCATCCATCGGCATCATGCCGCGCGCCGCACCATTGCCATAGGCGGGAATGCCCAGCGCCCGGACAAAGGCGATGGCCTCCATGTGCGACCGGCTGGCCCAGACCTGCTG
>JAPYUH010000408.1 GCA_029936195.1 Alphaproteobacteria bacterium
GATCTGATTTACGAGACCAAGGACGATTACATCACCGTTTCCACCATGACCAATACGCAATGGGAAAGTTTCTGCAAGGTCGCCGGGCGGGAGGACCTGCTGGAGGACCCCCGCTTCCTGACCCCGGCCCTGCGGGACCAAAACGCGGATGCGCGGCTGGGTCTGATCCAGGAGGTGCTGCTGCAAAAACCGGCCGCCGTGTGGCTGCAAACCCTGGATGACGCCGGTGTGCCCTGCGCACCCGTGCTGACCCGCAAACAGATGATCGACCACCCGCAAATCAAGGCCAGCGGCATCGTCGTGGAGCACGACCACCCCCACGCAGGCCGCCTGCGCCAGGCCCGTCCGGCGGCCCGTTTCGAGGGCACCCCCACCTCGATCCGGCAAGGCGCCCCCCTGCTGGGCGAACATACCTATGACCTTTTGGGCGAAGTTGGATACAGCGAACAGGAAATCGAGGCCATGGCCGAGGACCATGTCCTGCTGGCCATGAAGCCATGACCTATCGTCTTTATAACCGGCCCGGATCGGGCGGCTTCGTGGTCGAGGCGGCCTTTGCGCTGGCGGATGAACCTTTCGATCTGGTCGAACTCGACTCAAAAGCCGGAACGCCCCTGGCGGAGAGTTTTCGGGAAACCAACCCGTGGAAACAGCTGCCCACCCTGATCCTGCCCGACGGCTCCATTTTGACCGAAACCGCCGCAATCCTGATCCACCTCGCCGCCGTTTTCCCCGGCAAGGGCCTCGCGCCCCTGCCCGGAACCCCGGCCCATGGGGCGTTTTTGCGCTGGATGGTGTTTGCCAGCGTGAACCTATACGAGGCGGTGCTGCGCACTGGTTACCCACAACGATTTACCGCCGACCCCAACGCCGTGGACGCCACGCGCACGGCGGCCGTGACCCGGATGGGCGAGGCGTTGGCGGTTTTGGAGGATGCCGTCGATCCTGGACCATTCATTTTGGGCGCGGAGATGAGCCTGGCCGATGTCTACATCGCCATGCTGTTCGCTTGGTATCGGGGCGAGATTGAAGCCCCACGCCTCGCCGCCCTAAAGGACGGCGTCACGCAAAACGCCATCGTCGCACCCATTTGGCGCCGTCACTTCGGCGACAGATAAAATTCATCAGCGATCTCCCGACCGCGTCATTGCCGGGCCTCGTCCTATTGCTGTCCGGATTATTCCGGCGGCCCCATCGCTAATCCATGAACACAATTGGAATCCGGCCTTTGCCAGCTTCCTGGACATGGCCCAAATGTTTAAGTCGGAGCCAGGCGGCCCTGGATTACCGGGTCGAGCCCAGCAATGACGAAAGAGATGAATTATCGGCTAAAAATAGCCAATTCGTCATGCCCGGACTCGATCCGGGCATCCAGGGACACACGTGTGAACGGCCACCGTTCACTCTGTCGTACAATCCATCGCGCCATCCCGTGATTAAACCGGACAGCAGTGGGTCGATGCGCGGGAATGACAATGAGGCTGAATTATTGCGGCCAGGCCTGGGGATATCTCGGCGCGCCTAGGCGTTGCCCGTCGGCAAACTCGCTGCCGCGCAGATGGATGTTGGTGCCGGGGCGGGTGTCGTAGCGGATGTCGTCACCGATGTAGCGCACGGTGTAGCCACGCCGGCGCACATCGTCACGTAAATTGCCGCCCGCGCCATGCACAGTCAAGGCGTGGAAGACATAGATATCGCCCGGTTCCAAATTCCAGGTGACCACGTCATAGTCGCCGCGGGCGGCATCAATGTCGGGTATCTCCACATAGTCGGGATTACGTTCGTAGTCGTCGTGGCCCTTGGTGTCGCCGAATTTTTCCGGTTGAAACATCTTGCCCCATTTGTGGGAGCCGCGAATGAATTCCAGGGCGCCGCTTTCCTGTGTCACCGGGTCGGGTGAAATCCAGAAC
>JAPYUH010000007.1 GCA_029936195.1 Alphaproteobacteria bacterium
AGACGCCACAGCCCGCATAATGGTGATCCATCACCCGTTGGCCGATCCTGGCCTGAACCTCCGTGACGCCGGGGCCCACGGCGGCAACAATGCCGCAAGGCTCATGCCCCGCGATGACCGGGCTGCCATCGCCGCCCAAACCCAGCGAGCCGGTACCGCCGCCGGACCGCGCCCGGTAGAATTTCAAATCACTGCCGCACATGCCCGAGGCTTTGATTTCCAGCACCACTTCGCCAGGGCCAGGCGTCGGATCCTCGAAATTCTGAAACTCCAGTTTTCTGTCGCCCAAAAACACCACGCCTTGCATGAGACTTATTCCTTTGACCATGAACCAATTGCCGCAAGGCTAGAATCATATTGAGCCCCGGGCAAGCACGGCCTACCCTGGCAAAAATGGCGGCGAAACAGGGTCAGCAGCAGCATATGTTTGATTACATTATCGTCGGCGGCGGTTCCGCCGGGGCGACGTTGGCAGCACGGTTGAGTGAAGACGCCGGGACCCGGGTCCTATTGTTGGAGGCGGGCCGTGATTTTCGCAGTGCCGAGACACCGGAGCATATTCAGGTTCCCAATCCCCTGCGCACCATCGAGGATGACGATTATCGCTGGCCCAACCTCATGGCCCGGCGCACCTCCGCCCAGGAACCGCGTATCTTGTGGCGCGGCCGGGCCGTTGGCGGCAGCTCGACAATTAACGGCCAGATCGCCATTCGGCCCATGCCGGACGATTTCCGGCGCTGGGTGGATTGCGGCTGCACCGGCTGGGGCTGGGACGACGTGCTGCCGTATTTTTGCAAGCTGGAAGACGACGTGGATTTCGGCGACGCGCCGTACCATGGACAAGGCGGCCCCATCCCTGTTTACCGCGCACCAATTGAGGTTTGGGGTCATGTGGACCGTGGCTTGCAGGAAGCCGGCCTGGCGCTCGGCCATGACTGGTGTGGGGATCACAACGCCCCCGTGGGCAGGGGCGTTTCTCCCTACGCCATCAATAGCCGCGACAACCGGCGGGTTTCCACCAACGACGGCTATCTGGAACCGGCGCGGGGCCGCGCTAACCTGACGATTATCGGCGATGCCCTGGTGGAGAGCCTGACCTTCGAGGGCAACCGCAACAGGGCCACCGGCGTCAGCGTCCGCATCAACGGCGCGCCGCAGCTATTCCGCGCCGAGCGGGAGACCATATTGGCGGCGGGCGCCATTCACAGCCCCGCCATCCTACAACGCTCCGGCATCGGCCCCGGCGACTTGCTGCGGGGTCTGGGCATTCCCATCCTGGCCGACCGGCCCGTGGGGCGGCATTTGCTGGATCACCCGGCGGTGGCGATCATTCTAAATCTGAAAGCGTCGGCCCAGGCCACCACATTGACCCACCGTCACACCAATTGCTGTCTTCGCTATGGCTCCGGCCTGGCGGGGGGCAGCGCCAACGACATGATCATGATCGCCGGCAATCTGCGGGGCCCCGACAAAGGCGGTTATAGCCTGGGTCGGATCGCCGTGTCGGTGTTTGACAGCTATAGCGAAGGCGAAGTGGCTATCACCAGCGACAAAGCCGATATCGATCCAATGGTGGAGGAACGCATGTTGACGGATGCCCGGGATTTCGACCGCCTGCGCGACGGCGTCGCCCGCCTGGTGGATGTGGCCCGGCAGCCCGCCCTGGCGGACATGACCGACAATATCACCTACGGCTACGGCGGCCCTTCCATCCATGCACCGCTTTCGGCGGCGGAACTGGATGCCTGGATCATGGCCGAATGCGCCGATGCCCAGCACGCCATCGGCACCTGCCGCATGGGCCCGATCGATGATCCGCGCAGCGTCGTGGATACCGACTGCCGGGTCATCGGCGCCCAGGACCTGCGCGTCATCGATGCCTCCATCATGCCCGCCAACGTCCGGGCCAACACCCACCTGACCACGGTTATGATCGCGGAATTGATGGCGGATCGTCTTCGATCCAGCTGATCCTAGATTTCAATCCATTCAATCGACAAATTGGTTTTCACGATTGTCTTTGACGCTCTTCTTCGGCGGCTTTTAGGACGATTGCATGAACCTCTTGATCAAATGTCCGACCATTGATTTTCGCCCTCCGCTCGATGGATTCAATGACAAAATCGGGCACGTCAGGAACAACGATGTCTATCATGTTTCCAACCTTTTCTTGGAAATCGCGTCAGGTCCATCAAAATCAAATCTTACCTATTCTTGCCCAGAAACCCGAACAGGTGCCCGGCGATCTTGCGGATTTGGATTTCTTCCGCCCCTTCGGTGATGCGGTAGCGGCGGTGATGGCGGTAGATATGCTCGAACGGCTGGTTGCGGGTGTAGCCCTCGCCGCCGAAGACCTGCATGGCTCTATCGGAGGCCTCCCAGACCAGACGGTTGGCGCGGTAGTTGGCCATGGAAACCTGCTCGGTCACCGCCATGTGGTTGTGCTGGTCAAGATTCCAGGCGGTTTTATGAACCAGATTGCGGACCATTTCGGCTTCGGTATGAAGTTCGGTTAGGGGGAACTGGATGGCCTGGTTGGTGGCCAGCGGCTTGCCCCAGGTGGTGCGCTGTTTGGCGTAGTTGACCGCCTCGTCGATGCAGAATTGCGCCGCGCCGACGGAGGATGCAGCCTGGCGGATACGGTTTTCATGCAGAAACGTCTGCGCCACGATCAGGCCGTCGCCTTCATCGCCCAGATAGCTCTCGTCGCTGACCGGCATGCGCACGTCCTTGACGGACACAATGCCGTGGTCCGTGGGCATGTTGAAGGTCCAGTCCATTTTCTCCACTTTGAAGCCCGGTGCCGTGACGGGCACCAAAAAGGCGGTGATGCCCATGCCCTCGCCCGGCTTGCCGGAAGTACGGGCGAAGACCAGATCATGGGTTGCCTCGTGAATACCTGAATTGAACCGTTTGTTGCCGTTGATAACCCATTCGTCGCCCTGGCGGACGGCGGAAGTTTCCATATAAGTGGCGTCCGAGCCATGTTTCAGCTCCGTCAGGCCGAAGCCGACGCGGCGGCCGCCGGTAATCAGGGCGGGCAGAAACTCTTCCTTCTGGGCATCGGTGCCGAATTTCCACATCATGTGAACCAGGGGGAAATTGCCGACGATGGAAGATTCGTTTTGCAAATCGTTGTGCAGCCCCAGGCCCTTGTGCGCCAGATGTTCCCGGATCATGGCCATGGCCAGGTTGGAGCCTTCCTGGCCCCCGATCTCCCTGGGCAGGGCAAAGCGCAGATGGCCGGCGGCATCGGCACGGTCCTTCATCTCCCTCAACAGCGCTTCCCATTCCTTGGTGGGCTTGCCGTCGTTGTCCCAATCCGTCCGCTCATTCTCGCGGCGGTAATCGAAGAATTTGATATTTTCGTTCTCAAGCGGCTTGATCTCCCGCTCGATAAACGCGTCAAGTTCCGCAATCTTGTCCTGAATGTCCTGGGGAATATTGAAATCCATTACTTACGCCTTTTCTTCGATACATTGTTGCAGCAGATCAAGCGCCGCCTTGGTGAAGCGCCACATATTCGCCTCCCGGTCATCGTCCGCCGTTTCCAAGGTGATGACCTTCTCAACCGAGCCGCTGACCGCCAAACAGGTGTGGCCGGCCGCGTCGCCATAGCGGTTTCCCGTGGGGCCCGAGGCGCCGGTCTCGGCCAGGCCCCACGTGGTTCCCATTTTTTCCCGGATCGTGCGCGCGCAAAGCGTCGCATACGGCTCGGATGATGACCGCAGGCCCTTCATGGCCTCGGTCGGCACGCCCAGTATGCGCTCCCTGGCGTCGTAAGTATAAATCACGCCACCGCCCATAAAATACTTCGACGCACCGGAAATGCTCAACAGATTGGCTGATATCAGCCCGCCGGCGGATGATTCCGAGACCGCGACGGTTTCGCCGCGCTGTTTCAAAATTGCGCCCACTTCAGCCGCCATGTCCAGTTTGCTCATGATGTCTCCTCTGTGAATTAACGTCCCAATTTTTACCCTATTGTGGCCGCAAAGTGCCGCTGGCTCAATACAGGAACATCGGTTTGTCCAGTGCATAGCGGACACTGGGACGGTAATTGGCGGCGTCGTACAGCTCACTCACATCGACCCTTTTCTCGCCTTGGACGCAGGTGTCGGCGGGAACGATCGTGTAATTGCCGTTCCGCAAGGCCATCATGACGCCGGATTTGCCATCTTCCAGTTGCTGCATGGCCAGATTGGCGAAATTGGTCGCCACCATGCGGTCGAGAGAATCCGGCGGGCCGGCGCGCATCATGTATGCCAGGCTCTGGTTGATCGTGGCGACACCGGTTTTCCGGCTCAGAATATCGCCCATATACTGGCCGATCCCGCCCAGTTTGCGATGGCCATAGGCATCCGCCTCCCCGCCCTCGAAAATTTCGCCGCCTTCAATGGTGCAGCCTTCCGACAGCACAACGACCGCATAGTGGCTGGGATTACGGTTCCGGTCCGCCATGATAAGATCGCCGAGGCGATACATGTCCACCGGCACTTCGGAAATTAAGGTGCGGTCGGCATCCGCCAAATAGCCGCTGATCAGGGCGGTCTGGCCGCTATTGCGGCCAAACAATTCGATGACGGCAATGCATTCATGGCTGCCCGTGGGGGTCCGCAGGGCGGTGATAGCATCGACGCTCCGGGTAATCGCCGTGGAAAAGCCGATGCAGTAATCCGTGCCGAAGACATCATTGTCCATGGTCTTGGGAATGGACACGACCCGCAAACCCTGTTCATGCAAATGGGCGGCATAGGACAAGGTGTCATCGGCGCCGATGGCGATCAGGGCATCGATACCCAAGGTTGCCACCACGGCCATGACATGGGGCGTGCAATCGAACAGATCGCCATTCGCGGCATCGGTTTTCAGGGCGTTTTTCGATCCCACCAGAAAATCCGGCAGATCATCCGCGTTGACCTTGCCCGGATGGGTACGCGAGGTGTGCAGAAAGGTCCCCCCGTACGGTCAATGGTGCGGACGATGTCCGGTGACAGAGGTTGCAGCCAACGGTCCTGGGGGCGGTCATCATCGGGATTGTAGTGCAACGGGCCGCCCCAACCACGGCGGAAGCCAAGCACCTCCCAACCGATTTCCGATGCCCGCATGACCACCGCCTTGATGCAGGAATTCAACCCCGGCACATCGCCGCCGCCCGTGAGAATAGCCAATCGCACGGAACTTCTCCCTTCAATGTTCATTTGGGTTCGCCACATAAAGGGGTTATGAAGGATATGTGAAACTTTTTTGGCGAAAGGCCAGCACCATGAATGCGGTTTTGAGATCGGACATTGACGTAAAAGTGACGGAAGTCGGCCTGCGTGACGGCATTCAGGGGATCGACCAATTCTTTCCCACGGATAAAAAGAAGGCCTGGATTGCAGCGGAAGCCGCCGCCGGCGTTCCCGAGATCGAAGTCTGCTCTTTCGTGCCGCCCAGCGTCTCGGGCCAGTTCGTTGATTGCGAAGAGGTCATTGCCGATGCCCTGACCCACGACGGCCTGTCCGTCTCGGCCCTGGTGCCCAACCTGCGCGGGGCGGAACGGGGCTTTCCCACGGGTGTGCACAAACTAAGTTTCGTGCTGTCCATATCCGAGAGTCATAATCAGGCCAATGTGCGGTGCAGCCGGGAGGATTCTCTCGAACGCCTCCGGCAGATTTCCGAATTGCGGGATTCAACACCGGAAAACAAAAAAGTCACCCTCGCCGTGGGCCTGGCGACAGCCCTGGGCTGCACCATCGAGGGTAATGTGGACCCTGGTGAAGTCGTCCGGATCGCCGAAAAGGCTCTGGAATACGGTGCCGACGAACTTTCCGTCTCCGATACCGTCGGTTATGCCAATCCAACGCAAGTCCGCGATACCTACCGCCTGTTGCGACGCCATCTGGGTGATGAAGTTATATTGTGCGCCCATTTCCATGACACCCGCGGCCTGGGCCTGGCCAACGTCCATGCCGCCCTGGATGAAGGCGTGCGCCGCTTCGATGCCTCCCTGGCGGGTCTGGGCGGTTGCCCGTTCGCGCCGGGCGCCTCGGGCAACATTGTCATGGACGACCTGGTTTTCATGTTGGAGGCCATGGGACTAAAAACCGGTGTCGATCTGGATGCCCTGGTGGCGGTCCGCGAGATCGTCGCCGCCGGCTTGCCCAATGAACCTCTATTGGGCGCCATCGCCAAGGCGGGCGTGCCAAAAGGGTTTTTGACGGCGGGCGTCGCCGCCTAGATACGAGCTCTCAGGCGAAAATATCCAGCAGGCGTTCATGCAGATGTTTTTCCGCGCCCAGCACGGCAGCGTTGGCCTTGAAGGAATGTTCCGACAGCTTTGACGCCTTTAACGCCACGATATCTCCAGCCTCGACGGGACCTTCATCAACAAATTCCTGGCAGGGCGATGCTAAGAAAATATCTATTTTTTACCATAATATCTGCCCCATACTGGGACAAGACCGTGACGGATTTTGGATCAAACTGCCGATAATTCATACACTTACAAGAAAAATGTTAAGCTATTTTTACCGTATCTTTTTCAGCTAAGTTAATAATTCCCGAATATTGTCAACATATTAGCGCTGTTCTGACATTTTTTCGCCGCAACTTGGCCACAAAATTGCAAGAGTATTTGTAGCTCGAATTCGGTGCCGGTTAAAAAAAACCGCGGCCGCAATCTCGCCGTCATGCTGCAAGTAGAGGGAATATAGATATGGGTTATCGGATAACACGTCGTCTGGTCTGTCTTGGCTTGGGATTTTTCATGTCCGCCGCAGCCGCCGTCGCCATGCCCGCGCAGGCCAGCGAATCCGATCCACGGAATTTTCTCACGGCCCTGGTCCGGGAAGCCACCACTCTATTGAGCGACGATGGTTTGGACCGTACGGAGCGGGCAGCGGCTTTTCGCAACCTGTTGCGGCGCGGTTTTGATGTTGCCGCCGTCAGCCGCTTTGTCCTGGGCCGCTATTGGCGCCGGGCCTCCGGCCCCGAACGGGCCGAATTTACCCAATTGTTCGAAGATTATATCGTCGCCATTTACGGCCGGCGCCTGGGCGGCAATCTCGACAACGCCTTGAAAATCACCGACCACCGTCCCGACGGCCCCAAGGGCGCCATTGTGCACAGCGAATTCGGCCCCAACAATGTCGGCAGCAACGTCAGCAACAATGGCGTCAAGAACGGCATAATCATTAAGCTGGAATGGCGCCTAAGGCGCCGGGCGGAGGGCTGGCGCGTGGTCGACATCATGGTCGAAGGTGTCTCCATGGCGCTCGCGCAGCGCTCCGAATTCGCCACCGTGATCCGCGGCACCGGCGGGAAGGTCGCCGGATTGCTGGAAAAATTGAGCAAAAAACCCCAGATGTTGGCGCTCAACGACCGGAACAGCAAGCCGACGAAAACCAAAATCAGCACCCAATGAGGGTCAATCCCCCTCCGCCACGAACATCACCAACTCGGCGCCTTCCGCCACCTGTTCACCTGCGCCAAAGGGTATGGTGGCAATCACCGCGTCGCGGGGGGCGGTGATGGTGTGTTCCATTTTCATGGCTTCCAGTGTCAATAACGCGTCGCCCTTTTTGACCGTCGCGCCCGCCTCGACCTGAACCTGTACGATCTTGCCCGGTAGGGGGGCGATGACCTTGCCGCCGGCTTCTATGTCCACGTCGCGCAGGGCCATGCGGTCCACCCGCTCAATACGATAAGCGCGGCCGCCGCTCAGGATGGTTACTTTGTCGCCGTCGTGAACCACCGCCGCGCTGACCCGCAAGCCGTCCAGGTCAGCCCATAGGGTGCCACCGTCGTCGATTTCGCCGTTGGCCGGCATTTCACCGCCGGGAAGGTCCAATAAAAATCCTCCCGATCCGGGATAGTGTACCTTCACGACGATCTCGGCCTCGTCGCCGCCCACAAAACACAATTCGTCATGGCCCCGGTCGTTCAGGCGCCAGCCGTCAACCTTGCCCCAAGGGGAATGGGGGTCGGCTGGTGCTGTATTGCCCTGACGGGCCAACAACAGGTCCAGGCAGGCCAGGGCCAGGGCCAGGTCGGGGATTGGGCCCGGCGGGGGGACCAGGTCATCGCGATACTTGTCGATGAAGCCGGTTTCCAGATCACCATCGGCAAAGGCGGGGTGGGCGGCCACGGCGGCCAGGAAATTGACGTTGGTGATTACGCCGGCAATCTCGTAACGCTCCAGCGCATCCACCAGGCGGCGCAGGGCCGAGGGTCGGTCACGATCCCAGACGATCAGCTTGGCGATCATGGGATCGTAGAACATGGAGACCTCGTCACCCTCGCGCACGCCGGTATCGACCCGGACATGGGGGCCCTCGGCGGGCGAGCGCAGACGGTGCAGGGTGCCGGTGGCGGGCAGGAATTTCTTTTGCGGGTTTTCCGAATAGATCCGCGCCTCCACCGCATGGCCGTTGATGGTCAATTCGTCCTGGCTCAGAGGCAGCGGCTCACCGGCCGCCACGCGCAATTGCCATTCAACTAGGTCCTGGCCGGTGATCATCTCGGTCACCGGATGCTCCACCTGCAGGCGTGTGTTCATCTCCATGAAATAGAAGGCGTCCTCGGACAAACCATTGTTCGAATCCGCGCTCACATCGGCGATGAATTCAACCGTGCCCGCGCCCACATAACCAATGGCCTTGGCCGCGGCCACCGCCGCATCACCCATGGCGCGGCGCATCGAGGCACTCATGCCCGGCGCGGGGGCCTCCTCCAAAACCTTTTGATGGCGCCGCTGGACGGAGCAGTCCCGTTCGAACAGGTGCACAACCTCTCCCTGCTGGTCGGCGAAGACCTGGATTTCGATATGGCGGGGGCGTTCGAGGTATTTTTCCACCAACACCTTGTCATCGCCGAAGGACGACAGCCCTTCCCGCCGCGCGCCCTTCAGGGCGGCGGCAAATTTGCCCGCCTCGTTGACCTGACGCATGCCCTTGCCGCCGCCGCCCATCACCGCCTTGATCAACACCGGGTAGCCGATATCGTCCGCCGCCCTGGTCAGGACCGCATCGTCCTGATCGTCGCCGTGATAGCCGGGAACAACCGGCACCTGGGCCGCCACCATCAGGGCCTTGGCCGCCGCCTTTTCTCCCATGGCGCGGATGGCGGACGCGGGCGGGCCTATAAAGACGATGCCCGCCGCGGCGCAGGCCTCGGCAAAGGCGGCATTCTCCGAGAGGAAGCCATAGCCGGGATGAATGGCCTCCGCCCTGGTGCGCTTGGCGGCTTCGATGATCCGGTCCATCAGCAGATAACTTTCCTGCACCGGGGGCGGGCCGATCAGGACCGCTTCATCGGCCATGGCCACATGCATGGCGTTGGCATCGGCCTCGGAATAGACGGCAACGGTGGCGGCACCTAGGCGGTGCGCGGTGCGCATGACCCGGCAGGCGATTTCGCCCCGGTTGGCAATCAGTATTTTACGAAACATCTAAGCCCCCTACATCCGGAAGACGCCGAAATTGGTCGGCTCCACGGGTGCGTTCAGAGTTGCGGACAGGGCCAGGCCCAAAACGTTGCGGGTCTCCGCCGGGTCGATCAAGCCATCATCCCAGCCCCGTGCCGTGGCAAAATAGGGCGAGCTCTGTTCGGTAAATTGATCGATGATCGGCTGCTTGAACTCCGCCTCCGCCGCCTCCGACCATTCCTCTCCCTGCCGCTCCAGCCCGGCGCGCTTCACCGTGGCCAGAACGCCCGCCGCCTGGTCCGGGCCCATCAGGGCCAGGGAGGCCGAGGGCCACATCCACAGAAAGCGCGGGCTGTAGGCCCGGCCGCACATACCGTAATTGCCGGCGCCGTAGGAGCCGCCAATGACCACGGTAAACTTCGGCACCTTGGTGGTCGAGACCGCCGTCACAAGCTTGGCGCCATCCTTGGCGATGCCGCCCGCCTCGTACTTCTGGCCCACCATGAAGCCGGAGATGTTTTGCAAAAACACCAAGGGAATATTGCGCTGGCTGCACAATTCGATGAAATGGGTGCCTTTCAGCGCCGATTCCGAAAACAGAATGCCGTTGTTGGCGACAATGCCCACGGGATAGCCCCAGATATGGGCGAAGCCACAAACCAGCGTGCCGCCATACAGCTTTTTGAACTCGTCAAATTCGCTGCCGTCCACCATGCGGGCAATGACTTCGTGGACGTCATAGGGTTGCCGCACATCTTGGGGCAGAACGCCGTATAACTCGGCCGGGTCATAGGCGGGCGGGCGTGGGGTTTGGATATCCCAGGTGCAATGTTTGACCCGGTTCAGGTTGGACACGATCTGCCGGGCAATGGCCAGGGCGTGGCGGTCATCCATGGCATAGTGGTCCGTGACGCCCGAGGTGCGTGAATGCAGATCCGCCCCGCCCAGATCCTCGGCGGAGACTTCCTCCCCCGTCGCCGCCTTGACCAGGGGCGGGCCGCCCAGGAAGATCGTGCCCTGCCCGCGCACGATGATGCTTTCATCCGACATGGCGGGGACATAGGCGCCGCCCGCGGTGCACGACCCCATGACCACGGCGATTTGCGGAATGCCCTTGGCCGACATATTGGCCTGATTGTAGAAAATCCGTCCAAAATGATCCCGGTCGGGAAAAACATCCGGCCATTCGGGCAGATTGGCGCCGCCCGAATCCACCAGATAGATGCAGGGCAGATGGTTCTGCTCGGCCACTTCCTGGGCCCGGACGTGTTTCTTGACAGTCATGGGATAGTAGGTCCCGCCCTTGACCGTGGCGTCATTGGCGATGATCAGACACTCCCGGCCCGAAACCCGGCCAATGCCGGTGATCACCCCGGCGGAGGGAATATCTTCGTCATACAGCTCCCAGGCGGCCAGCTGCTGCAATTCCAGAAACGGCGCGCCGGGATCCAGCAAGGAACGGATGCGCTCCCGGGGCAGCAATTTGCCCCGGTCTATGTGGCGCTGGCGCGAACGTTCGCCGCCGCCCTGTTTGACATGAGAGACAGCGGCGCGCAGGGCCGTCAGCTTTTCTTCCATGTGGGCCGCGTTGGCCTGAAATTCCGGGGATCGGGTTTGGATCTTGGAGGTGATCATCGTCATATTCGGGGGACCTCAACTGCATTACCGCCAGCAACATAATTCATCCATCGACCATTCGCCAGACACTGGCGTTGCGTAAATCGCTATCTTCCAGGGCGGTGGTCGTCGGCACCGCGTATGTCGTCAGTTTCTCCAAACCCGCGCGCGGCAGATAGGTTCGCTGGGGATCGCCAATGAGGATTTCCCCGCCCCGGCGGTGCAATCCCCGCAGCCATGCCTCGAGATGTTCGGCCAAGGGCTGTTCGAAAAACAAATCGCCCACCATGACCACATCCCAATTACCCGTTTGGCCAATCAGATCATCCGATGTTACCGACAGCCCGACGCCGTTCAACGCCGCATTCATCTCCGTCGCGGCAATAGCGAACGGGTCCGTGTCGGCGGCCACCACCTCCGCCCCGGCCATGGCGGCGGCAATCGCCTCCAGCCCGCTGCCCGCCCCCATATCGAGAAGCTTGCGCCCCGCCACGGTCGAGGGATGATCAAGTATATATCGGGCCAGGGCCTGCCCGCCGGCCCAGGCAAAGGCCCAAAAAGGCAAGGGCACGCCGGCGGCTTCCCGCTGTTCGTCGTTCATCCGCCAAATCGCCATGTTTTCGGAGGCCAGACGCAGGCGGATTTCGGGCACCAACTTGGTGCTTTGAATTTCCGTGTTGGCGGCGATAAATGCCGCCCGGTCATTGTTCTCGCTAGCATCTTTCACGACAGTATTGTTCACGCCGGCAGTGTTCACGCCAGCGCCGGGGCGATGCATCCCTCCACCGCCGATCCGATTTGCAACAACCGCTGGTCCGCCATGGCTTCACCCATCAGCATGAAACCAACCGGCGCTTGCCCCGGATCATGGCAGGGCACGGTCAATGAGCAGCGGTCCAAGAAGTTCGAAAGAATGGTATTGCGCAGATACTGGCGGTTCCGGTCGGCCCAAACCTCGGCATCCGCCACCTCGTCGATGGGGCAGGCCACAATGGGGGTGGTGGGCATGATGACCGCATCGAAGGGGGCGGAGCGTTGCTGGGCCGTGGCGATCATCTCGGCCCGGATATCGATCAAGTCGAGATACTCCGCCGCCGTCCAGGTTTGCCCCAAACGAATGCGCGCGGCGACGTTCTGGTCGAACTGATTGCCCGCCTTGTCCAATATCTCTCGATGCAGGGCATAGGCCTCGGCCGTGGAAAACCCGCCGATACGGTTGATCACAGGGATGCGGGCCAGTTCGGGGAAATCAATATGACTGATCTGGACGCCCGCCGCCGACAGCTTGCCAAGGGATCTCTCAAAACCGGCGGCAACAGCCTTATCGAGATCGTCAAGCACCAGGTGCTTGGGCACCGCAAAGCGCAAGCCTTGCAAGCTTATCGGGGATAATTTACCTGGGATCTCGCCGGCGAAAATGGCATCGACCAGGGCACAGCATTGAATGGTGGGCGCCAGGGGGCCGACCGAATCCAGGGTTCGTGAGAGGGGAAAGATGCCCGCCGTGGGCACCCGGCGCGCCGTGGGCTTGAAACCGGCCATGCCGCACAGGGCGGCGGGAATTCGGACTGAGCCGGCGGTATCCGTACCCAGTGCGGCCGCCGCCATGCCGTCGCTGACCGATACCGCGCCGCCGGAGGTGGAGCCGCCGGGCACCCTGCCGCCAATCTCGTTATTGTCTCTATCCCAGGGATTTTTCGGCGTGCCGTGATGGTCATTGGTGCCAAGGCCACCCATGGCGAATTCCACCATATTGGTGCGGCCCATGATAATCGCCCCGGCGGCCCGCAGACGCGCCACGACGGGTGCGTCTTGAATAGCCGGCGCCGCATCCCGGCGCACGATGGAACCGGCATGGGTGACCTCTCCCGCCACATCGCACAGATCCTTGATGGAAACCGGAATGCCGGCCAGGGGGGACGGCACGACACCGTTGGCCCGCGCCGCGTCCGACGCCCTGGCGCTATCCAAGGCCGCTTCATGATAGACCTTGAAGAAAGCTCTCGCCCCCTCCCCCGCCGGGTCATCGATGCAGGCCAAGGCCGCCTCGGTCAATGCCAGACTGGTGGTCCGCGCGGAGGCCAGGTCGGCCGCCAATACCGCCAAAGGTTTCATGTTCCCCTCCCTCAGATGGCGCCGCTATCGCGGAGGCCGGAAATTTCCTCCGGCGCATAGCCCAGGGCGCCGAGAATTTCATCCGTATGCTCGCCCAATTCCGGCGTCGCCATGCGGATCGCCGACGGTGTCCGGCTCAAATCCACCGCCTGACCAATCACCCGTTGTGGTCCCAGCACGGCGTTTTCCACCCCCTGGGCAATGCCCAGGTGCTGGACCTGGGGATCGGCAAAAACCTGATCAATGGTGTAGATGGGGCCGCTGGGCACGCCGGCTTCGTTCAGGATGGCAACCCATTCGTCGCTGGATTTAGTAACCGTGACCGCCTCAATCCGGGCATTGATCACATCGCGATTGTCGGAACGGGCCTGAGGAGTGGCAAAACGGGGATCGGTGCCCAACGCCGGGTCTCCCAACACCGCAACCAACCGGGCATATATGGCCGCGCCCGAGGCGGCGATGTTGATATGCCCATCGGAGGTCTTGAAAACCCCGGTGGGGATCGAGGTGGGGTGATTGTTGCCGGCCTGTTGCGGCACGTCCTCGGCCAGCAGCCAGCGTGCGGCCTGAAAATCCAGCATGGCGATCTGGGCCTGCAGCAAGGAAGATTGCACCCATTGGCCCTGGCCCGAGACCTCCCGCTCCAGCAAGGCGATCAGGATGCCCTGAGCGCAGAAAATGCCCGCCGTCAGATCGGCAACGGGTATGCCCACCCGCATGGGCCCTTCCCCCGGCACGCCGGTGATGGACATCAGGCCGCCCATGCCCTGGGCAATCTGATCGAAACCGGGCCGGCCCACGTAGGGGCCGTCCTGGCCAAAACCCGAGATGGAGGCATAGACCAGGCCGGGGTTGATTTCTTTAAGGCTGTCGTAATCGATGCCCAGGCGGTGTTTTACGTCGGGGCGGTAGTTCTCCACCACCACATCGATTTCCGCCACCAGCCGGCGGAACACCGCCATGCCGTCCGCCGATTTCAAATTCAGGGTCATGCCCCGCTTGTTGCGGTGAATATTCTGGAAATCCGGGCCATGGCGGGGGCCGCCCATGCCTTCGCCTTCGTCGGGTTTTGGCGGTGCTTCCAACTTGATCACATCGGCGCCCCAATCGGCCAATTGCCGCACGGCCGTGGGCCCGGCCCGCACCCGGGTCAGATCCAACACCCGAAAGCGCGACAGGGGCCCATTGGCGGTCAACTCGGTCATGTACTTTTCCATTCAATACGAAGTATTTCAGATTTACGACACTAAGCTATGATGGCGCCGTGCAAGAACAAAAAAAGACCCATATCGGTATTCTGTTGCTGCTGGCTTCCATCGGCTTCATCACCGTCATCGACACCGGCGCCAAGTATATGACCACCGACCTGCCGGCGTTGCAGCTGGTGTGGGGATATTTCTTCGGCATCTTTGCCTCCCTGTGCCTGCTGGCCCTGGGCAAACTGGCTCTAGGCAGATTGGCTCTAGGCAGTGGCCGGCGCCTCTGCCGCCAGTTGTCGACACGGCGGCCGCTGTTGCACCTGGGCCGGGTGGGTTTGCTGGTAGCCTCCATCTCGCTGTTATTTCTGGCGCTGACCCATATGTCCCTGGCGGATGCCACGGCCATCAGCTTCACCTCGCCCCTGTTCATCACCTTGCTGGCAATCCCCATTCTCGGCGAAAAGGTCGGCAAGGCCCGCTGGCTGGCGGTGCTAGGTGGATTGTGCGGCGTCCTGGTGGTGGTACGCCCGGGCAGCGGACTGGCCAGTTGGGTCTCCTTGTTACCGCTGTTGGGCGCGGTGGCCTTCGCCGCCTTCCAGATCGTCACGCGGCTGCTGGCAAGGACCGAGACGACCTATGCCACTCTGTTCTACACTGGCCTGTTCGGCCTGATCTGGAGCAGCCTGGCATTACCCTTTGTCTGGGTCACGCCCCAGCCGTGGCACTGGCTGGCCTTCCTGGTACAAGGCGCCTTGGGCGTCGGCGCTCATTTGTGCCTGATCAAGGCCTTTAAACTGGCGGAAGCCTCCCTGTTGGCGCCATTCAATTATTCCAAGATTATCTGGGCCGCGGCGGCGGGGTATCTGGTGTTTGGCAATATCCCCACGCTCAATACCCTGGCCGGCGCCGCCATCATTGCGCTGGCCGGCCTGTTCGTCATGCTGCACGAGAGGCGCAGCGGTCCCGCGCCTACCAAACCGCGCCACCACCCCAGGAATGGGACGGGGTCTTTGTCATGAGTGGAAAATAATGTCAGCCTGCGCTGATAGATGCCCATAAGGGTCGTTCAAAAAGGAGTGTCCCATGCCCGCCCATGCCGCCGCCGCCGGTTCGGAACTGGACGTTAACAATGTCGCCATGACGGCGCGCAAGGCCCTGGCCTATGCGGCCGGGATCATGGATTCCTCAACCCGCGTATTCGACGATGACCGGCCGGGCGGTATCTTCGCGCCGCCCCAGTTCTGCGTCTCCCTGGAATGGCCCATCGTCAACGGCAAGTTGTCCCGCGACGTGGTCGGAATGACGGACATGGAAAAACTGCGGAATGTCCATGCTAGCCAAGATTCAATTTTCCATTGCCCCATCCGCCCCGGCATGAACCTGACCACCACGGGTACAATCGCCGCCATCCGCCGCACCCGCGCCGGCGCCTTGACGCTGACCAAGCTGACCACCCTGGACGCCGACAGCGGCGAAGCGGTGGTGACGTCATGGTCCAGCGGTATCGCGCGCAATGTCGAGGTGGTGGGCGAGGATGTGAGCCTGGAAAGGCCACCCGCGTTGCCGGAGGCGATGGGCGAGGCCGGTGAGATGGTGGAGATCTTCGTGCCCCGGGAAATGCCCCACACCTATACGGAATGCGCCGACATCTGGAACCCCATCCATACCGAACGGGAGGTCGCCATCGCGTCCGGATTGCCGGACATCATCCTGCATGGCACCGCCACCTGGGCCCTGGCCGGGCGGGAAGTGATCCGCGCCTGTTGCGGCGGCGATCCGGCAGGTTTGAAACGGCTGTACGGCCGCTTCACGGCCATGGTCATACCGGGCACCTCAATTCGGGTCGAGTTACAGCAACCGCGCGACAATGTGGTGGGCTTCACGGTTTACAATGGTCAGGGCCAGGCCGTGGTTTCAAACGGCATTGCACTGGTGGCCTAATGCCTTCTAAAATTAATTGAAATCACCTAGCCGCCACTGATCAATTGTTCCAACCCGGTTTGTCGCCCGGTCCCGCCTGGCCGGTACCGCGCACCGGGGTCAGGGGCAGGGCGAAGCCTTGATTGAAAGCGGCGCGGGCGATGACCACGAATTTCAACTGCCAGCCGCCGGCGATCGCCGTTAATCCCGCCAAAACCGCCAGCCAGGGGCCGAAGTCGCCCGTGAACAGGCTCAAGACGACCAAGACAGTCGGCACAATGTGGCCTCCGATATTGATCAAGGGCGTTGCCTCGTGCAAAACCGCCAAGGCCTTGTTGGGCGCGCCGGTCTGGGTCAGATCGGCCAAATACTTACGCCAGGCCAGCCAGCGGCCCAGCAGCAAAACCACCAATAAAACCTGCATCCAGGCGGGACCGCCGCCGAAGAATGCGGCGCTGATCAGAAGGAAACCGGCGCCCTCCGCCAATCCGGTCACGATGATGACAGGCATCAGGCTGGGATGGCGCCAGGCCGGAATACCCTTGGAGGCGTGCAGAATACGAGCCTGACAAAACAAATAGATGGCGGCCAACACCGCCGCCGCCCAAATCGCGCCCATGGCCAGGGTCGGCATGGCCAAAAACGGACCGGCGGCAACCACGGCCAGCAGTGTGACCGGCAACAGCAGGGCGGAGACGAACGCCTCGCGGGTCATCCAACTGGTCTGGGGATGAAAGAACACATGCAAGGCGCGCCAGGGGCGGCCGATTTCCAGCCAGACGCAGAACAATCCAATACCCACCAGCACCGCGCCAATCAGACCCATGGGCCAATAGACCGTGCCCTGGATGCTGGCCAGGGCGGCCAGGATGGCCAGGCCGGTACCGCTGCCCCCGCCGATGAAATTGCCCGCCGCCCGCCAATCCCAATTGGTTTGGAGCCAAGGCTCGTTTCGGCTCATGATTTGCGGCTCATTCGTTTTTGTCCCAGATGTAATAGAAGCCAGGGTCGGTGCCCAATTCTTCGTGCATGCGGAAGGTCTGGTTCTCGGCCAACAATTTGTTCACGTTGCTGTCCGGGTCATCCTTGTCGCCGAAATGCAGGGCATCGGCGATGCAGGAATTGACGCAGGCGGGCGTTACCTCCGGGTCAACACCGGGGGTCTGTCCGGTTTCCGCGGCGTGATCAATGCGGTCCTGGCAGAAATTGCATTTCATGGCCACGGACATGCGCCCCTCGTCAAAGCGTTGTTCCTCGTTGGCCATGGCCTGTTTGTCATAGGCCAGGTCCCGCTTGTGCACGATATGGCGGGCCTGATAAGGGCAGGCCACGGCGCAGTAGCCGCAGCCGATGCACAAATCGTAGTCGATGGAGACAATGCCGTCGGGCCTGATCTTGGTTGCCGTGGAGGGGCAGACGCTTTCGCAGGGCGGATCGGCGCAATGCATGCAGCCCACGGGCACGAAGGTGCGCTGGACCTGGGGATAGGTCCCCGTCTCCATATCCAGCACCTGGCGCCATTGCACACCGGGGGGCGTGGCGTTGGCATGTTTGCAGGCCGCAGCGCAGGTCTGGCAGCCGACACAGCGGCGCAGATCGGCCACCATTACATAACGGGTCATGCCTTGCCCTCCAATTTGATGACCGCGACACGGACGATATCCGCCGATGAGCCGGTGCTGTCCGTCAACTCCAGGGACATGGGCACCACTGTATTCATGGAAGGGGCGGGATTATCCTTGGAATATGGCGTCACCCAATGGTCGAACTGACCCTGGATCAAAATGGTGTCGGGGCGGATACCCTGTTTTAACGCCACCCGGCCCTTGGTGCTGCGCAGGGTCGATTTGATCTCCACCAGATCGCCGTCCTCGATGCCCATTTCGCGGGCCTTGCCGGTGTTCATCACCATGGCCCGGTGGCCATGCATATTCCTGGCCACCTCGTCAATCATCTGGATGGAGCTGTTGGAGCCCCAGGCCAGCTGCATGCTGCGCGAGGTCAACAGCCAGAATTGGTATTCCTCCAAGCTGCCACCGGAATTCACCGTTGCCTGTTCCCAAATACCGGGAATATCCTTCCAGGGGGGCAGGGCTTCGTATTCCTCCAACTGCTTGTTCCACCAATCGATGCCCTTTTCGTGCAGACGGTTGCCAAGCTGTTTGCCGACGCGGAGCAACTGTTCCTGATAAGGCATCTCGAAGCGCAGGTTCTGTTTCAGCATTTCGGGGAACAGATACCAGATCAGCCGCGAGATCGGCCGGGTGCGCATGCCGTGCTCCTTGTACCATTCCAGACCATCGGTTTCCTTGCCGTCGGTCAGCTCGGCCGAGGCCGCCTTGCACATGGCATCCCAGATATCCTCCGCCTCGTGGGTCTGTTCCGTATCCAGGCTGAAGTCGTAATTTTCGCCATACAGCCGCACGCCGCCGGCGCCGCGATTGATGGCGTTGTTGTATTTATCCAAAACCCCGGCGCGCTTGGCGATTTCCGTGGCGATGTCGGTGAAATCCCTGGTCTCGCCCAGGGGTTTGATGGCCGGTTGGCGAAGAGCCACCCCTTCATGATCCCAGTAACTTTCCGAAAATTTGGTGCCGCCGACGCGGATCAGCTGGGTGCTTTCGAAATCCGTGCATTCGGGCAGCAGCACGTCGGCCATATGGTTGGTCTCGTCGCGAATGTAGGCAAACGAAACCACAAAGGGAAAATCAGCGATCCGCTCGGTCACGGACTTGGTATCCCAAAACGATATGGCGGGATTGGTGCGGTAGACGAACCACAAATCGGGGGTTGGCACCTTGCCCCAGTTTTCCGGGCTTTCCTTGGTCCACATCCAGGCCAGATGGGTGGGGCCCAGGGCCTGGCTCCACGGCGAGTTCGCCGAGAGGGGCACCAGGGTATCATGGGCGTTGCGGGCGGTTGGCTTCTCGCGCCAGTTTTCCTTGTCCGTGGGGTTCATGGGGAATTTCATGAAGCCGTCGGGTCCCGGCGCGACGCTGGCCTGGCGGGTGGTGGCGGGCCGGTTCAGGCGCACCGTGGTGCCCAGGGTACCGCCGGGCACTTCCAGGGCGCCGACCAGGCAGGCCAGCAGGGTCCGGCCCCAGCAGCATTCATATCCGCCCCAGCCGTTGTTGACGGTCTTGCCCAGAATGACCGCGACGGGACGCAGGGGCAGTTCCATGCCGTCGACTACCGTGGTGGCGCCGATCTGGGCATGGGTGACGAATTCATCGGCGATGCGGCGGATGCAGCCGTCGGGCACTTGGCAGATTTCCTCGGCCCATTCCGGCGTATATTGTTTCATCTGCTTGACCAGATGATCAAATGCGGTCTGAACCTGAATGTCCTCGTGCCGCCATTCGTCGTCGTCCGCGCCGACCTCGATGCCGGACACGGTGAAGCTGCCCTCCAGCGCCGGCACGATATCGGGAGTGTCGAAGGGCACTGCCTCGCCACGTTTGGTATCCCACAACAACGGTTTCTGCGTGACCTCATCGCGCAGGAAATAGCCGTTCGGCGCCACCAAATAGGGTGACCCGGTATGATCCCGCAAAAACTGAATATCAAGGCGCTCCCGCGCCATCTCGTGCAGCATGACGTGCATCAGGCCATACATGAAGGCCGGGTCGGTCTTGGGACGGATCGGTATCCATTCCGCCGAACAGGCCGCCGTGACGGACATATGCGGCTCGATCTGCACCCGCTTGGCGCCCCGCGCGCGCGCGTCCGCATGGCGGGAAACGCCCATGACGCCGTGGGAGGCTTCCGGATTACCGCCGAATGACAGAATGTAGTTCGACGTGGGGGTATCGGCGGCCACGGTGAAACCGCGATGCCACAACTCCCCATATAGATGTTCGGAATGGGTGCATTTCACCCCCTGGCCGGAGCCATAGGAGAAATCCACCGCGCCCCAGGCCGACAAAAACGCCGGGAACGTCCCCATGTAGTAGGTTGGCGTGCCGCCGCCGCCGAACGAGGCCGCGACGCGGGCATAGCCGTGTTCATCGCGCAGACCCCTGGCCTTGATCTCGTTTAATTTATCAGCCACCAGGTCCAACGCCTCGTCCCAGGAAATGGGCACGAAACCGGGGTCTTCGTCCCGGCCCTTCTTGGGGTTTGTACGCTTCATGGGTGTCAGCAGGCGGTTGGGATTGTATGTCTTTTGCACCAGGCCATAGGCCTTGACGCAGGCCCGCCCGGCGCCGGGGTGGATATCCTTCAGGGCGAAATTCGGTTCCACCTCCGTTGCCACGCCGTCCTCGACCTTGACGGTCAGAAAGTCCGGGCCGGCGACGCATTGATAACAATATTGCGCGAATTTCTTTGATGTTCCCATGATTTTTACCCTCAATGCCGAACTATGGCAGAACTGCCTCGCCCTCGATCTCAACCATGGCGTTGGGGTCGAGCAGACGGCTGACCTCCACCAAGGTCATGGCCGGAAAATGCCGGCCCAAATGTTCGCCCCAGGCCGCCCCCACCGCCGCACCGGAGGCGTTGAAGGCGTCAATATCCGTGACGAAAGCGCGTAACATGACGATAAGTTCGGGCTCTCCGCCGGCGGCGCGCAATATCGTCACCAAGTTCCCCATGGCCCGCTCCCACTGCACGCCGAAGTCCGCCGTAGCCTCGACGGGCACGCCACCCCGCTCTCCGCCGATCTGGCCGGCGATCCGCAGGACCCGGCTGCCGTTGGCAACAACACCCCAGGAAAATCCACGGGCCCGGTCCCAGCCTTCCGGCAATATCGCCGTGTAATCGATCGCGCTCATGGTGCTGCCTCCGCCTTTAAAAATACCGCCTCGAAATACCGCCCCAAAATAACCCAATGGCGCCCCCCTTCACCAGCCCTTATGCTGCGATACCTTCCGCCTGCCGCAAATTGGTATGAAAAGCCTTGTCACAAAAATCCCCCCCCCGCCTTTAACACCACGCCCACGGTGCTGATCCTGATTGCCGTCAACGTGGGTATCCATCTGGTACGCCTGGTCCTGCCCGGCAGTTGGGAGGAATATATTGGCATCCTTGGCGCCTTTTCGCCGCCCTATTTCCTGTCGATCATCATGGGAGAGGGCAGTTTGCTGGGTTTCATCCTGCTGTTCTCGCCCATCAGTTACGGCTTTTTGCACGGCGATTTATTACATTTGGTCATCAACATGGCGTTCCTGCTGGCCTTTGGCACGGCGATTGAGCGGCGCTTGGGACGGGTCCGGTTTCTTGGCCTCTATTTTATCTGCATGTTGGCCGGTGCCGGCGCCAGCCTGGGATTGTTCTTCATCACCCTGGAACAGACGTTCATGGTTGGCGCCTCCGGCGCCATATCCGGGCTGTTCGGCGCCGTTTTGCGCATGACCATGGCCCGGGCCTACGTGGCCATCGCGGTCTTTGTCGGGCTCAATGCGATCATCGGCTACACCGGCCTGCCCAGCATGGGCGAAGTGCGCGCCATCGCCTGGGAGGCGCACATTGGCGGCCTGCTGGCGGGTTTTCTTCTCATGCCCCTGTTTGATCGCAAGGGTTGGCAACGAACATCCGGTAATAGATTTGGGGGGCCATCATGAAGATCACCGCACTGCGCACCGTACAGGTGGAGCTGCCGTTGGAAACGCCGATCCGCACCTCCATCCATTATGTTGAATCCATCGGCTGCGTGCTGCTCTCCATGGAAACCGATGAAGTTCTGATAGGCGAGGGACTGGTCTGGTCCCTGGGCACCCGCCGCCTGGATACCTTGGAAGCCATGATCCAGAGCCTGGCGGTGAAAGTGGTTGGCCGCGATCCCCATGAACATGCCGGCCTGTGGGCCGAGATGTGGGGCGATGTAAACTTCTTTGGCGCCAAGGGCATTACCCTGTTCGCCATCGGCGCCATCGACATGGCCTTGTGGGACTTGGTGGGCAAGGCGCACGGCCTGTCCGTCTGCCGCCTGTTGGGGCAAAGCCGGGACCGGGTGCGGGCCTATCATTCGGGCGGCTTGTGGGTCTCCATGTCCATCGACGAATTGCAGGTCCAGGCCAGGGACTTTTTGGGCCAGGGCTACCGCGCCCTGAAAATGCGCCTGGGCAAGCCATCCGTGGCGGAGGATATCGAACGGGTTGCCGCCGTGCGCGAGGCTATCGGACCGGATATCGACCTGATGGCGGATGCCAACCAGGGCTTCACCGTCAACCACGCCATCCGCATGGGCCGGGCCCTGGAGCCCTACAACCTGGTTTGGTTCGAGGAACCGGTGCGAGCGCACGATCTGGCCGGGTCGGCCAGGGTGGCGGCCGAGATCGACACGCCGATTGCCAGCGGCGAGACGGAGTACGCCCGCTATGGCTTCCGCGACATGCTGGAGCGGGGTTCGGCGGATGTGCTGATGCCGGATCTGGAACGGGTCGGCGGCATCACCGAATTCGTCAAGGTGGCCCATATGGCGGAGGCCTTCGACATCCCTGTCTCGCCGCATGTCTATACCGAACAATGCCTCCAGCTTTGCGGCGCCCTGCACAATATCAACTACAGTGAATTCATGCCCTGGTTCGCGCCGCTGTATAACGAAAGCACCGACCTAGTAGACGGCGATCTGTTGATCCCCGACCGCCCCGGCCTGGGCTTCACTTTCAACCCCGAAGCCGTCGCGCGCATGCGGCTGGAATGATGGAGACAGACATGAAAATCGCCGAGATCGATACCCATCTGGTGAAGCTGCCCTACACCACGGGCGGCACGGGCAATATCGGCCGCATGGATTGGACCACCCTGGACTATGTCCTGATCCGGATCGAGACCGAGGGCGGTTTGGTCGGCTGGGGCGATGCCTTTGCCTATGGCGGCGCGGCGCTGTCGGTGAAGGCGGCGGTGGATCACATGCTGGCGCCGAAGCTGATCGGCCAGGATGCTTCGGCAATAGGGCAATTGTCCTATATGCTGCAACAGGGCCATCATCTGCTGGGCCGTTACGGCATTACCATGTTCGCCATTTCCGGCATCGATATCGCCCTGTGGGACCTGGCCGGCAAGGCGGCGGGCGTGCCCGTCTCCACCCTGTTGGGCGGGGCGCGGCGCGGCGAGATCCCCGCCTATGCCTCGCTGTTCAATTACAGCGATCCCGATGACGTAGCCGAACATTGCGCCCGCGCCCTGGGCGAAGGCTTTGGCTCCATCAAGCTGCATGAAACCGGCGAGGCCCAGGTCCGCGCCGCCCGCATGGCCATGGGCGACGGCGTGCCCCTGATGGTGGACACCAACTGCCCCTGGACCCCCTGGCAGGCCCGCGAGGCGGCCTTGTCGTTCAAGCAATATGATCTGCACTGGCTGGAAGAGCCGATTTTCCCGCCCGAGGATTTCGAAAGCCTGAACCGCCTCGCCATCGAGGTCGACATCCCGCTAGCAGCCGGTGAAAACGCCTGCACGGCGTTTGAGTTCCAGCAGATGATGAATGCCGACGCGGTCACCTACTACCAGCCCAGCGTCACCAAGGTGGGCGGCATCACCGAATTCAACAAGATCATCGCCATGGCGCAGCTTCAGGGCGCCACGGTCATGCCCCACGCCCCCTATTTCGGCCCCGGCCTTTTGGCGACACTTCATATCCTCGCCACCATGCCCGACGAATGCCTGGCCGAAACCTTCTACTACAAAACCCTGGAAGCCAGCCTGTACGGCGACGCCATCGTCGCCAAAAACGGCAACATCGCGGTTCCAACCGGCTCCGGATTGGGCCTGGACCCCGACCCGGATGTCATCAAGGATTATGGCGACAAGGACGCCTGACCGCTGCATTCCAAACAGGAACAAGCGGCGGAAGAGGCACAAGAATAGCGGGGACGTAACTACTTTTCGCCCGCCTTAAGCGGTGCGAAAGAGCGGATTAGGTCCCCGATTTTCATTCTCTCTGAATGATTTTAAAATATTTTTTACAATGTAAACAATGGTTTACACATCATTGTTTACTTCCAAAACACTTCTAACTATTTTTTGCCTCTGCAGGTATGGGGGGGTATTAGGTATCTCAGTTGATACAAAAGTTCAAAAATCAAAACTTATCCTAAAGAATGATGCCACCTAACCATGCAGGTACTCAGTAGGTATTAGGCAAGGTATAGGGAAGGTATTGATGACAGTTCTAAGTGAGGAACTGTGGTTAAGGTCGTCACCTGAGTGAATCACAGGTATTTCAAGATGTGGGTTGCTGCCGCACAGGAGCATGAGGCAATGGAATGGATCAGGAGTGGATGGGTGTATGTTAATGGGATATGCTTGGTGTCCTGATATTCTTATAAGAATATTTTGATCATGACATCCACCCAAGATGACAAATTGAGTTTTCTCCTACCTGATCAGGAAGGAGATGCAAAGAAATCAGAAAAATTAAGTTTTACCAATTTTGTAGAGCATTTTGACGATCACCTTAAAACGGTGCAGTCCTATCACAAAAGAAAGCAAACTAATGAAGGATATAAGGAAACACACTGATGAGTAACATTAATCGAAAACTCGTCACAATTTTGGCAACGGACTGCGTGTCTTTTAGTAGACATATGGTAGAAAATGAAGTTGGCACGCTGTCGGCATTGAAGAGCTGTAGAGAGATTATTGACATGATCCTCGATGACCATGGCGGACGAATCTTTCACACTGCCGGAGACTCGGTCATTGCGGAATTTTCAAGTCCCGTGGAATGTGTTACGGCCGCAATTAAATTCCAAGAAGCGATCTCTGCTCGTAATACGAAATTAGATACAAAACTCAAACTCGATTGGCGAGTTGGTATCCATGTTGATGACGTAATTATAGAGGGCGACAACGTATACGGAACGGGCGTGAACATTGCCGCTCGCTTAGAAAGTGAAGCCGAACCTGGCCAAATTTTGATTTCTAGAGTAGTTCAAGAACAAGTAAGCACGCGCATTGAATCCATCGTGCATGCAGCGGGAACAAGAGTGCTCAAAAATATTTCTGAAGAATTTCCTGTCTTCGCTATCGGCGGCGAATTTTCAACTGTTGTTGGAGCTGGACGCCCAGTTAGTGGGAATACCGCCCATCTGCCGAAATCTGAATCAAAAACCCCATCAAAGCTAACGCGCGAGCATACAACTAAACCAAAACTAGCAATCATGAGGTTCCATAACCAAAACCCAAACGAGGACAGCACCTTTTTAGTTGACGGCATGTTTGAAGATATCATCACCGAATTCTCAATGATCAAAGACATTGCTGTGGTCTCCCGACAGTCGGCTGTCAATGCGCAGGAAAATGGCCAGAGTTCTACGAGTTTTGTTCATGAGTATGGCGTCGATTTTTTGGTCTCGGGAAACGTTCGTGCGGCCGGACAACGAATAAGAATTAGTGTAGAGCTTACGGATACAGACACTGGCAATGTGCTCTGGAATAAAAAATTTGACCGCACTCTAGAGGATATTTTCGACGTTCAAGATGAAATGGTTAGCATCATTTCAAAGTCGATTCTTGGAGAGATAGAGCTTACGAGTCTATCTAGAGCAAAGAGAAAACCAACAGAAAATATGAGTTCTTATGAGTTGTTACTGCGGGGAAAAGAGTTGCATCACCGGATGTCGGCAGAGGCTAGTGCTGAAGCACTAACACTGTTTGACGACGCCATCGCGGCCGATCCGGACAATGGGCAGGCTTATGCTTGGAAAGCGTGCACCTTGGGGCAAAGGTTGAACAGAGGTTACGCTACGGAGAGCTTTGATCAACTATATCCCACCTTTCAAGAGGCGCTGGATCGTGCGTTGGCTCTCAATGCGAACGACTTTGAATGTCATCGGTTGTTGAGTGCCGTCAACGTGATGCTTGAAAATTTTGAGCTTGCTATCCAACACGGACGCCGTGCCTACGAAATCGTTCCCAACGACCCGCGAGTGTTGTCAGGTTATGCTGAAGCATTACTCAAAGCTGGCCAATACGAACTAGGGTCAGAATTGATGTTAAAGGCGCTCGAATTAGAGCCTGTCCCCCAGGGACAAATGAGTGCGGACAAACGACTTGGTGACGCCATATTTGGCTACTTCTTAAACGAAAATTACGAGCAATGTATCGAGTTGTTCCCAAAAATAGAGATACCTGAATTTAGAGTTTGGCTTCTTATTGTGATCGCGTCTGAACAACTATCACTGCAATTCAACGAGAGCCAATGGTTCCAACTTGGTTTAAAACGCCATAAAAACCTTGACTTCAAAGCCGAGGTGAAAAGGTTTCAACTCAAGGATCAATTATTAGTCGAACAACTGACGCAACATGCGGAACGCTTACTTTTGGTGCAATGATGCTTTTCCGGTAAAAAACAAACTGCTTTGGGGAGTTGACTATCCTGATGTTTATGAAATAACTCTGGCAGAGTGTAAAGAAAAGTTAAAGGTGTTTGACGGAGACATAGGAATGTTCCTGCAAGGAGTTCTTAAATTCAAGGATACTCTTGAAGAATAGGGATGGGAACAGGTTGGTTGGAGAGTGGGATTTGCCCACGGAGAGGTGACGGTGGAGAAGGTTTCAGAACAAGCTGCCGATGACTGATAGGTAGGTTCGTAATGGCATTACTTGATGAAGAGGTAGTTGAATATTGGTTAAACAATAAAGGCTTCTTTTGTATGCGGGGGGTGAAGACGGGATTAGGAGAAATTGACTTCTTAGCTATACGCCCCAACGACAATCGTCCCGGTGCTGGCGCAGCCGTTGGATGCTGGCGCCCAGGGAGGTTGGTTGAGGTTCGGAACCAAGGCCGTCAATGATGCCAGTCACAAGACGAGAGGCGCTAACGCCTCTGTTTCTTGCGTGATTTTTCAAGTCCGCCACATGGGACGGGTCGATGTTTAAAGTAAGGGGCAAATTCCGACTGGCTTGCCTAACTATACGTATATTACGTAACAATATAAATCTTACGTATAAACTGTCAATTTCGCAATTTTGCTATCGAGAGACACTCAGCCCGCCATCAATTGACTGCTAAACCACGCCCCCATCTCGAAAGCCGGCGATCTCCGCCGCCGAATAGCCCAGCTCGCCCAAGACCTCGTCTGTGTGCTGGCCAAGGTCGGGGGCCGAGTGGCGGACAGCGGGGCCGTCTTGGTTGGCTATGTAGGCGGCGGCGATCAGTTTCTGGCTGCCGCCCAGGCTGGGCGGGCCGTCGACGTCGACAAATATATCCCGGTGCGCCATCTGCTCGTCGGCGACCACGTCGGCATAGCGGTTGATCTTGGCCACGGGCACCTTGGCGGCCTGCAATTTTTTGACCCAATTGACGGCACTGTCCATGGTCAGGGCCGCCGCGATGACGCCGCGCAGATAGTCGCTATGTTCGATCAAGCCGTCTCGGTCGCCATAGCGGGGGTCGCCCACCAATTCGCCGTGGCCGATGGTTTCGAACAAAGCTTCGATCTGGGATTGCTGTACGGCGGCCGTTTGTAGATGGCCGTCCGTGGTGGCAAAGACACCGACGGAAGGGATCGCGACGATGGGTTCGTTGCCGGTCAGCTCCGCCTCTTCCCCCTCCACCGTGTGGCTGACCACGCGGGAGGCTTGCAAGGTCAGGGCACTATCCAGCATGGCCACGTCCAGGCGCTGGCCCTCGCCCGTTTCCTTGCGCCGGTACAGGGCGCCGGATATGGCCAGGGCGGCCGTCAGCCCGGTAGACATATCGACCGGGAAAAAGGCCGCCCGCGTGGGCCCGGTCTCGGGATGGCCGTTGACGTTCATCATGCCCGAGGCTGCCTGAATGGCGCCATCATAGGCCGGCACGCCGGCCTTGGGGCCCGTTTGCCCGTAGCCGGAGATGGAGCAATAAATGATATCCGGCCGAACGGCCTTCGCGAAGTCATAGCCAAAGCCAAGGCGATCCATCTGCCCGGACTTGAAGTTTTCCATCACCACATCACTGCCCCTGATCAGGCGGGTGATGATGTCCTTGGCCTGCGCCGACTTCAGATTAAGAGTGATGCCGCGCTTGTTGACGTTGCACATCAGGTAACTGGGGGACAGGCCCATGGACCGCATCTCGTCACTGCAAATCAGGGTGCGCAATTGATCGCCGACGCCGGGCTGTTCCACCTTGATGACTTCCGCCCCCAACAGGGACAATTGCTGGGCTGCGAACGGCCCAGCCAGGACCTGGGTGAAATCAAGAATCCGGATGTTCGAGAACGCCTGGGTCATGGGGAATTCAAACCTTTACAAAAAATCAAAATTGGGCTCCGCCTAGCGGTTGCGCTCGCTCATGATCATGGCGGAACATTTTTCGCCGACCATGATGGAGGGTGCATTGGTGTTACCCGACGTGATCACCGGCATGATGGAGGCATCGGCGATACGCAGGCCCGACAGGCCCCGAACCCGCAGACGGTCGTCGACCACCGCCATGTCATCAGTGCCCATTTTGCAGGTGCCGACGGGGTGATAAATGGTCGAGGCGTGGTTGCGGATGTGTTCAACAATCTCGTCATCATCTTGCGCCGCCGCGCCGGGGCCGTGTTCACCTTCCAGCCAGTCCGCGAACGGAGCCGTATGGATGATCTTGCGCAGGATCTTGTAGCCATGCAGCATGCCCTGGACGTCATCGTCATGGTCCAGGTAGTTGGGCTGGATCGCCAGCCGCGTAGCGCCGCCCCCTCCGCCATTATCACGAACCAATCGCACATCGCCTCGGCTTTTCGGGCGCGTATAGCAGATTGAAGCCGTGCCGCCCGGAAAGGGATGGAAGACAAATCCGCCCTGGGCGGAGTAATCGAAACTGAAGGGGCGGTAGTTGATCTGTATATCGGGCCGGTCGCCGCTTTCGCGGGAATCCAAGAAGCCGCAAATCTCGGTACTGGTCAGCCCAAAAGCGCCCTTGCGGGTCAGACCATAGCGGATCAATTCCAGACCCATGCGCGGCTTGTTGCACAACATCTGGTTCAGGGTGGGATGTTCCAGATTCAAACGGGGCTGCAGATGGATGAACAGATGGTCGTGCAGATTTTTGCCCACGCCCGGCAAATGATGCGTCGGTTCGATGTCCACGTCTTTGAGTTCGGCGCTGTCGCCAATGCCAGACTGCAACAGCACCTGGGGGGAGCCGACCGCACTGGCCGAGAGAATGATTTCGCGGCCCGCCTGGACCGTCACGATCGCGCCGGCCGAATCCACATATTCGACGCCGCTGGCCCGCGTGCCATCAAGGACGATGCGGCTGACATTGGCCCCGGTGCGCACAGTGAGATTGGCGCGCCGCTTAGCATCCTTCAGGTAACCGGCGGCGGACGAATTGCGCCGGCCCTTGCGGATCGTGCCCTGCACCGTCGAGATGCCGAACTGGTCCCCGGTGTTCAGATCGGGGATGCGGGGAATTCCCGCCGCCACCGCCGCGTCAAGAAATTTGGCGGATGACGCATTGCTCAACTCCGTGTTGGTCACGGCGATGGGCCCGCCCACTCCGTGGGCCTCGTTGCCGCCATGGGCATGATCTTCCATGGCGATAAAATGGGGCAGCACATCATCCCAGCCCCAGCCGTCGTTGCCGCCATCGCGCCAATCGTCATAGTCCCGGGCCTGGCCGCGGATATACAGCATGCCATTGATCGACGACGAGCCGCCCAGCACCTTGCCGGAGGGGAAAAAGATCGAACGGCCGTTGAGCCCCGGCACGGGTTCGGATTTTCGCAGCCACGTGGTCTTGGGGTTGGTCAGCAGATGAGGAAACAGCACCGGAATATGGATGAATGGATGGCGATCCTTGCCACCCGCTTCCAGCAGGCAGACCGTGGTTTTTCCATCTTCCGACAGCCGCCCCGCCACCGCCGCGCCGCCCGAACCCGAACCGATCACGATGTAGTCGTATTGCATTTCCAATCCCTCAACGCCGCGCGAGGGCAAGGCCAATGCCCGTACCGATCAATAATCCACCGGTAATCCGGCCGCGGATATTGGCCCGCCGGGCGCCTGCCAAGGGACCGCGCAATCGGCCAGCCAACAGGGCATAGCCGCTATCAAATGCTGCGGCGATGACCACGAAGGTGATGCTCATCAACACCAATTGTGGTGCCAGGGGCACCGCCGTGTCGATGAATTGCGGGAAAAATGCGGCATAGAACAGGATGGTCTTGGGGTTGGTGATGGCGACCACGATACCTTGCCAGAACACCGCCCGTTTGGCGCGCGGCGCGCCGGCCGCCGCCGCATCAAGATTGGCGCCGCCGGAACGCCATTCCCGGATGCCCAGCCAGATCAAATAACCCGCGCCCAGCCAGCGGATGACGTCAAACAGCTCCGCCAGCAAGACGAATGCGGTTGAGAGGCCCAGGGCGCCGGCCGCCACCAGCAGGGCATTGCCGATGGAGGAACCGGCCACGGTGGCCAGGCCGGTCGCCGTGCCGTGACGCAGGGATTGCGCAATCACCAGTGTAACGATGGGGCCCGGCATCAGGATCAGGACCGCCGTGGCCAGACAGAAGGCCAGATAAAGTTCGATGTTCATGACACAACTAAGCCCCAATACCGACCCCCGCGCAACAGCCTTGGCAGGTTCTACAAAATTCGGGCAAGATAGCGCCAACAAAAATCAGGGAGTTGGCGAGAGATGACAGTTAATACATCCCAGTGGTCGTTGGTGGGCCTGGTGCGGCGGCAGGCCGCCGCGTTGGGCGAAAAGGAATATATGTCGTTCGAACACGGCACTTCCCTGACTTATGGCTCCCTGGACAGGGACAGCGATGATGTGGCCCGCAAGTTGGCCGCCCTGGGCGTGGGCCCCGGCGACCGGGTCATGGTAATGCTGAAGAACCGCATCGAATTCATACTGGCCATGATGGGCATCATGAAGATGGGGGCGCTGTTCGTGCCCATAAATACCGAACTGAAGGGCGCCTTCCTGCAGCACCAGATGCGCAATGCGGAACCACGGGCGATTTTTCTGGACTATGACCTGCGCGATGCTTTCGATGTAGTTACGGGCGGCAGTGACGAACTGACGGCAACGATTTATGTGGCCGGTGACGTGCCCGGCGACAGGCCGGCGGTTCTGGCCGGTGCACCGGCCTTGACGTTTGCAGCCTTCATGGCGGGGGACAGCGCCGGTGATGAAGTTTTGGTGGATGCCCAGCCCCATGATATCGCCTGCATCATGTACACGTCGGGCACCACGGGACCGTCCAAGGGCGTTTTGATGCCGCACGCCCATTGCTATCAATTCGGCAAGGGCATCGTGGATAATACGAATATGACGGCGGAGGACCGGCAATATATCTGCATGCCCCTGTTCCATGCCATGGGTCTGCTGATGCAGGCCATCTCCACCCTGATTACCGGCAGTCAGGCTTACTGCATCGAACGGTTCTCGCCCAACACCTGGCTGGATGACGTGCGCGGCTATGGCGCCACGGTGACCAATGCCCTGGGCGTGATACCGGAGTTCATTTTTCGCACGCCGGAAACGGAACACGATCTGGACAACAAATTGCGCAAGGTTCTGGCCGTGCCGCTGGCGGCGGAATGGGGCGAGGGCATGGAAAAACGCTTCGGCTTCAAGTTCGTCCAGGGCTACGGCATGACCGAGATCAATCTGCCCTGCTACACCCAGGATGACGACCCCCTTGTGCCCGGCATCGCGGGCCATGTGCTTGACGATATGTTCGAACTGCGCGTGGTCGATGCGGCGACGGACGCGGAAATGCCCCAGGGCGAGATCGGCGAGATCGTGGTCCGCCCGAAAATTCCGTTCGTCTTCAATCAAGGCTATTTCCGCATGCCGGAGAAAACCGTCGAGGCGTGGCGCAATTTGTGGTTCCACACCTCCGATGCGGGCTATTTCGACGAACAGGGGCGGCTCTATTACGCCGACCGGATCAAGGACCGCATCCGCCGCCGGGGCGAAAACATCTCCAGCTTTGAAATCGAACAGGTCATCAACGATTATCCGGAAGTGGTTGAAAGCGCGGTGGTCGGCATCCGGGTCGAGGGCGCGGGCGGCGAGGACGAGGTTAAGGCCTACATCGTCACCGACGGCGGCGGGGACATCGACAACATCGCCCTGCTGGATTATTGCGCCGAGAACATCCCCCGCTTTGCCGTACCCCGCTATATCGAGGCAGTGGAAGCGGTGGCCAAGACCGCGACGGGCAAAATTCAGAAGGAACCCCTGCGCCAGGCCGGCGTCACCAATCGCACCTGGGACCGGGAATCCGTCGGCTACAAGATCGCGCGCCGTGTATAGGCGGGTTTAGGTCGAAACCCGGCCTACCTTCATTTACAAGCTCCGGAGCCTGCCGCCCTGGATTGCCGGTTCGAGCCTGGCAATGAAAATGCTCTGCCGTCATACCCTTGCGTGACGCGGGCATCCTGGGCCACGAGGTAGTCCGGCAATGACGATCCTCGGTTTCGCCCTGGTCCTGACCGCCGCGTTCTGCCACGCCACGTGGAACTATTTCGTCAAGCGCATCAATGGCGGGCCAGAACTGGTCTGGCTGTTCTCCTCTGTTGCCATGATCATCTACCTGCCGGTCGCGGTCTATATCTGGATCATTGAGCAACCGATATTTGGGATCTGGGAGCTGGCCTTCATTGCGGGCAGCGCCGTGCGGCATCTTGGCTATTTCCTGTTGCTGCAGGCCGGCTACCGCAAGGGCGATCTGTCCCTGGTCTATCCAACCGCCCGGGCCACGGGGCCATTCCTCTCGACAGCATTTGCCGTGGTCGTTCTGGGCGAAAGCATGTCGTTACAACTTGGTCTCGAAGCCATGGCGATTATCATCGGCGTGGTTTGCTTGACGGGCGGCTTCAAGGGCGGTGGCCGGAACGCGGCACATCGGTTTTGTTCGGTTTCGGCGCCGGGCTTTTGATCGGCGGCTACACGATCTGGGACGCCTATGCGGCATCGATATTGCTGGTGCCGCCCTTGCTACTGGATTACGTCTCCTCCATCCGACGTTCGGTGCTGTTGGCACCCATCGCCCTGAAACGCATGGACCTGGTAAAGGCCCATTGGCGCAACCACCGTACCCGCGTCGTCATCATCGCCATCCTTAACCCCCTGGCCTATATCCTGGTGCTCCATGCCCTGACCTTCACGCCCGTGGTCTATGTCGCCCCAACACGGGAGGTATCGGTGCTGCTGACCGTGTTAATGGGCAGCATGTTGCTGGGCGAGGGCGCGTTGAAGCGCCGCCTAGCCTGGGCCGTCGTTATCCTGTGCGGTGTCGCGATGTTGGCGACGGCCTAGTTGTCTATTTGCTGCGCAGCACCTTGCCGTTCAGTCCGCCGGCATGTTCGCCGTCCCGCATGAACAATTCGCCGTTGACGAACATATGGCTGTAGCCTTCGGACTTCTGGATATAACGCCCGGCGCCGGCGGGAAAGTCGTGCACGTATTCCGGGCCCCATAGTTTCAAACCATCAAAATCGACCACGTTGATATCGGCGAAGGCCCCCGGCGCGAGGACACCGCGCCCTTTCATATCGTACAACGCGGCCGGCTCCCCGGTCAGCTTGTGGATGGCGTTGGCCAAACTGAACCGGCCCCGTTCCTTGACCCAGTAGGTCAGGAAGTAGGTGGGCAGGCTGGCATCCATGATCTGGCCGCAATGGGCGCCTGAATCGCCCAGCCCCAGAACCACGTTGGGATCGTGCAGCATCTTCTCCACCGCCGACATGTCGGGATTGAGGAAGGGGAAATTGAACAGGGCAAGACCGTTGTCGGCGATGGATAGTTCGATGAAGGCCTCCGCCGGGCTCATGTTCAGCTTGGCGGCTTGTGCGGTCAGGCTTTGGCTCGGGTCCAGGTCATAGCGCGGCGCCGAATGGGACATCAGGTACAGATCGCTGAAATCCATGGGCGGCGGGTCCGACAGCGCCTGTTCCACCATGGAGGCGCGGTATTCGCTGTTGCGCAGATTCGCCAGCTTTTCATCCAGGCTCAGGCCGCGCAAGGCGCGCCAGGACGGCGCCCGGTCGAAGGGCGTGCGGTTCTGAAAACCGAACAGAACGCCGATACCCCGGGTGGTGGACTGGGGGTTGATGTTGGCGCCGGCCTTGTTGCTTTCGGCCACCTTGTCCAGGGTCCAGCTATAGGCCTCGGGCATTTGCCGGTTCTGCGCCAGGCCAAAGGTGATCGGGCGGCCCGTATCGCGGCAGATATCGGTCATCCAGCCGATCTCGCTCTCGATTAATTGCCGGATGATCTCTTCATCCGGAGAATTAATGGCGGTGGCGGCTTCCACCACGCCGGCACGATGCTTGCCCAGCGCGGCACAGATGCCCTTCAATTCCTGGGGCGTGGCATGGGTGCCGGGTACATTTTCGCCGTCAGGGGTAAAATGCAGGGGCGTGCGCGAGGTGGAAAAGCCCAAGGCGCCTCCCGCCATGGCCTCGTCCACCGCATCGTGCATGGCCTCGATCTGCTCCACGCTGGCGGGCGTGTTTTCCAAGGCCTCCTCGCCCATGGCGAACAGACGCACGGCGCAATGGCCGACCAGGCCGCCCACGTTGATACCCTTGGGCAGTTTGTCCAGGGCGCCAAGATATTCGCCATAGCTCTCCCAGTCCCACTTCATGCCGCTGTTGATGCTTTTGGCGGGCACGTCCTCGACCGATTCCATCAGCCGGGTCAAATATTCCCGGTCCTCCTTTTTGCACGGCGCGAAAGTGACGCCGCAATTGCCCATGACGGCCGAGGTCACCCCATGCCAGCACGAGGACGAGGCGATGGGATCCCAAGTGATCTGAGCATCAAGATGGGTATGAATATCGACAAACCCAGGCGTGACGATATGGCCGTCGGCATCAACTTCCTGCTTGGCCCTGCCCTCAACCTCGCCGACGGCGACAATCCGCTCGCCCTCGATGGCCACGTCGCCGCGATAGCCTTCCGTGCCGGTGCCGTCAATGATCGTGCCGTTTTTGATGATCAGGTCGTATGCCATGTCCGTCTCCGCCGTTTCTTGTCGCGTTGGTTGCCGTTTCCTCAGCTTTAATGATCGCCCGGCAATCGGCGAATTGCCAGAGAATTCTGTTTTCCTAAGAGCCACGCAGCCCATATACTATTATGACAAATCAAGACGAAACCACACGGGCGATGATCACGAACTGGTATTCAAACAATATCGATCCGAACTTTCTCTCCCGGCGGCTCCGGATTGCCTACACCATGTGGCTATGGGAGACGGTCAATTGCGAAGACCAACCGCCAAGCCTGGATCCGCTCAAGGCCTGCCGTCTGTTCAGCGACATTGAACCGTTCATGGCCGTTGCCGAAGGCCCCACGGGCAATGAATTTAGCACCTTCACTTATGCCTACGTGGGCGCCGGAGTCGAAGAAGTCTATGGCCAAAAGCTCTATGCCCAGCCCATGAACACTATCTTGACGGTTGCGGGCCGCGCGTTGGCCGAGGAATCCTATGCCGCGCTTCGCAAGGGACGCCGCCCCGTACTCTTTGGCATCAGCGGCTCGCCAGTCCTGAGCACGGAGATTGAGGTCATCGTGATGCCCTTGCGTCACCTCAAGGACAATATGGAGCTGGCCGCCCTGGTCTACCAGTACGATGACCAAAAGTGCGACGACACCAAGCAGGTTGAACCGGCCTAACTACCAATACAAGTTTACAGACACTAATTTACCGTCACGGCGTCGCCCAGGGTTTGGCCAATCTCGCCATTGATGACCAGATCCGCATGGCTGTCCAGATCGGTCGGTTCACGGTTCAGGATCACCATGCCCGAGCCGTTCTGTTTCGCCATGACGGGAAAACCCGCCGCCGGGTAAACCACCAGGGACGAGCCGATGGCGATAAACAGATCACAAGCCAGGGTTTCCCGCTGCGCCAGGGCCATCTTGTCTTCCGGCATGGCCTGACCGAAAGATATGGTCGCGGTCTTCATGAATTCGCTGCCACAAGCGCTGCAAATCGGCATGGTCTCGTCCGCTACAAAGGCCGCCTTGATGGGCTCCAACTCATGGCGTTGGCCGCAGCCCAGGCATTTGGCATAGGTGGCGTTGCCATGCAACTCGATCACCTGGCCGTCGGGCACGCCGGAGGCCTGGTGCAGGCCGTCCACATTCTGGGTAATGACGGCGGAGACCTTGCCCACCTCCACCAGGCGGGCGACGGCGCGGTGGCCGCGATTGGGTTCAGCGGTGTTCATGGTGTGGTCCATGGCGAATTTCCGCCGCCAGGATTCACGGCGCATCTCGGCCGAGGCCATGAAATCGCTGAAATCGATTGGTTTGTATTTTGTCCACAGGCCGCCGGGGCTGCGAAAATCCGGAATCCCGGATTCCGTCGAGATGCCGGCGCCGGTGAATATCACCACGCATTCCGCACCCTCAATTAAATCATGCAACCGCTTGACGTCATCCTGATTGGCAAATTCCATGCGATCGTTCCCATACCATGCCGATTATGGCAGCATAATCACCTTCCCTTGCGCTCACTGGCAAGAGGAACCTATGTAAAACACCAATTAGAAATTAGGATCCGCAGAGCAAGAGCTGGCAAAGAAATGGCCGTGTCGTTGCCGACACGACCATTTCTGTTGTTGAGGGCAGCGGATGGGGGCCGCAGCCCTCGGCGCGAGCAGGGGAATGCCGCGCCAGGGGACTGTATATTGGCCGTCCAATAGGACGCGCCAACTGCCGCCCATGTCGCCTCGCAAACAAGGTTGAACCAAGTAACAAGGCGCATATCAGCGACATCCGCGCAATATATAACCCGTCACCAAAAACTGCAAAGCGCTAATTTCACATTTCGTTAAGATATCGAAGGGTAAGCTTAAGGGTGTGAAAATCATATTCAATTGTTGATTCCCTGCCGAAGAATCGGCGCCCAATACAAGAATGTAATCAATATGAGGGGCATGCTCGCTAAAGCCATTCATCCACCCGTCAGGGATTCCGAAGTGCGGGAGCTGTTCAAACTCGCTCAAGAGAAATCAAAGGAAGGCCGGGAACCGCTGTACAAAGCGATTGGTGATCTTTTTGAACGCCGGGCCGACGAGCTGCAGACCGTCGAGCGGGCGATGATGATCGAGATTCTAGAGCGCTTGAGCCTCGATGTTGAAATGTCGATCCGCTCGGGTCTCGCCAACCGGTTGAACGAAAACGGCGATGCGCCGTACGATTTGATCCACATGCTGGCCAATGACGAAGTTCAGGTGGCCTATAAAATTCTTGCATCCAGCCCCATTCTGCACGACAGCGACCTGATCGAAGTGGTGCGCCACCGCACCATGCAGCATCAGTTGGCGGTCGCCATCCGCAAGGACGTCAGCGAAGAAGTTTTCGCCGCCCTGGTCGAGGCGGGAACGGAAGATGTCATCGTCACATTGTTGTATAACCAGGACGCCGGCATTTCGGCCGATGTGCTGGACCATCTGGCAGAGGAATCCAAACGCGTCGACAGCTATCAAAAACCACTCGTGCGCCGGCCCGATCTTCCCACGGAATTGGCGGAGCGGATGTACTACTGGGTCTCCGCCGCGGTGCGCAATTATATCGTCAATAACTTTGATATCGACATCGATGACCTGGACGATCAGATGTCGGCCACCATTTCGGATGTGCTGGAAACCAAAAAGAGCGACGACGATAGTGGCATCGCGGCCGAAGGCCTGGTGGACCGTCTGTTTGACGGCGGCGGACTGTCGGCGGATTTCGCCCTGAAATCGCTGCATCAGGGCCAGGTGTCCATATTCGAGTTCTCCTTCGCCAAGATGGTTGGGATCAGACCCGTCCTGGCCCGGCGCATCGTCTATGAACCGGGTGGCGAGGCCCTGGGCATTGCCTGCCGAGCCATCGGCCTGGAACGCACGGTGTATTTGCAGATCTATCAATTAACCCGCAAGGCGCGCAGCAGCGAAAACCGCCTGGGCAAGGATGAAGTGGTACGGCTGACCAAGTTTTATGAATCAATCACCCGCGAAGCCGCCTTCCTGGTGCTGCGCAAATGGCAGCGCGACAAACGCTATTTGGATGCCGACCGCGCCTTGAAAAAATAATTGCGAATGTGCCAATTACCAGCGGCAAAATAGCGCTGCCCTTTTTCCTCGCGACATTGCATAATCACCCCTATATCCATGTCACATTACGGATGTATTGGAGGCGAAGCCGCGCATGATTGATCATCTGATTGATCCCTCAACTGAACAGCTGATTGACCCGTTTGGACGTACTGTTGACTATTTGCGGGTCTCGGTCACGGACCGCTGCGATTTCCGCTGCGCCTATTGCATGTCCGAGGATATGTCCTTCCTGCCCAAGTCCGAAGTGTTGAGCCTGGAGGAATTGGAACGCCTGTGCCGTACCTTCATCGATCTTGGCGTCCGCAAGTTGCGCATCACGGGCGGCGAACCCCTGGTGCGGCGCAATGTGTTGTGGCTGTTCCAGCAACTGGGCCGGCACCTGGACACGGGCGCCTTGGACGAGTTGACCTTGACCACCAATGGTTCTCAATTATCGCGCCATGCGGCCGATCTTTATGCGGCTGGGGTGCGGCGGATCAATGTGTCCTTGGATACCTTGAACCCAGACAAATTCCTGGCCATTACCCGCTGGGGCAAATTCGACCGGGTGATGGCGGGCATTGAGGCCGCTCAACAGGCCGGACTGGCGGTCAAGATCAATGCCGTGGCGCTGAAGAACTTCAACGAGGACGAGTTGGACGGAATGCTCGCCTGGTGCGGCGAACGTGGCCTGGACATCACCTTGATCGAGGCCATGCCCATGGGCGACGTTGGCCAGAACAGGGCCGATCAACATCTGTCGCTGGCGGAAGTACGGACCATCCTGGAACGAAACTGGACTTTGCGGGACAACGATTACCAGACCGGTGGGCCGGCCCGCTATGTCACCGTGGCCGAAACGGGGCGAAGGCTGGGCTTTATCACGCCGTTGAGCCACAATTTTTGCGAGGCCTGCAACCGTGTCCGCCTGACCTGCACGGGCACCTTGTTCATGTGCCTGGGCCAGGACGATGCCGCCGACCTGCGCGCGCCGCTGCGGGCATCGGCGGATGACGAGGTTTTGCGCAAAGCCATTCACGAGGCTATCGCGCGCAAGCCCAAGGGCCATGATTTTATCATCGACCGTGACCGCACGAACCCCGCCGTGGCCCGACATATGAGCGTCACCGGCGGCTGATCGATTTGACGCAATGGATCGTCAGATTTCTAGTATTGCTGTTTAGCGGCCTTCTAGCCGGGCCCGCCCATACAGCGGAAAAATACAGCGCACCCCGCCGGGCGGTTCATTTGAGTGTACCTTACCTGGATCAGGCCGTCTCGCCGGCGGCGGCGGTTATCCGTGCCGTGCGAAAGTATGAGCCCCGCATGGTCCGCGAAGATTTTGGCCAGGCCGTGGCCCGCTATCAACGGGCCGCCGACCAGGGCTTCATCATGGCGCACTACAATCTAGCCCGCGCTTACGCGGATGGCCGGGGCGTCGACCGTGATTTCAGCCGCGCCTTGATCAGTTTCCGCGTTGCCGCCCACCTAGGCAACGTACCGGCAATTTTTCGCCTGGCCGAGTTTTACCTGGCCGGCCTGGGCATGCCCAAGAATCGTGTGGAAGCGCAAGCCTACTACTACGTCGCCGCCAGCCTGCAAAATGAGGCGGCGGTCCGGGCCCAAGGCCTATTGGCGCCACACCTCAATAATGACCAAATGCAACAAGTCGAAAACGGGCCCGCGAGATACGTGACAAAATCCCCCGCATCGACCTGATCCTGCAACGGGGCCAGGAGCGCGAGCTGCTGACGGCGGCGGCGGCGGGAAATCTGCTGCGGGTCGAAGCGTTGTTGAAGGGCGGCGTTGATGCCAACGCCATCAATGCCCAGGGCCGAACCTCCATCATCACGGCGGCCTGGCGCGGCCATATCCGTATCGTCCGCACCCTGCTGAATGCCGGTGTGGAAATCGATGCCACCGACAACGAGGGCCGGACCGCCCTGTGCTGGGCCGCCATCAATGGCGATCCCGACATCGTCGATCTGCTGCTGGATGAAGTGGCCCTAATCGACGTTCGCGACAACAAGGGGCTGACCCCTTTGATGCGGGCGGCCTGGAATGGCCATGAAGATATTGTCGAGGCATTGTTGGAGAGTGGCGCGGATAAACATGCGGCCGATGATCGCGGCGTCACCGCGATGCAACGAGCAGAGGCGGTGAACGAACGGGGCATTGTCCATTTGTTGCTCCAGGACCTCGCGCGAGGCGCGCGGGAAACCCCGGTACCGCCGGCTGATGGTGGCCACAATATTGGTGCCCAGGCCTCGTTGGACCAACGGCCCGGCGGAGCCGCACCAGGGAATGCTGACAGCACATCCGCGGCCGGGACGTCCAGCCTCGTGGCGCAACTGATAACCATTCTAACCCAGGGCTGGCTGATAATCCTGGTGGTCATTGCGATCGGGGCATTGTTGCTGTTCCTAGGATTTCGCAGGCGGTCTTAGCGCAGATCAACACGGTGCGCATAATTCCGCCCATCGCTGATGGTAATCCGCGCAAAGCCAAGCATTCTGGCAAGATCAAAAAATGTGAACAAATCTTCCACCGCCAGATTGCGGAACAGGACGGGGGTACGGGCTTCCACCGTCAATTGCGCCAACACTCCGCGGGCCCGCAACAGGGTCGCGAAACTATGCTGATCCAGCCCGACGATGATCATTTTTTCCGCATCATCGCCCTTGGCGAACATGGCGTATCGGGGCGGAAAGCCGCGACCGTGTTGCCCGTTGGTCTGGGCCACGATGTAACCGATACGCACTTCGCGGCTGGCATTTTCCATGATGGGGGAGCGGGCGCGAAAGGTCTCCTCGCTGGTGATGGGCGGATAATATTAACCTGCATGACGGTCGGCGGACCGCGCGGCGTTCGGCGGCGCCAAGACAATCACAATGGGCAAAAATAACCATAAAATGCGGCTCGGCATAATTTCTTCCCCTAGGAATTGTGGTTATCTGTCATTATGTGATCTCGATTGCGATTTGGCCAACTAATACCAAGTGACGGTGATAAAGACCCATATAGATGCTTTACGAAAGCTTTCGGGTTGGAGCGCGTTGCGCCGCAGTATTTTGGGGTGCTGGTACCACAAACGGCGCGGGACGCCTCCGAAAGCCTTCGTAAAGCGTCGAATTCGGTCGTTTCAGAGACCCCTCGGCGGCGTCGTGAAAGTTTGACGGTAGCAGTACCGCCGGCACATCCACTCCTACCCGAGGGGTCTCTGAAACGATCTATATGAGTCTTTATCACCGTCACTTGGTATAAGTCTGATTGCAACGGCGCGGCGACAAAAACACGATGGGTGGATTACGGGCGGATGGCTGGCAAAAAGGTAACCTTCATGGCGAGCGAGACGCCGCAGGCCGCGGCCGCATTGGTGCAACTGCGAGACCGCTACGATGATGTCGGCCCGGAGGCGGCGGACATCATTGTCGTCCTGGGTGGCGATGGATATATGTTGAGCGTGCTGCATGATACCCGGCATCTTTCCCTGCCCATCTACGGCATGAACCAGGGCACAGTCGGCTTCCTGATGAACGATTTTTCATCCGCTGATTTGCAAGCCCGGCTTGCCGCCGCCGAACTGGCGGTGCTCCGCCCCCTGGCGATGGTCGCGCGGGATGCCAGCGGTAAACTGCACGAGGCCATGGCCATCAACGAGGTCTCGGTCTTTCGCGAAACCCGCCAAGCGGCCAAGATCCGGATTTCCATCGACGGCAATGTGCGTCTTGAAGAACTGGTATGCGACGGCGTGCTGGTCGCCACGCCCGCCGGCAGTACCGCCTACAATCTCTCCGCTCATGGCTCCATCATTCCCCTGGATGCCGAGATCCTGGCCCTGACGCCGATTTCCGCCTTTCGCCCCCGGCGCTGGCGCGGCGCGCTGCTGCCGGGCACCGCACGGGTCCGCTTCGATATTCTGGAGCCCGACAAGCGCCCGGTTTCCGTGGTCGCCGACAACCGGGAATTCCGCTCCGTGGTCGAGATTGAAGTGGTCGAGGACCATGCCGACGAACTGCATTTATTGTTTGATCCGGAACATAATTTGGAAGAACGCATTTTGAACGAACAGTTTATTCCATGACACGACAGTTGAAGAACCGCATGGCGGTGGGCGGTATTGTCCATGAAACCGTCAGTTTCCTCCCCGAGGCAACCACCTTGGCGGATTTTGAACGGCGCGCCGTGCGGGGTGACGAAATTGCCGAGACCTTCGCTGGTTCCAACACGGTTTTTGGCGGTTTCCTTGATGTATGTCAGCAAAACGGCGTGGCCGTGGAGGGGTTGATCTGCGCCGAGTGCGCGCCGTCCGGCCCGGTTTCGAAAGAGGCAATACAAGCCTTGGCCGACGAATTGGTCTCGCGCGCTACTTTGTGGCGGGACGAGACGGACGGTTTGTTGTTGCATTTGCACGGTGCCATGGTGGCCAAGGGTGACCTGGACCCCGAACACACCATCCTGGTCCGCCTGCGCAAGGCCTTGGGCAAAGATTATCCCATTGCCCTGGCCATGGATCTGCATGGCAACGTCGGGGCGGAAAAAGCGGCCCTGGCCGATATCGTCTGCGGCTTTCGCCACAGCCCTCATACGGACATGGCCGAAACCGGGGAACGGGCCGCCCGCCTGCTGCTGGGAAAATTGGCCGGCGATATCACGCCGGTCGCGGCCATGGCCCGGCCGGGCCTGGTACTGCCGTCGATCTTTACCGCCACGGAAATCTCGCCCTTGCGCGAGATCATGACCGACGTGCGCGCCGCGACCGCCGAACCGGGCATTCTGGACGTCACCCTGTTCACCGGGTTCGCTTACGCGGATGTGCCGGAGATCGGTGCCACGGTTCTGGCTACCGCCGATGGCGACGAGGCCCTGGCCATACGCACCGCCGAACGCCTCAGCGCCCGTCTGGTGGAAGCACGGGAGGCGCTGTATGGCGCGGCGCCCATATATGACCCCATGGCGGCGCTGGAAAAAACCGCGCAATTGCTGGCACGCGGCAGCCGGCCCGTGGTGCTGTTGGAGCATGCGGACCGGGGCAACGATTCCACCCATTTGCTGCACGCCATGCTGGCCAATGATGTGGGCCGGACCGCCGTACCCTACCTGCATGACCCGATCGCGGCCAAGGCCGCGGCCTCGGCCGGGCTTGGCGCGCAATTGATGACCACGGTGGGCGGCAAATCGTCGGAAATGGCCGGCGCGCCGGTATTATTTTCGGGTTTCGTCACATATACCGGTCACCTGCGATATCGCATCACCGGGCCGGTCCGCACGGGAGAGGAACTGGATCTAGGCTTGAGCGCCGTAATCGACAACGGCCGTATTGCCGTGATCGTCACAACGCACAGCGTTACGGCACTGGATACCGATCCCTTTACCCAATGCGGCCTGGATTTCGAAGAGTTTGATATTATCGCGCTGCGTTCCAAGACCCATTTCAGGGCCGCCTACGAACCCATTGCCGGCGAAATCCTTATTGTCGACACACCTGATTGGGGGCCCGCCGATCTGCTTGACCTGCCCTATCGTAATGTACCGCCGGGCATCTATCCCATAACGATCGATGACGGCACGGATGTAGGGGTCTAAGGCCATGGAAACCTGGCGCAATATCACCGAACAGCGGCCGACATTTGTCAGCCATTTGGAATGCGGCCTGAGCGGCGAACGGGTGCCGGCCGATCAACTGCATGGACTGTCATCCGTGGGCCGGCCATTTCTGGTGCGTTATGACCTCGACGGCCTCGGCAAGGCGCTGGATAAGGAAACCCTCGCGGCCCGGCCCCCTGATATGTGGCGCTACCGTGAATTCCTGCCCGTGCGCCGCAACGAAAATATTCTCAGCCAGGGCGAATGCATGACGCCCATCATGCCAGCGCCGGGGGTGGATGGCGATCTGTGGATCAAGGATGAAGGCCGCCTACCAACCGGTTCCTTCAAGTCGCGGGGCCTGTGCCTGGCCGTGTCCATGGCCAAGGAACTGGGTATCAAACGCATGGCCATGCCCACCAACGGCAACGCCGGCGCGGCCATGGCCGCCTATTGCCGCCTGGCCGGGATCGAGGCCTTTGTCTTTTGCCCCGACGACACGCCGGAAACCAATGTTCGGGAAATCGCCTTGCAGGGCGCCAAGGTTTATTGCGTCAACGGGCTGATCAATGACTGCGGCAAGATTGTCGGCGAGGGCAAGGAGGCCATGGGCTGGTTCGACCTTTCGACCTTGAAAGAGCCCTATCGGATTGAGGGTAAGAAGACCATGGGTCTTGAGTTGGCCGAACAATGTGGTTGGCGGCTGCCCGATGCGATTTTTTATCCCACGGGGGGCGGCACCGGACTGATCGGCATGTGGAAAGCCTTTGATGAGTTGGAGGCCATTGGCTGGATCGGGCCGGAACGGCCAAGGATGATCGCCGTCCAGGCCACCGGTTGCGCCCCCATCGTCAAGGCGTTCGAGGATGGTGTCGAACATGCCGATCTATGGCCCGACGCACACACCGAGGCCGCCGGTATCCGGGTGCCCGTCGCCGTGGGCGATTTTTTGATTTTGCGCGCCGTGCGCCAATCGGACGGTTTCGCCATCGCCGTGGACGACGAAACAATATTTCGGGCCAGGGACGACATGGCCCAAAATGGCGGGCTGTTGTTGTGTCCCGAAGGGGCCGCAACCTATGCCGCCTGGCGCGCGGCGGTGGCCGATGGCCGGATCGACAAAAGGGACCGGTGCGTCCTGTTCAATTGCGCCACCGGTTTGAAATACCCCATGCCAGAGGCCGGCATCCCCCTCGACCGCCACCAACCCATCGACTATGGAGCCATGGCATGAGCGGCACGGACGGCACGGACGATCCCACCCTGGAACTGTTGCCCATCGATATTTCGGCCTATCGCAACGGCAACACCGGTATCGACTATGTACACAGCTTTAACAGCGGCCAGCCGGGGCCGAATGTCCTGATCAATGCCCTGACCCATGGCAACGAAGTTTGTGGCGCTCATGCCCTCGGCGTGCTGTTCGAAGATGATATCCGGCCCACCCGCGGCAGCCTGACCCTGAGTTTTGCCAACGTGGATGCCTATCATTCCTTCGATACGGATAACCCCACCGCATCCCGCTTCGTGGACGAAGATTTCAACCGTCTGTGGTCGGACGAAATATTGGATGGCCCGCGGCAATCGTCCGAGCTGACCCGGGCCCGGGAGATCCGGGGCGTGGTGGCGGCGGCCGATTATCTGCTGGATCTGCATTCCATGCAGCTGCCCTGCCCGGCCCTGATGCTGGCCGGCACCGCGCCCAAGGGCCGTCGCCTGGCGCTCGCCATGGGAGTACCCGAACATGTGGTGACCGATCCCGGCCACGCCGCCGGCCCCCGCATGCGGGATTACGGCCCCTTTGCCGAGGCCGAACCGGCACAAACGGCTTTGTTGATCGAATGCGGCCAGCATTGGGCCGATAGTTCCCGGCGGGTGGCCATCCAGGCGGTATTTCATTACCTCGACGCTCTGGGCATTATTGACGGCGCCGACGCATCGCCCTACCTGGTGCCCACCCCCCCCGAACAGCGTCTGATCGAAGTTGTCGGCCCCATTACCATCCAGACCGACGCCTTCAGTTTCGCCCAATCCTACACCGGCCTGGAAGTGATCCCAAAGGCCGGCACATTGATCGGCCACGACGGCCCGCAACCCATCGTCACCCCCCATGACGATTGCATCCTGGTCATGCCCACCCATAAGCCCCGCAAGGGCCAAACAGCGGTACGCTTGGGGCGGTTTGTTGATTAGCACGCAATGAGATTATTTTTCCGGTTGGTATTCTCAATCCTGTTGGGTGCGGTCGGCGGCGCGGTATTCTACTATTTTGACATGCCCCTGGCCTGGATGCTGGGGGCCATGACCATCACCACCATCGCCGCCCTGGCCGGCGCGCCGGTGACCCTGCACATGCCCCTGCGCCTGTCCATGACGGCCGTGTTGGGAACTTTGCTGGGCAGTGCCTTCACGCCGCAGATCCTGCAGCAACTGCAGAATTGGAGCGCGGGCGCCCTGACCATCGCCATATTCGTCACGGCGATGACCGGATTATCGGTCTTCTTCCTTCGCCGCATCGGCGGCATGGACCGGGCCACGGCCTTTTTCTCCGGCACCCCGGGCGGCCTGGGCGAAATGACCCTGGTCGGCGAACTGCATGGCGGCGACCCGCGCACCATCGCCCTGGTGCATGCCATTAGGATATTTGTCGTGGTTTTTCTGCTGCCGTTGTTCCTGGCCGGCATGGCGGATCTGGATATTCCCAACACGGCCCGGGTGCTGGCCGGACGCCCGGCGGCGGAGGGGAGCGAGCTGGCCATTTTAGCGGCCTGCGCCGTGATCGGCTATATACTGGGCCAGAAACTGCCCCTGCCGGGCAGCCAGGTTTTCATTCCCATGATGGTCTCCGCAGCCGCCTATCTGGCCGGCCTGGTCGAGGGCCGGCCGCCGGCGGAACTGATCTTCGTGGCGCAGGTCATCATCGGCTCGGCCATCGGGGCAAGGTTCGTGGGCCTGGACCTGCGCGCCACGGCCAAGCCCATCGTCCTGGGTGTCATATCGGCCCTGGGCATGCTGGCCCTGGCGGCCGCCTTCGCCTATGTGGTCGCGCCCCTGCTGGGTCTGCCCATGTATGCCCTCTTGCTGGCGCTTTCGCCGGGTGGTTTGGCGGAAATGAGCCTGATTGCCCTGGCCCTGGACGTGGACACCGCCTTTGTCGCCACCATGCATTTGGTGCGGATCATGCTGATCGTTACCCTGGCGCCGATATTTTTCCGTGCCATGGATTGGAAAACCGCCAAAAACTAGATGATGCCTTAAGGCATTGTTTACTTCGGAGGCTCAATATGTCGTCGGGCACCACTTTGTTCGGTATGCAGAATGATTACGCAGGAAATTCAACTCACCCTGGCGCGGCACAGCCGTTGGCTGAAAGACCGGCCCGGCGGAGCGCGGGCCGATTTTTCGTTGCAGGAATTGGAAGGCATTGATTTCGGCGGCGCCGATTTGACGGACGCTAATCTGTTCGGCGCCGATCTGCGCGACGGCACACTGATGACGGCGGCCGCCGAAGACGGCACCAAGGTCGTCAACGCCGAAAGCAGCAACCTGGGGATGGAGCGGGGCTCCCTCAAGGGCGCCAACCTGTCCGGTGCCCGGCTAGCCAGTTCCGTGCTGGCGCAAACGGACCTATCCGGCGCCATCCTGACCAATGCGGTATTGACTGATGCCGATCTGAGCGGCGCCATGCTGGACGGCGCCAATCTGGGCTCCGCCAAGTTGACCGGCATCAAGGTCAAGGACACCAACATGCGCGGCGTGAAGCTGTCCAACACGTCCATGGAGGGCGTTGATTTATCCGGCGCGGACCTGACCGGGGCCGAAATTGTGATCTCCGTCGATAGTCTGCCCGATGATCTGCGCGATACCATCCGAAACCACGAAAAGTGGATGGCCTCGTTCGGGGCCAAGGGCAAACGCGCGGTGCTGGACGGCGCGGAACTGGACAATGTGGATTTCTCCGGCATCAATTTGTCCGGTGCGTCAATGAAGGACGCCGCCCTGACCGGCGCGCGGTTCATGGGCTCGTCCCTCAACATGGCTGATTTGTCCGGCGCCAATATTTACAAAGGCAAGCTGGACAAGGCCGAAATGAACGGCATCAATCTATCGGGTGCCGACCTGACCGAAGCCAGCCTGACCGAGGCCGATATATCCGCCGCCGATATCAAGGACCGCGAGGGCAATTCCACCGGCCGCTCCTGGCCGGCCAACTTATCGGAGGCCAATTTGAGCCGCTGTAATCTGACCGCCGCCATCCTGCGCGGCGCCATCCTGTCCAACAGCAATTTCAATGGCGCAAATCTGCGCGGCGCGGATTTGTCCAATGCCTCCATTGACGGGGCCCGCTTGCAAGGTGCCATAATCACCGAAGCTAAACTGCCGAACTAAAGGCCGCCTCCACCGGCTTGCACGTTGGCTGACAGTGGCGAGTGACACCGTGACCCATCGTGATTTAGATGCCGTACAGTGGCAAACGGCATGGTTTACCCAGCGCCGCGCCTTGGAAACATCACGGCGCAAAGTTTCGCCGGACGGCCCGGTCGGGCATCGGTGGTGGCGTGGGCTGGAGCTGTTATTTTCACTGTTTGAACGTTTGCTGCGTCTTTCAGGCCTATACAACCGTGGCCGGGCCAACGCCCTGGACATCACCGTCAAACCGCTGACCCTGACCTTGCCCTCGCTGCCAAATGCCTTTGACGGCTACCGCATCCTCCAGATCAGTGACCCGCATTTGGATCTGCTGCCGGAATTAGCCGACCGCATTGTCCCCTTGGTCCGCGCGGCCTCTTCCGACCTATTGCTGCTGACCGGCGATTACCGTGATCGCCATCAAGACCCGCCGGAAGCCGGGTTGGCGCTTTTGGCCCCCATATTGGCGGCGGCCGAGGCACCGGACGGACGCTATGCCCTGCTTGGCAACCATGATCCGGCGGCGGCCGTGCCGATCCTGGAAGGGCTGGGGCTGACCGTGCTGTTGAACCAGACAGTCAGCCTGCAACGGGATGGGGCAACAATATATCTGACAGGGCTGGACGATGTTCATTCCTTCTATACCCAGGCAGCTCGTGACGCTCTGCTGGAACCGCGCGCGGGCTGCCGCATTACCGCCGTGCATTTGGCGGAAATCGCCGATATCGCCGCCGAGGCGGGGTTCGAGCTGTATTTGTGCGTCCATACCCATGGCGGACAAATATGCCTGCCCGGCGGCCGCCCCGTTATGAGCCATCTGCGCCGCTGCCGCGCATATGCCCGTGGACC
>JAPYUH010000151.1 GCA_029936195.1 Alphaproteobacteria bacterium
GCAATCGAAAAATCCTTCACCTTCGGAGATTTCAACGCCGCCTTCGCCTTCATGACGCGCATCGCCTTGCGGGCCGAGGCCATGAACCATCACCCCGAATGGTTCAACGTCTATAGCCGTGTTGATATCGTCTTGAGCAGCCACGACGTCGACGGCCTCAGCGAACGGGACATCACCCTTGCCGAATTTATCGAAGCCGCTTCACGAAGCTTCACACAAGGCTAACAGAAGGGCCGGGCCAAGCTCCTTGGCGATCGCCTTGGCGGCTTCGGTCGCAGCCGCGTCAGGTGAAGTTCGGGGCGGCCAATGTGACATGCTTTAGCCCATGGATTAACGGGGCGCCATGCGGATGGCGCCGTCCAGGCGGATTGTCTCGCCGTTCAACATCACGTTTTCGACAATCTGGCGGGCCAGTTGGGCATATTCGCTGGGCTGGCCCAGTTTTTGCGGGAAGGGCACGCTGTTGGCCAAGGACTGGCGCACATCGTCGGGCAGGCCGCCCAGCAATGGCGTCTCGAAGATGCCCGGCGCAATGGTGCAGACGCGGATGCCCTTGTCGGCCAGATCACGGGCCACGGGCAGCGTCATGCCGACGATGCCGCCTTTCGAGGCGGAATAGGCCACCTGCCCGATCTGTCCATCGAAGGCCGCGACCGAAGCCGTGTTGATGACCACGCCGCGCTCGCCATGTTCCATTGGATCCAGTCCGATCATCGCCGTCGTGGCCAGACGGATACAGTTAAAGGTGCCGATCAGGTTGATGGTGATGATGCGCTGAAACTGATCCAGTGGATGTGCCTCGCCCCGGGACGAGGTTTTGATCGCAACGGCGGTGCCGGCGCAGTTGACCAGGATGCGGCCCACGCCGAGAGCCTCCTTGGTCTCGCCCAGGGCGGAAAGCACGCTGTCCTCCGAGGTGACATCGCACTTGCAAAAAACGCCGCCAATTTCCTTGGCGACGGCCATGCCCTTGTCTTCCTGGATATCCCAAATCGCCACCTTGGCGCCGGCTTCCGCCAATTCCCTGGCCGTGCCTTCGCCCAAGCCCGACGCGCCACCGGTTATAATTGCCGTCTGTCCATCAACATTCATGATCCGCCATTCCCATTGTTTGAATAATGCTTAAATGATGTTGCCGGGTCATAGCAGATCGCCACGCCCGTGGGCAATCGTTGCTATCGTTGCAAATGGATGGCCGCTGCCCATATGGCGGTTATGGCGAAAGGTAAACTGACCAAGGATGAAGCGAGAGTAGCCAAGAAATTCTGGCCGAAATTGCGCCGCGTATTGGGCCGCATTCCCTTCGCGGGTGATCTATTGGCCGCCTATTACTGTGCCCTGGACCCCAATACGCCACTGAGAGCGAAGACCATATTGATGGCCGCCCTGGCTTATTTCATCATGCCGGTGGACATGATTCCGGATTTTATCGCTTTGCTGGGCTTCACCGATGATGCAACCGTGCTGTTCATGGCCCTGAGTCAGGTACGCCAGCATATCCGGCCCGAGCACCGGGAACGGGCCCGGGCATATCTTACAAAAGTTTAGCTTCGCGGCACCGCCGGCGGATCGATGGCGGGCTGGCTTGGCGTGGGCGTCTTGCCCAACCTGGCCTCCCTGATGCCGATGTAGAGGGTCGCGCCAACGACGATGGCGGCGCCGGTCAGGGTCCATGCATCAGGGATCTCGGCAAACCACAGGAAGCCGATCACGCCGGCAAAGATCAACCGGGTATAGTCAAAGGGCAGCAGCGCCGTGGCTTCGCCGATGCGATAGCCCCGAATGATGCAATATTGCCCCGCCGCGCCCAAGGTGCCGATGGCCATCAGGAAGGCCAACTCCACCAAGGTCGGCGTCCGCCAGACCAGCAGGGCGGGGCCGAGGGCGACCAGGGATGAAATGACCCCGAAATACAGCAACAAGGTCTCCGGCCGCTCCGTGGTCGACAATTTTTTGATCATGATTGTGACCACGGCGACCAGGAAGGCGCCGATTACCGCGACCCATGTCGCCAGCTCTATATCGCCGCCCGGCCGCATCATGACGATAACGCCGACGAAGCCGATGGCCGTCGCGGTCCAGCGGCGCAGACGCACCACCTCGCCCAGGAACAACACGGCCAGGGGGATCAGAAACAGGGCGCGGGCGTAGCTGATGGAGACCGCGTCGGCCAGAGGCAGGTGCGTGATGGCATAGAAGCCGCACAACATGGCGCAGGCACCGCAAAGGCTGCGCGCCAGATGCATGCCCAACCGTTCGGTCTGCACCAGGCCCATGCCATACCGCAGGAAAAACGGCAGCACGGCGCACAGACCGAACAGGGCGCGGAAAAACGCCAGTTGAAAGCTATCGAAAGAGCCACCCAGAAACTTCACCACCACGGTCATGGCGGAGAACATGATACAGCCCAGAATGATCCACAACGCGCCGCGCGCATTGCCCGGCAGGCTCCGAATACGCCCGTTTACATGGCCGTGAAGTTCCGCCGCGGTCACCTTGCGGTGCCGCCGAATTCGTCAGATTTGAATTGCATTGCGGCAACCTAGTTACCAGGGGTTAAGGAAACCAGTACTAAGATTGCATGGCTGGGTTGCGGCCATGCCATGGCCCGCTACACTGGGTACAATTGTTTTTAGGGAACTTGCCATGGCCGAAACACCGCCCCCAACACCTATGTGGCAGCCGAACGAACTGCAAGCCGCGACCACCAACCTGGGCCGCTTCATGACCGAGGTGACCCACCGCTGGGCGGTCGAGGTGCCTGACTATGACGCCTTGCATCAATGGTCGGTCAACCGGCGGGAGGATTTCTGGACCACGGTGTGGGATTTCTGCGCCGTGCGCGCCGCCACCCGGGGCAAGTTGATCCTGCGTCACGGCGACGCCATGCCGGGTGCCGAATGGTTCCCCGAGGCGCGCCTGAACTTCGCCGAAAACCTGTTGCGGGGCGAAGGAGCGGCGGCGGCGATCATTTTCCAGGGCGAGGACCGGGTCAAACGCACTCTCAGCCACGACGACCTGCGAGAGGCGGTGTCCCGCCTGCAACGGGCCCTGCGGGAAAAGGGCGTGGGCGTAGGCGACCGGGTCGCTGGTTTTCTGCCCAACTTGCCCGAAACAGTCATCGCCATGCTGGCCGCGGCCTCCCTGGGCGCGGTCTGGTCCTCCTGCTCGCCGGATTTCGGCGTGCAGGGCGTGCTGGACCGATTTGGCCAGATCGAACCAAAAGTGTTGTTCGTGGCAGACGGCTATTTCTACGGCGGCAAGGAATTCGATTGCCTGGAAAAGGTCAAGGGCATCACCGCCGAACTGCCCAGCCTGGAACAATTGGTCGTCGTGCCCTACATGCGCGCGGCGCCGCCCCTGGATAGTCGGGACAAAGCCGTGACGTGGAGCGATTTCGTGGCCCCGCACGCCGCCGGAGAGATCGAATACACCCGGCTGCCCTTCAACGCGCCGCTCTACATCATGTATTCCTCGGGCACCACGGGGGCGCCGAAATGCATTGTTCACGGCGCGGGGGGCACCTTATTGCAGCACATGAAGGAGCATCAGCTGCAGGCCGATGTGCGCCCCGGCGATCGGGTGTTTTTCTTCACCACCTGTGGCTGGATGATGTGGAACTGGCTGGTCTCCGCACTGGCCAGCCGGGCGGCCATTCTGTTGTTTGACGGCCTGCCCGCCCACCCGGACGGCAATATTCTGTTTGATTTCGCCCAGGAAGCCGGCGCCACCCATTTCGGCACCTCCGCCAAATGGCTGGATTCCGTGGCAAAAACGGGTATCGCGCCGAAGCAGACCCATGATCTATCGAAATTGCGGGCGCTGCTGTCCACCGGCTCGCCGCTCTCGCCCCAGGGTTTCGATTATGTCTACGACAAGATCAAGGACGACATCCATCTGGCCTCCATCTGCGGCGGCACGGATATTGTCTCCTGTTTCATGGGCGGGGTGCCCATTCTGCCGGTTTGGCGCGGTGAGATCCAGGCGCCGGGCCTGGGCATGAAGGTTGAAGTGTTCGACGATCTTGGCCAGGCCACCACCTCCGCCCAGGGTGAACTGGTCTGCACGGCCGCCTTCCCCTCCATGCCCATCAGGTTCTGGAACGACGATGACGGCAGCCGCTATCACGCCGCCTATTTTGACGTCTATCCCAACGTTTGGCGCCACGGTGATTGGGTCAGCTTCACCGAACACGGCGGCATGGTGGTCCATGGCCGCTCAGATGCGACCCTGAATCCGGGTGGCGTGCGCATCGGCACCGCCGAGATCTACCGCCAGGTGGAACAGCTGGAGGAGGTCTTGGAAGGCCTGGTGATCGGCCAGCAATGGGACGGCGACACCCGGATCATTTTGTTCGTCATCCTGCGCGACGGCGTCACCCTGGATGATGTTTTGATCAAGCGTATCCGCGATAAAATCCGCACCGGCGCCTCGCCCCGCCACCTGCCGGCAGTGATCCTGCAAGTGACCGACATCCCCCGCACCGTCAGCGGCAAGATCACCGAGATCGCCGTCGGGGACGTGGTTCACGGCCGCGAGGTGAAAAACCGCGAGGCCCTGGCCAATCCGGAGGCACTGGACCTGTACAAGGACCTACCGGAACTGGCGGATTAGGCGGCGGAAAGGGGCGTAATTTCCCGTTCTATCTTCTTGCGTGAAGTCCGCTCCGCCACATCAAGATCATGACTTGATTGCAAATTGATCCAAAACTCAGCGGTGGTGCCAAAGTAGCGGCCCAGACGCAATGCCGTATCCGTGGTTACGGACCTGCGGCCAAGGACAATGTCATTGGCCCGCGAACGGGGCACATTGATGGATTTGGCGAGCTTGTAGACGCTGATACCCAAGGGCTCGAGGAACTCGTCGCGCAGGATTTCGCCGGGATGAATCGTCGGCAAACGGCGGCCCGTGGCAACGTCGGAGAAATCAACAATACTGTTCTGGAGGTCTTTACGTTTGATTGTCATTTGATTGCTCCTCAATGGTGGTCAACGATGGTAGTCAACGATTTCCACATCCCTGACATCACCGTCAAACCAAACAAAACAGACGCGCCATTGGTCATTTATCCGAATACTTTGTTGTCCCCGACGGGATCCACGAAGTGCCTCCAGACGATTACCCGGTGGTATGCGCAGGTCGTCAAGCTGAACGGCGGCATCAAGCATCAACAGCTTGGCATGAGCGCGCTTTTGAATTTGTGCGGGCAAACCACGGACAGCACGACCGGAAAATATCGCAACCGTCCGCTTGTCGGAGAAGCTACGGATCATTTCGATACGTACTATAAAACAGTACGTACTGTCAATCGGTACGTTCAAATAAGCCGGACGGAAATAATCTCATGGTTTGCTGGGCGGCATCGTCCAAGCACCAGTAGGCATTCTGGTTGACAGCCTGGGCCCGCGCCGGGTTCCGCCTTGCGGCCCGGGGTCCCGCGTTTTGCCTATGCCGCCGCCACCAGCCTGTCGTTGATCGTCAGGCCGCCATCGGTAGCCGAGACATTTATGGTCTCCCCATCCGCGATGACACCCTCCAAAATCAGGCCCGACAAGGGATTCTGCAATTGCCGTTGGATCACCCGCTTCAGGGGCCGGGCGCCGTAGACCGGGTCATAACCGGCCTTGGCCAACCAATCGCGGGCCGGGGCGTCCAGGGATAGGGTCAATTGCCGGTCGGCCAGAAGCGCGGTGAGGTGGCGCAGTTGGAAGTCCACGATACCGCCCATGTGTTCCCTGGCCAGGCGGTGGAACAACAGGGTTTCGTCCAAACGGTTGAGGAACTCAGGCCTGAAATGCGCTTGCACCATGGCCATGACGCTGTCCCGGGCGGCTTCCGAATCCTCGTCCTCGCCCAGGGCGGCGAGGTATTCGGCGCCCAGGTTGGAGGTCAGGATAATAATTGTATTGGTGAAATCCACCGTGCGGCCCTGGCCGTCGGTCATGCGTCCGTCATCCAGCACCTGCAGAAGGACGTTGAAGACGTCGCCGTGGGCCTTTTCCACCTCGTCAAACAATATCACCTGATAGGGGCGCCGGCGCACGGCTTCCGTCAGGGCGCCGCCCTCGTCATAGCCCACGTATCCCGGCGGCGCGCCGATCAGACGGGCCACGGCGTGTTTCTCCATGTATTCCGACATATCAATGCGGGTCATGGCCCCTTCGTCGTCGAACAGAAATTCCGCCAAGGCCTTGCACAATTCGGTCTTGCCCACACCGGTGGGACCCAAAAACAGGAACGAGCCAATGGGCCGCGAGGGGTCTTGCAATCCGGCCCGGGCCCGGCGCACGGCATTGGAGACGGCGGCCAGGGCTTCTTCTTGGCCGATCACGCGCTCGCCCAGGCGCTGTTCCATGGCGAGGAGCTTGTCCCGTTCGCCGGCCAGCATTTTTTCTACGGGAATGCCGGTCCAGCGCGCCACGACGGCGGCAATATCTTCCTCGCCCACCACTTCGCGCAGCATATGTGCACCACCATTGGTGCCGGTGGACTCCGCCTCGGCAATGCGTTTGTTCAGATCGGGAATAACGCCATAGGTCAATTCCGAGGCACGTCCCAGATCGCCTTGCCGCTGGGCGGCCTCGGCTTCCATGCGGGCATGTTCAAGCTGCTCCTTGAGATCCTGGGCCTCGCTGAGTTTATCCTTTTCCCTTTGCCAGGCGGCGGTCAGCGCGGCCGAGCGGCTTTCCAGATCGGCCAGCTCGCTCTCCAATTTGTCCAGACGCTCGGCCGAGGCATCGTCATCTTCTTTCTTCAGGGCCTCGCGCTCGATCTTCATCTGGATGATGCGTCGGTCCAGCTCGTCAATTTCCTCGGGCTTTGAATCCACTTCCATGCGGATACGGCTGGCCGCCTCGTCCATCAGATCAATGGCTTTGTCGGGCAGGAAACGATCCGCGATGTAACGGTTGGACAGGGTCGCGGCGGCCACCAGGGCGCCGTCGGAGATGCGCACGCCGTGGTGCAGCTCATACTTCTCGTTCAGGCCGCGCAGGATGGAAATTGTGTCTTCCACGCTCGGCTCCAGAACCATGACCGGCTGGAAGCGGCGGGCCAGGGCGGCGTCCTTTTCAATATGCTTGCGGTATTCATCCAAGGTCGTGGCCCCGACGCAATGCAACTCGCCCCGCGCCAGGGCCGGCTTCAACAGATTGGAGGCATCCATGCTTCCTTCCGCCGCGCCAGCACCCACAAGAGTGTGTAATTCATCAATGAACAGCACGATTTCGCCCGCCGCGGCCTCGATCTCCGCGAGGACGGCCTTCAACCGCTCCTCGAACTCGCCGCGAAATTTGGCCCCCGCGATCAGGGCGCCCAGGTCGAGGACCAACAGGCTTTTGTTCTGCAGGCTCTCGGGGACATCGCCGTTGATGATGCGAATGGCCAGACCTTCGACAATGGCCGTCTTGCCCACGCCGGGTTCGCCGATCAGCACGGGATTGTTCTTGGTCCGCCGCGAGAGCACTTGCACCGTGCGGCGGATTTCCTCGTCCCGGCCAATCACCGGGTCCAGCTTGCCCTCCCGCGCCGCCTCGGTCAGGTCGCGGGCATATTTCTTCAAGGCGTCATAGGCATTTTCCGCCGTGGCGCTGTCGGCCGTGCGGCCCTTGCGCAGATCGTTTATGGCGCTGTTCAGGTTCTGCGGCGTCAGACCGGCTTTCCCCAGCGCTGCGGCGGCCGGGGTGGAGGTCGCCAGGGCCAGGGCGAGGAGCAGACGTTCCGCCGTGACATAGCTGTCGCCGGCTTTGTCGGCGATATCCTCGACCGATTCAAATAGCCGCCCGGTTTCGGGCGCCATATAAAGCTGCCCCGCGCCGCTGCCTTCCACTTTTGGCAGTTTCGCCAGTGCTTCATCGTTGAGCTGACGGGCCAGGGCGCCATCGCCCCCCGCCGCTGCGATCAGCGAGGCGGCCATGCCCTCGTCATCGTCGAGCAGTACCTTGAGCAGATGTTGCGGGGTGAATTGCTGATGCCCGGCCCGTTGCGCCAGGGTTTGGGCCGTTTGCACAAAACCACGGCTGCGTTCCGTGTACTTTTCGAAATCCATGCTGTCATCCTTCCAGGCACGCCTCATACAACCCTGAAAGAGGGCTTGTAATCAACGCCTTGCAGTTAATCCCCGGTCCTTCTATGAAGCAACCATAGGATTTCGTAACACTTTCTGAATATGGTGTTGCCAAAGCGCAACACAAGACCCAAAAACGCATTATTCGGGACCATCATGAGCCGCATCGCGCAAATATTCCGTTACCCCGTGAAAGGATTAAGCCCGGAAGCCATGACGGCGGCCCTGTTGACGCCGGGCCGCTGCATCCCCCTGGACCGGGCCTTCGCCCTGGCCCATGGTTCGACCCAATTCGATACCGCAAAGCCGAAGTTTCTGCCCAAGACGAAATTTCTGATGCTAGCCCGCAACGAGCGTTTGGCCGCCCTTCGCAGCCGCTATCTTGACGACACCAAGGAATTGGTAATTGAGCGCGAGGGCAAGCAGGTGGCCCGCGGCCGCCTCGACCTGCCCGTGGGCCGGCAAATGATCGAGCAATTCTTTGCCGCCTATATGGGGGACGAGGTACGGGGCAGTCCGAAATTGCTCCGCGCCCGGGACCATACCTTTTCCGATGTGCCGCGCCATTGTCTCTCGCTGATCAACATTTCCTCATTGCGGGAGTTGGAACGGGTCATGAAACTACCGCTGGACCCGTTGCGGTTTCGCGCCAACCTGTATTTCGACACCGGCATGCCGTGGCAGGAGTTCGATTGGTGCGGCAAGGAATTTAAGATTGGCGAGGTCGTGGTCAGGGGTCTGTCGCCAATCGAACGATGTGCGGCGACCAACGTAAATCTGGAAACCGCCGCCCGGGATGCCAATATCCCCCTGCATTTGCAACGGGCTTTCGGCCACGGGGACATGGGTATCTATATCGATGTTGTTGCGGGCGGCACAATTAAGCCGGGCGATACGGTTACCCCGCCCTGATGGGCGGCACATTGACGTAGCGCACCTAGATGGGTGCTAAATCACGTAGCGCACCCAGATGGGCGACAAATCCCAAGCACCGTGAATACGGTGGCCGGCCGTCAGCTAGGTTCTACGTCTTCCACCACGGGTACGGGCGCGGATGTTTCGTCGGCCTCGGCAGCGACGGGTTCGGCCACGGGGCGGCGGCGCGGCTGCCGGCGGGGGGCGGGCTCGGCCGCTTCGCCATCATCATCCGCACCATTGATTTCATTCTCGCTGGTACCACGCTCTGCCGCTTGAGGCTCGGCTGCTGTACGGGCACCACGGCCGCTTTCCGACATGGCCGCCAGTTCCGCGGGGTTCATCGGCACCGCGGGTTCCTGGTCTTTATCGACGATGGTTACACCGGTATCCGCGGCATCCGACGTGTCTGTGGCATCCGCGGGATCCGCAGCGTCTAGTGTATCTATTTGCGTTGCCGGATCAGTCGTTTCGCCGGATACTTCGACGACACCGTCATCGGCGCCCGTCGGGGCGTCGTTGTCGCGGGCGTCGCTATTCTGCTGGCCGTTTTGCTGGCCATTTTGCTGATTGCGGCCCCGGTTATCCCGCTGGTCACCACGAGTTTCATTGCGTTGATCGCCGCGTTGAT
>JAPYUH010000409.1 GCA_029936195.1 Alphaproteobacteria bacterium
GATTTGATTTCCGGCGGGCGGGTCGATTTCGCCGCCGGGCGCGGCTATGACCGCCGCGAATTTGCGCCCTTTGGCGCCCCGTTCATGGACTCGGCGGAGATATTTGAGGAAGGCATGGAAGTCATCCTGAAAGCCTGGAATTCACCGGGACCCTGGTCCCACAAGGGCCGCTTCTATGACATCCCGGAAATGGAGATAACGCCCAAGCCCGTGCAGCAACCGGTGCCGTTCTACGTCGCCTCGTTTTCCGAAACCTCAGCCGACATGGCGGCCCGGCACGGCCTGAACATTATCTACGCACCCTTTGCCGCCGGCATGGTCTATGGCGGCCTGGAACCCGCCGTGGCCAGCTACCAGGAGAAATGCCAGGCCCTGGGCCATGAACCGGGCCGGGCCATGTGCAGCTATTTCATCCATATTGCCGATGACGACGCCGCGGAGGATTATGGCCGGGAGCGGCAGATGGCATATTTCAAGCACTGCGTGCTGCCCGCCTTCCCCGACGACCCGGCCAAGGCACCGCCGACCATGCACTACTTCATGGATATCGTCCGCATATTGCAGAACATGAAAAAGGTAGACCTGGGCGAACGTTCGATCCTGATCGGTTCGCCCGGCAAAATCATCGAAACACTGAAATCGGTGGAAGCCGCAGGGATCGAGGAAGTGATCCTGTATTTCAATGTTGGCAATAAACCCGACCAAATGGTGCGGGAACAAATGCACCGATTTGTGGAAGAGATCGCGCCCGCGTTCAGGTAGACTTATTCGAAACCAGAGGAGATCCGCCATGAACGTCATGCCCAATTCCGCCGCCGCGCGGGATATCGCTTATCAGATTCATCCCCAAACCAACCTGCGCCGGCACCAGGAGATCGGCCCCGTGGTGGTCAGCAAGGGAGATGGGGTCTTTGTGGAGGATGAGAACGGCAACCGTTATTTGGAATGCGTCGCCGGTCTGTGGTGCGCCGCCCTGGGGTTTTCCGCCAACGAGCGGATCGCGCGGGTGGCCTACGAGCAGATGCGCAAATTGGGCTATTACCACACCTACCGCCACACGGCCCATGACAGCAGCATTGATCTGGCGGAGAAGCTGGTGCAACTGGCGCCGGTGCCCATGTCCAAGGTGCTGTTCCAATGTTCCGGCTCGGAAGCCAACGACACGGCTGTGAAACTGGCCTGGTATTATCACGCCGCCAAGGGCCAACCGGAAAAAATCAAGATCATCGGGCGGGAGCGGGGCTATCACGGCAGCACCATCGGCGCCGTCAGTGTCTCGGGCAAGCCGGACATGCATGCCGATTTTCCCCTGCCCCTGCCCATGATGCGGCACACCGAATACCCCCATTATTACCGCCGCCACCAGGACGGCGAAAGCGAGGAAGACTTCGCCACCCGCATGGCCGATGCCCTGGAAACGCTGATCCTGGAAGAGGGCCCGGACACCGTGGCCGCCTTTTTCGCCGAACCGGTGATGGCGGCGGGCGGCGCCATCATCCCGCCCAAGACCTACTTTGCCAAAATCCAGGCGGTCCTGCGAAAGTATGATGTCTTGTTCGTGGCCGACGAAGTCGTCTGCGGTTTCGGCCGCACGGGCAATTGGTGGGGCAGCCAGACTTTTGATCTGCAGCCCGACATGATCACCTGCGCCAAGGCGCTGTCGGCGGCCTATCAGCCTATTTCGGCCCTGATGATCAACGAGGATATCCATCAGGCCATGCTGGCGCAAAGCGACAAGCTGGGCGCCTTTGCCCACGGCTACACCCACGCCGGCCATCCCGTTACCACGGCCGTGGCCCTGGAGGTCATCAAGATTTACGAGGAAATGGACATCACCGCCCGCGCCCGGCGGATTGGCGGCCGCATGATCGCCGGCCTGGAGGCGCTGGC
>JAPYUH010000152.1 GCA_029936195.1 Alphaproteobacteria bacterium
CCGTCCCCATGGGCCGCGTGGGCACGGCGGCGGAATTCGCCAACATGGCCTGCTTTCTGGCCTCCGACGCGGGCAGCTACATCACCGGCACCGCTATTAACGTGGACGGCAACCGCGCGCCCGTTGTCTAGAGCGTGTCGCGGTTAATCTGATCCATTTGACCGGTCCTTCAGGTCCCGTGGCTAGGCACGGTTCGCTGCGTGATGTGGGCGGTACAAACGTTGGCATCATTCCACTAAGTTAGGCGATCAAGACGCAGGCGGTGGCGGCTGTCGGTCAGGCGCCAGACACTGGCCATGACGGCCGCCAACACCCCAAGGCCGGTGGCCCCGGCAATCAGGAACAGCACCAGAATTTGATACTTCACAGCCTGCTCCGGCGCCACGCCGGCCAGGATCTGCCCGGTCATCATGCCCGGCAGGAAAACCACCCCCGCAGCGGCCATGGAGTTCAGCATGGGCGTGAAGGCGGTGCGCAGGGCCCGTCGCGCGACCGGGCGCAGAGCCCGCCAGCGGGAGGCGCCCAGGAGCAATTGCGCCTCGATCCCGGCGCGGTCCCGGTGGGCCAGGACGGTCAGATTGTCCAGGCCCAGGCTGATCCCGGTCATGGCATTGCCCAGGATCATGCCGAACAGCGGAATGGCATAGCGCGGATCGTACCAGGGGTCTGGCCGCAATGGGCCGTTGAGGGCCAGAATGGTAACCACCAGCCCCGCCAGCAGCATGGTGGCCGAACCAATGCCATAACCCCACCAACCGGCCAGGCGGCGCTCTTGACGGGCCAGGATTTCACGGCCCGCGAACAACGCCATGATCAGGGCCACCAGCGCGGTCAGCCACAGGGAAACCTGCGCAAACAGCGCCTGGAGAACCAGACCGACGAGAAGCAATTGCACCACCATGCGCACGGCGGCCAGCAACATACGGCCTTCCAGCCGCAGACCCAGGGCCAGGGACAGCCCCGCGTTAAAGACCAACAGCAGCGCGGCCAGGGCCAGATCGAGATAGCTGAGTTCCAGATACGAAGTCATGGCGGCGTTACCAGTTCACCTTGCCGCATATGCAGACGCCGTCGGGCCAGGCGGCCCATTTGGGCCTGATCATGACTGACCAACAGTATGGCGGCCCCCGCCGCCAAGCGCGCCAGCAGCAAATCTTCAACCAGGCCCCGGCTTTCGTTGTCCAGGGCCGAAGTCGGCTCGTCCAATAGAAGCACCCGCGCCTCGCCCAGCAGTCCGCGGGCCAGCGCCAGACGTTGTCTCTCGCCGCTGGACAGCCGCGTCAGGGGCCAGGCCAGGACGGCGACGGGATCCGGGAACCCCAAGGCGCCAATAATTTCCTTCACGGTAGCCTGAGCCGGCATGTGCGGGCCGACCACATCGTGCCACCAACCGGCTTCCGCCGGAACATAGGCCACCAACCGCCGCCACTCGGGCGCCGGGACCCCGTTGCGTTCACGCCCGCCGACCCGAACCATGCCGCTGCTCGGATCGAGATCGGCAAGCGCGCGCAGCAAAAGCGTTTTGCCCGCCCCCGACGGTCCCGTCAGGGCCAGGCATTCGCCGGCGTCAATATGGAAAGAGAGCGGGCCCAGCCCCGCCTGAGGATTTGGCCGCTGCAAACCTTCGACGGTGAGCACGGGATGGTTCGGCATCCAATATCTCTCCGCCGACCGCTATTTCGGCTATTTAGGCGCCACCACCATGGTCATTTGGCGGCCTTCCATCTTGGGGAACTGCTCTACCTTGGAGACACCCTCAAGATCATCGCGGACCCTTTCCAGGACCTTGAGCCCAAGGTTCTGATGGGCCATTTCCCGGCCCCGGAAGCGCAACGTCACCTTGACCTTGTCGCCCTCGCCCAGGAACTTGTTCATGGCCCGCATCTTCACATCATAGTCGTGATGATCGATGTTGGGCCGCATCTTGATTTCCTTGACTTCGATGACCTTTTGCCGCTTTCGGGCCTCGTTGGCCTTTTTCTGCGCCTCGTACTTGAACTTGCCATAGTCGAGGATTTTGCAGACGGGAGGCTTGGCCTCCGGCGCAATTTCAACAAGGTCGAGGCCGGCATTATCCGCACGGTCCAGGGCATCATCCAGAGTGACGACGCCAACGTTCTCTCCTGTTTCGTCAACCAGGCGAACGGAGGCGGAATCGATCCGTTCGTTTATCCGCGGCCCCGATTGGGCAGGCGGTGTATTGGGATAAAATCGTCGAGCGATTGTCGTAATCTCCTATTTTGTTGTTCCGCTAAACGCCTCTGTTAAAAGCCGCTTAGGTATTGATAACATACATTTGGATGCAATTATGCACTGCTAAAGGTGTTCAGGCGGTTAATAAAGCACCCCTTATACCTGGCGATCAAGTTGTTAATCAGGCCATTCACGAACCGCCGGGGATGGCCCCTTCCGCCGACAGGGCGGCGATGGCGTCATCCAGGCCCGAAACTTTTTGACCCTTGTCGCCCAGACGGCGCAGGGCGACGGTGTTTTCCTCCCTCTCGCGCTGGCCCACGGCGGCGATCACCGGCACCTTGGCCAGGGAATGCTCGCGCACCTTATAGCCGATCTTTTCATTGCGAAGGTCGACTTCGACCCGCAGCCCGGCCGCCTTCATCCGTGCCGCCACAAGGTTTGCGTATTCATCGGCGTCATTGGTGATGGTCGCCAGGACCACCTGGACGGGAGACAGCCAAAACGGCAGGCGGCCGGCATAATGCTCGATCATGACTCCAATAAAACGTTCAAATGAGCCCAAAATTGCCCGATGCAGCATGACCGGTTGATGCCGCGCGCTGTCATCGCCGATATAACTGGCTTCCAGACGGTCGGGCAGATTGAAATCAACCTGCAGGGTGCCGCATTGCCAGTCCCGGCCGATCGCATCACGCAGCACGAACTCCAACTTCGGGCCATAGAAGGCGCCCTCGCCGGGATTGAGTGTGTATTCCAATCCGGCCGCTTCCGTGGCCTCCAGCAAGGCAGCTTCGGCCCGGTCCCAGATCTCGTCGGCGCCGACGCGCACCGGCGGGCGGTCGGCGAATTTGACCACGACCTCTGCAAAGCCCAGGTCCTTGTAGACCGCTTGCAACAGGCCGCAAAAAAGCTTCCCCTCCGAGGAAATCTGCTCCACCGTGCAAAAAATATGGGCATCGTCTTGCGTGAAGGCCCGCACCCGCATCAGGCCATGCAAGGCACCCGATGGCTCCAAACGATGGCAGGAGCCGAACTCCGCCATGCGCAACGGCAGATCACGGTAGCTCTTCAATCCCTGTTTGAAAATCTGCACATGACCCGGGCAGTTCATGGGCTTCAGGGCGAAGATGCGATCTTCAAATTCCGTGGTGTACATATGTTCCTGAAAGGTCTCCCAATGGCCCGACATCTCCCAAAACTTGCGGTCGAACAATTGCGGCGTGCGGACCTCCAGATAGCCCGCGTCGTCCAGCCGGCGGCGCATGTAGTCCTGCAGCAGACGATAGAGGGTCCAGCCCTTGGGGTGCCAGAACGGCATGCCGGCGGCCTCTTCCTGGAAATGAAACAAGTCCATCTCGCGGCCCAGGCGGCGGTGGTCGCGTTTTTCGGCCTCTTCCAAACGGAACAGATAGGCCTTCAGTTCCTTCTTGTTGCGCCAGCAGGTGCCGTAGATGCGTTGCAGCATCTCGTTCCGGTGGTCGCCGCGCCAATAGGCCCCGGCAATGCTCATCAGTTTGAAGGCATCGCCCAGCTTTCCCGTGGAGGACAAATGCGGCCCCCGGCACAGATCGACAAAATCGCCCTGGCTATAGACCGTAATGGGTTCGTCCTCGGGCAGATCCTCGATAATCTCGGCCTTGTAGTGTTCGCCGATGGATTTGAAATAATCGATGGCCTTGTCCCGCGCCCAGACCTGGCGTTCGATGGCCTCGTCCCGCGCGACGATTTCGGCCATGCGTTTTTCCAGAACGACCAGATCTTCCGGCGTGAACGGTTCGGATTTGGCAAAATCGTAATAGAAGCCGTCCTCGATGGCCGGGCCGATGGTGACCTGCAAATCGGGCCACAGCTCCTTGGCCGCCTCGGCCAGGACATGGGCGCAATCGTGGCGCAGCACCTCCAATGCCTCCTTGGAGGTGCGGGTGATGATTTCCAGGTTCGCATCCGTTTCGATGGGCAGGCGTAAATCCACCAGCGCGCCGTTGATCCGGGCCACGATGGCGGCCTTGGCCAGGCCGGGGCCGATGTCGCCGGCGACCTGTTCCGCCGTGACCGCACCGTCATAGTGACGCGACGAGCCGTCGGGCAATGAGATGGCAACCATGTTCAAACCAACCTGTGCAGGAAATCTAGAATTCGCCATTCCAGACGAATGGGGCGCAACTTAGGCGGAATGGCGGTGCTGTCAAGCAATCGCTGAACAGGGGCCGGTCGTCGTCGGACCAGGGCCCGATGCACGGCAAAACATTGAGCGGTAAAGCATTGCTTGCCACCGCACCGGCATCAGGCGAGTCTCGCAGCGATGAATGACCGACCGACACAATCAAAGGCGTCCGCGAGCATCCGTTTGGAACAACAGGGCCGGAGGGACGAATTGCTTCCCATTGTCGTGATCAATACGCTGCTAGAGCCTGTCCGAACGGGAAAGCGGAAAACGCGTGCTCGGCGAAAAAGGTTGGGTGTATCCGCAGCGCATAAGTGACTAAAATCTCTCTGCTGCCCGCCAGACGCGGTCGACAGACACCGCGCCCAAATTCTGCTCTCGAATGGCGACAACATTGGCGCCGCGCGGCGCGCAAAGATCTGGATCGGATTCGCCGGAAAACAGAACGATGGCGGGGCAGCCGGCGATGGCGGCCACATGCATTGGCCCGGTATCATTGCCCACCGCCAGTTTAGCGTCCCGGGCCAGGACGGCCAGTTCCTCGATCGTGGTTTGATCCGCCAGGTCGCGGACGCCGGGGCATTGTTCGGCCAGGACGCCGTTCAGGATAATCTCGTCCCGGCCGCCGATCAGCACCGGTTGGATGGAGGCCGCCAACAGGCGTTGGCAAAGTTCCAGGTAGTAATCCGCCGGCCAGCGTTTCGCGAGGCGGTGGGCCGAGCCGCCCGGCACCACCAAGGCATAAGGTTGAAACATCTCAAACCGCGAGATATCGGCCCGTACCCAGCTTAAATCCGGGGCCGGCACGGCGGCTATGCCGGCCTCCCGCAACTGCTCCGCCTGGCGGTCGAGAGTGTGCAAGTGGTCCCGGTCCGGGTTGCCGTGGGGGTGGCTGGCGGCGGCCGATATGCCGGACCAGTTGGGACGGTCGCGGCGGGGAAAGGCATGCAGATAGCGGGCGGAGCGGGACGAAGTTTGCAGATCGTAGACCCAGGTGAAATGACCCTCCCGCAGACGGCGGCGCAGATGCAGCCAATCGGGAATTTCAAACCAACGGGGCCTCTGGTCCTGCCAGACCTCGTCGATCCAGGGACAGCCGCGCATGAAAATAGCAAAGGGCGGCGTGGTCAACAGGGTTATCTTGGCCTCGCCATGGCGTTCACGAATGGCCTTGAGGGGACCGGTGGATTGCACCAGGTCGCCCAAGGCGCCGTGACGGATAATCAAAATGTTTTCGGCCGTCATGGGGCGCTAATGCAGCAAGGATTGATAAACATCCAATGTCCGCTGGCACATCAGGGTCACCGTAAAATTCTGCTCCACGTTGTCCCGGCCGTACTGGGCCATGACCTCGCGTTCGCCCTGGGTCAGCTCCAGGGCGCGTTCCAGCGCCGCCGCCAGGGCGCCCGGATCGCCGGGCGGGACCAGCCAGCCGCTTTGTTCGGGCCAGACAGTTTCCCGTGCCCCGCCATGATCCGTGGCGATCACCGGCCGGCCCATGGCCTGGGCCTCCACCGCGACACGGCCAAAGCCTTCCGGCCGGGTCGAGGCGGAGACGACGGCGTCCGCCAGCATGTAAGCCGCCGCCATGTCGCGGCAGTGATCCACCAGGCGCACCACCGATTCCAATTTGTGCTGGCGCACCGCCGCCTCCAACTCCGCGCGATAGGCCGTGCGGCCCTGATCGCCGCCAACCAGGACGCAGCAGACGTCCTGGCGGCCCAGTATGGCCAGGGCCTCAATCAGCACCGCCTGGCCCTTCCACGAGGTCAGACGGCCCGGCAGCATGATCACGGGGCGGTCATCATCCAGGCGCCAGCCGCGGGATACCTGAATAATGCGTTCGGCGCTGACCTTTGCGGGGTCAAACAAATTGGTGTCGATGCCTCGGTGAATGGTCACCAGGCGGTCATCGTCCACGCCGTAGGTCTGGCGCACATGCTCGGCGACGAATTCCGAAATGGCAATCACCCGGTCACCCTTGGCCATGACGGCGTTGTAGTGGTGTTTCAGCCAGTTGTGGCCATAGGCATTATGAAAAGTGGTGACGAATGGCTTGCCCGTGCGGCGCGCCGCGCTGAGGGCGCTCCAGGCCGGGGCCCGGCTGCGGGCATGGACCAGATCAATCTCCCGGCGGTTGATCAGATCGGCCAGGGCATCGCCATTGCGCAGCATGCGGAAGGGCCGCTTGACCGCCAGGGGCAGATCGATGTGTTCAGCCCGGGCCCGGGCCAATTCGTGTATCATCAGGCCGCCCGACGAGGCCACGGTGGCGCCCCAGCCGGCGTCGGTCAGGGCGGCGGCCATCTGTACCGTGCCCCGTTCCACCCCGCCCATTTCCATGGCCGGCAGAACCTGCAACACATGACGGCCGGGCGCTTCCGCGCCCTTCATCTGAATGTTATTATTTTCGTTCATTAAAGATTGGCGCATCCATGACGACTGAAAAGACGACTGAAACCGAACCGGATTTCCTCACCCGCGAAGACGGAACCCGCATTGCCTACCATCATACGCCGGGGAAGGCATCTGGTGTGATTTTTTGTGGCGGCTTCATGTCGGATATGACCGGTACCAAGGCCCTGGCCCTGGAAGCCGCCTGTCGAAGGACGGGCCGGGGTTACACCCGGTTCGACTATCGCGGCCATGGCAGGTCGGATGGTGCTTTTGAAAGCGGAACAATCGGGCTGTGGGCGGAAGACGCTATCGCCGTTCTGGATCAGGTGACCCAAGGGCCCCAAGTGGTGGTGGGTTCGTCCATGGGCGGTTGGATCATGCTGTTGCTGGCCCGGGACCGGCCGGAGCGCATGGCCGGGCTGGTGGGGATCGCGCCGGCACCGGATTTCGTGCTGCGGATGTGGGATGGGTTTTCCGACCAGATCAAGGCCACCTTGCAGCGCGAAGGCGTCTATCGCGCGCCGTCGGAATATTCCGAGGAGCCTTATGCGATCACCATGAATTTGATCGAAGAAGGCAAGAAACACCTAGTCCTTCAGCAACCCCTATCGGTGGATTATCCGGTCCGCATTCTGCATGGCATGGCCGACCCGGACGTGCCCTGGCGCCAGTCATTGCAGATCGTTGAACGTCTGCACGGCGACGATATTGTCGTCACATTCTCCAAAACCGGCGATCACCGCCTCTCGGAACCCGAGGATATCGCCCGTCTGATCCACACGGTGGAAACCCTGGCCGAAGGCAGGGCTTAACGCAGGGAACAACTGTCGTATTATTGTCCACCGTCCCAATTCAACATTTGTTTTTGTTTCATTCTGGAACAATTCCGATTCGCTCAAATAAACATTGGCTGAAAACGGCCATTTTTTGCTGCCGGAAATGTTGGCACGAGGATTGCGAAGTATTTGATGTAAGTCGATTGGCTCTCGGCCAGGCGACTTGAAAGATTGTATTGCTTCTCTCTCTAACCGGTAGTTCGTGCCCTCAAGCAACCGGCCAAACTAAGGCGTTAATCACATTGTTGATTGGCGCCTTCTTCTTTTCCGATCTGGGCCCTGTCCCGATCCTCGAACGAGACTCCAAGCTGTCTCAAAGTGGCACGCCGCGCGACCGCATTGAAGGTGGAACGGTGGAAAACCGCGAAGTAAAAAGTTGGCATGGCCCTTGCAGTGTACTCCGTGAAAGCCGAATGGCGTCATGCCCGGCGATTTTCTTTGTTGCATTGCTTTTCTCTTTGGTCGGCTTCCCGTGCCCTCAGGCAGTCGACCAATTTCGGCGCTGATTGCTTTTGTGATCAGCGCCGTTTTCTTTCATAGAGTAATTCAGGACTATTTCTGGCCCAGCAACGCGGACCGAAACCGGTCCTTCAGGGTCACGCCGTCCTTGGGCGGCATGGCGCCGATGCCGGTCTCCTCGGCCCGGATCTTGATGGACCAGAAACCGGGGCCCGAGGCGGTACGGCCCAAGGCGGTACGGATGGCCGGCAAGGCAGCCTTGAACTCGTTGTCGGAGCTGATTTTGGCGGCGGTGGCGAAGCCCGCCGCAAGGGCCATGGCGGGCAGATCAAGATTGCCGGCGGTATGGGTCAGCTGCATGCCGGTTTCGCCGTAACGTTCATTGTCGCAGACCACCACGGCAAGGTTGTCCGGTTGCTGCGCCCCGATCGTGGTCAGGGCGCCCAGACCCATGAGCATCTCCCCATCCCCGGTGATCACCAGCACCCGGCGGCCGGGTTGCGCCATGGCCAGGCCCAGGCCCAAGGCCGCCGCCCCGCCCATGGCGCCCCACAGGGGAAAATTCAGGGGGTGGTCCTCGACCGCCGTGCAATCCCAGACCGGCGCGCCGAGACCGGCCACCACCAGCATATCGCCGCGATCCGCCAGCAGTTGGGCCACCACCTCGCGCCGGCGCAGGGGATAATCCGCCGCCCGATCGCGGTCCAAAGTTCCGTTAAACATCTTGTCCATGACCTATTTCCCAAAACTTTTGGCGCCGATCACGGCCTGCCCGATCAGCACCGCCGCCTGGGCCGGACCTTCAAAGGCCATGCGCGCCGCGCCCGTCACCGCCGCGCCAATTTGGCGTGCGTCATCCACTGCAAAGACCAGATTGTCGGCATCGGCCAGAACCTTGGGCGTCAGTTGGCCCATGGGCACCTGCCAAGGATTAAACTCTCCCCATTGGCCGCGCATGGTGACCAGGCTGAGCAGTGGGAAACGGCAGACCCGGGCCAGGGACAGCATGTTGATGCAATTGCCCACCCCCGATGACTGCATCAGCAGGACGCCGCGCTGACCGCCCAGCCAGGCACCGGCCAGCAGGGCAATGCCTTCTTCCTCCGTGGTCAGGGGAACCAGACGCATGCCGTCGGCCTGGTCGCAACGGATAATCAGGTCTGAATGCCCGGCGTCCGGCACATAGGCCACCTGCGCCACGTCCCAATCCCGCAACACTGAAAAAATGGCGCCGGTCCAATCTTCCGGTTCGCCGCCCGCGCGATCTGTCTGCATGTACAATAATCCTCCGCGCCGGAACATAATGGCCCCCCGACGTTTGGACAAGCGCGCTATTGGACAAGCAGGCAGCGTTCCGCCAGTTGATGCAGGGCAGTGTCCAACAGGGTCTCGGCATCATCGTTGGCCACCAGGGTGTCCCCGTCGCAGTCGAATCCGGCCACCGCCGCCATCAAACGTTCCCGGCCGGTGACG
>JAPYUH010000153.1 GCA_029936195.1 Alphaproteobacteria bacterium
TGGCGTCCCCAAGGGGAGTCGAACCCCTGTTTCCGGCGTGAGAGGCCGGCGTCCTGGGCCACTAGACGATGGGGACGCAGGGCGGCAGAATTAACGGGCCTTGGCGCCGAGGTCAAGCGCCACGTCAGCGCTTCGTCGGCGCTTCGTCAGGCGGTGGCCCGGCGGGATGGCGCCAGGCCAATTTTTGAGCGGGATTTCCGTCCAACCGCGCCCGGCCGAACGGCGGGCCCACCAGTATCACCGACCTTCCGTGTCGAGAACGCGGGCGAGGTTGCGGGCAAGGTCGGGGCCGAGACCAGGGCCGAGACCGGGACCAGGACTAGGCCCTGGGCGGCCAGGCGGGGCAGCCAGCTTTCCAGGGCATCCAAAGTTTCCGGATAGGGATGGCCGATGGCTATGGCGTGGCCATGGCCGCGGGCGCGCGCCACCGTGCGGGCCAGTTGGCGGCGGATCGAGGCCGGCGCCCGGTCGTTGTCGAGAAAGATATCGCGCACCACGGTCGGAATACCGAATTCCCGCGCCAGACCGTGGCCGGTGGACCGCCCCGTGGTCAGGCTGTCGAGGAACAACAGATCCCGCGCCCGCAGCGCCACCATGACCCGGCGCATATCCCAGGCCGATGCGGTAAAACGGCTGCCCATGTGGTTGTTGACGCCCACATAACCGTTCAACCGGCCCAGATTGACAGCGATGCGGCGGTCCAGTTCGCCTTCCGGCAGGCCCGTCAGCAGGGCATTGGGGCCGGGATCGGCGTCGATCGCCCGCGGCTCCATGGGCAGGTGCAAGATCACTTCGTGCCCGGCCGTGCGCGCGCGGGCCACTAGGCCGGCGAGATTCTTGCCATAGGGCAGAATGGCCAGGGTTATGGGCCGGGGCAGGGCAATGGCCCGGTCGGAGCGGAACTGGCTCAACCCCATGTCATCAAGCACAATGGCGACCCGCGCCCGGCCGTCGGGTGTCGCCCTGCCCGCCCAGCCCGCCCAGCCCGCCGTGCCTGCCGTGGCCGGAATTTGGGCTGGAATGGGGGCCGCGAAACGTTGCCAGGCGGGGGGGCCGGACGCCGATCAGGGGTTTCGACGCGCCCCGTGCCGCCGTGCCGCCACCCTCGCCATCCTCATCGCCACCCTCATCACCCTGGCCTGCGGCCCCCGCGCCGCCGTCGCGCTTCGGCGGGGCGGCCAGCCGGGCGGGTGGCGCGGGCGGCAGTACGGGCGCCGGGATCAGGGCGGCCAATTGCACATTGTCATGTTCCAACTGTTCCCGCCGCCGCGCCTCGGCGCTATCGACGAACCGGTCTGAATGGGCGGCGGTATCGCCATCGCCGCCGGATGCCAGGGCCGGCGCCAGGGGCACCGCATCGATGCCCGGCTGTTTGACCGCCGGCATCGGCGGCCCGGAAAATGGCGCGGGAGAAGGCGGCGCGCGCCTTGTCGTCGCGGCGGGCTTTGGCGTCAAGGCCAATTGTTTTTTCACGACTGGCGGTTTTGTGGGCGATGGCGGCACGGGCAGTCGCGCGGGCAGCCTTAATTCCACGCGCGCCGTTGGTGCGTTGGCCATGTCCGGTGCCAACGTCAGGGGGCTGGGGGCCCCGGTATGCGCCAATTCCGGCACAATGAAGGTAATGGCCGTGGTCACGCCCAGACCGATGGCAAAGCCCGTCAGGGCAATCAGGAAAGACTTGGTCATCAGCCGCCGGTCCGCCCGCCGCCGCCGCGCCGGTCGCACGGAGGGATTGCGAGTCCCCCCACCCGGCGTTTGTTTCGGCGTATCCCGGGCCAGCAGCCTGCTCCTTCGCTATCTATTTTGCCATTCACGTTCCGTAGTTCACGGCTTACCATTTGCGTCTTGCAAATTAGGGGCAGGTCCGCATGGGACCGCGCCTCCCGCAGATCAAGGGCATAGCGCTCTATTCGTCAACCGGTTCGTCAGGCCGTGCCCGCGAGATCATCGAGAATGGGGCAATCCGGGCGGTCATCGCCGTGACAGCGGGCCACAAGTTCGGACAGGGCGGTTGAAATCGACCGCAATTCGGCGATTTTATCTTCGATTCGTCCAATGGCGTTTGCCGCCAAGCCGCGCACTTGGGCGCTGGCCCGGCTTTTGTCCCGATACAGCGCCAACAAGTCCGCCACTTCGGCCACGGAAAAGCCAAGGCCCCGCGCCCGGGCAATGAAGCGCAGCATATGCACATCATCGGCGCCGAAATCGCGGTAGCCGTTGCCGCTGCGCCGGGCCGGCTGGATCAGGGCGATGCTCTCGTAATAGCGGATCGCCTTGGCGGAAACGCCCGATTGATCGGCGGCCTGGGATATGTTCATTCACTTAATTCCTTTTGCCCCGGCCGCCAGCGGCGCAGCAGCAGGGCGTTGGAGATCACGGAGACGGAGCTAAACGCCATGGCCGCCCCCGCCACCGCCGGGTTGAGCAGGCCCAGGGCGGCCACGGGCAGGGCGACGAGGTTGTAGACAAAGGCCCAGAATAAATTCTGCCGGATGCGCCGGGCCGTGGCGCGGGAGATGTCGATGGCATCGGCTATCAATCCCGGTTCGTCCCGCATCAGGGTGATGCCGGCGGCTTCCATGGCGACATGCGCCCCACCGCCCATGGCGATACCGATATCGGCGGCGGCAAGGGCGGGCGCGTCGTTGATGCCGTCGCCCACCATGGCCACCACATGACCCTGGTTGCGCAGCGCCATGACCTGGCCGGCCTTGCCATCGGGCAGCACGCCGGCGATGACCTGGGTAATGCCCACCTGATCGGCAACGCCTTGGGCGGCGGCCTGGTTGTCGCCGCTGAGCATGATGATGGCGATGCCCTGGCCGCGCAGCAGCGCCACCGCCGCCGCCGCCCCGGCCCGCGGGGCATCGGCCGCGCCCAGACAGCCAAGATATACTTTCGACGGCGAGACCTCGGCCACATGGATCAATGACAGGCCAGCCCAATCCCCTAGGCGGATGTCTTCAATATCAGCGGCGGCAACATCAAATTCAGCCAGCAGAGCCGCATTGCCCACCACCAGCCGCCGTCCGCCGATGGTGGCCTGCACGCCCTTGCCGGGTTGATTGGTGAAGTCCCGCGCCGCCACCGGCGCGATACCCTGGTCGCCCGCCAGCTGCCGCACCGCCCTGGCCAGGGGATGTTCGCTGTCCGCCAAGGCGGCCGCGGCCAATGCCAACAAATCAGCCTCATCACCCGCCGCCGCCTCTAATCTCTGAATTCGCGGCTTGCCTTCCGTCAGGGTGCCGGTCTTGTCGAGGAGCACCATGTCCATGGCCCGTGCCCGTTCCAGCGCTTCCGCGTCGCGGATCAGAATTCCGTGGCGGGCCGCCACGCCCGTCCCCACCATGACCGCCGCCGGCGTCGCCAGGCCCAGGGCGCAAGGGCAGGCGATGACCAGAACCGTGATGGCGGCGGCCACGCCGCCATCCAGATCACCCATGGCAAGCCACCAGATCAGAAAGGTCACGGCGGCAATGGCGATCACCACGGGGACGAAAATCGCCGCCACCCGGTCCACCAATTTCTCCACCGGGGCGCGTGTGGCCTGGGCCCCATCGACCAGGCGGATAATGCGGGAGAGCACCGTATCGGCACCAACGGCGGTGGCCTTGTACGTCAGCACGCCATTCAGATTGATGGCGCCGGTGGTGACCGGCTCGCCGGGCACCTTCGGCACCGGCCGGGCCTCGCCGGTCAGCAGGCTTTCATCGACCTCGCCGGTGCCCTCCGCCACTTCGCCATCGACGGCGATGCGCTCGCCGGGACGGACCCGCAACAAATCCCCGACGGCCACGTCGGCCAGGGGGACCTCCCGCTCGACACCGTCCGTGATAAGGCGGGCATGGTCGGGCCGCTGGCTCATCAGGGCCCGAATGGCGGCGGCAGCACTGCCCTTGGCGCGCTTTTCCAGCCACTTGCCCAGCAGCACCAGGGTAATCACCGTGGCCGCGCCTTCCAGATATAGATGCCCGTTCCCAGAATCGATTTGGCCGGCCAGCCAAAGATAGGCGCTGTAACCATAGGCCGCCGAGGTGCCCAGGGCGACAAGCTGATCCATGTTCCCGGCCCGCGCGCGTAACGCCTTGTACGCGGCCACGTAAAAACGGCCGCCAAAATAAAATTGCACCGGCGTGGCCAGGAGGAATTGCAGCCAGGGCGCCAGGCTATAGCCCTGCCCCAGCCAACCCGTCACCATCTGACCCACCAGGGGCAAGGTCAAAATCGCGGACAGGGCCAGCAGCCAGGCCTGTCGGCGGGCTTCGCCGCCATCATCAAGCTCAAATTCCTCCGCCCCCAAGGGCGTCGCCTGATATCCCGCGGCCTCCACGGCGCCCACCAGGCCGGCCAAATTAGCGCGCCGCCCCAGCAAATCCACCGTCGCCTGTTCGCTGGCCAGATTGACCACCGCACGATGCACACCCTCGACCTTGTCCAGGGCGGAACCGACCCGTGTGGCACAGCCCGCGCAGGTCATCCCGCCTATGGCCAGACGCACCCGCTCCACCGCGCCATCGGCTGCGTCTAGGGACGGGGTTGCTATAACATTCATGGCTGATTGCATGCTTTGTTATATAAGGTCTCCCCTTACTGGAAGGTCAAGGACTATGACAACGATTGTTGCCGACGCAGCGGCGATACCAAAGCCAGCCGGTCGCCACATTCACCGTGTAGTTTTGTCCGCGGCCGGCCCTTTGTCGTGAGGACGAACGACGGAAGAAGCTGCCTGCATGAGCCTCGCCTCGGGTTGTTCAAGGCGGCGGTCCCCGGGCCGCCGATTTCCTGTCTGCCCTGCCGCCGGGAGCCGGCGCGAACACGAGGGTTGACGGCGCCCCAAAGGCACGGTTTGTTGTGCGGCGCGGGCCCCTGGGCCTCGACCATGACGAGTTCGGAGGGCCAATGATGGCGGACGGGAAGCCAGACTTTAGAGCGTTGATCGCCATTGTCGCGGACGGCAATTCGTTGAGCGTGGAACAGGCCCGCGGGGCCTTTGACATCATGATGTCGGGCGATGCCACGCCGTCGCAGATGGGCGCCTTTCTCATGGCGCTCCGCGTGCGGGGGGAAAGCGTGGACGAGATCACCGGCGGCGTCATGGTGATGCGGGAGCGGATGACGACCCTCAATGCCCCGCCGGGCACAATGGATATTGTCGGCACCGGGGGCGATGGCAAGAAGACCCTGAACATCTCCACCGCGACAACGTTCGTGGTCGCGGGCTGCGGCGTGCCGATCGCCAAGCACGGCAATCGGGCGGCCTCGTCTGAATCGGGCACCACGGATGTGCAAGGCGCCCTGGGCATTAACGTGGATGCGGACTTTTCAGTATTGCAAACAGCCATGGACGAGGCGGGCCTGTGTTTCATGGCGGCACAGCGGCATCACGGCGCCATGCGAAATGTGGGGCCGACGCGGGTGGAGATGGGGACGCGGACAATCTTCAATATCCTTGGCCCCATGTCCAACCCGGCGGGCGTGAAGCGGCAATTGATCGGCGTCTTTGGGCGCGAATGGATGCGGCCCATGGCGGAAACCCTGCGGGCCCTGGGCTCGGAGAAAGTCTGGGTGGTGCACGGCTCCGACGGAACGGACGAGATTACCTCCACTGGGCCCACCTATGTCGCGGCATTGGAGGGCGGCGAGATCACGGAATTCGAAGTGACGCCCGATCAGGCCGGCATCCCTACCGCCACCCTGGCGGACTTGCGCGGCGGCTCGGCGGAGGAGAACGCCGCCGCCCTGAGCGCCCTGCTGGACGGTGCGCCGGGCCCCTATCGCGACGTAGTGCTTTTCAACGCCGCCGCCGCCCTGATGATCGCCGGCAAGGCAGCCGATATCACGGACGGCGTGGCCATGGCGGCCCGCTCCATCGATGACAACCATGCAGCGGAAAAGCTGGCGCAACTGGTGGAGATCACCAATCGGGCGGTGGCGCCATGAAAGGTCCGTCATGAGTGATATTCTCGACCAAATCTGCGCCGCCAAGCGGGAGCATGTCGCTGTCAGCAAGGCCGCCCGGCCGCTTGCTGAAATCGAGGCGGCGGCAAAGGCAGCGTCCCCCGTTCGCGGCTTCGAGGCCGCCTTGCATCGGGCCGTGGAGGCTGGCCGGTACGGCTTGATTGCCGAGGTCAAGAAAGCCTCGCCATCGAAAGGCCTGATCCGGGAAGATTTTGATCCCGCCACGCTGGCCAGGGCCTACCAGCGCGGTGGGGCGAGCTGTCTGTCGGTCCTGACCGATGTGCCGTATTTTCAGGGCCACGACGATTTTCTGGGCCAGGCCCGCGACGCCACCGGACTGCCCGTACTGCGTAAGGATTTCATGTTGGAACCTTATCAGGTGGCCGAGGCCCGCGCCCTGGGCGCCGATTGCATTCTGGTCATCATGGCGGCCCTCAGCGATGGCCAGGCGGGCGAACTGGAAGCCACCGCCCGAGATTGGGGCATGGATGTGCTGGTGGAAGTGCATGACGGCGACGAGCTGGAGCGCGCCCTGGCCCTGGACAGCCGCCTGATCGGCATCAACAATCGCAATCTGAAGACCATGGTCACGGACCTGGCCACCACCACTAATCTTGCGGCACGCTTTCCGGCCGATGTCCTGGGTGTCAGCGAAAGCGGCCTGAACAGCCACGATGATCTGGTGGCGATGTCGGCCGCGGGCTGCAACTGCTTCCTGGTCGGTGAAAGCCTGATGCGCCAAGACGATGTGGAAGCCGCCACGCGCCAGCTGCTGACTCCCGATCTGGCTGCGGCGGGAGATTGAACCATGGCGGAGTTGACCCATTTCGACGATGCCGGCAATGCCCATATGGTGGATGTGGGCGGCAAGGCGGCAACCGAACGCATCGCACGCGCCGCCGGGCGAGTGATCATGGCGCCCGCAACCCTGGCCCTGATCCAATCAGGCGGCCTGGCCAAGGGTGATGTGCTGGGCGTGGCGCGTCTGGCCGGCATCATGGCGGCCAAGCGCACCGCCGATCTTATCCCGCTGTGTCACCCCCTGCAGCTGTCCTCGGTCAGTTTGGAATTGTCCGCCAACAGCGCCGATACTTGTGTCGAAATCATCGCGGAAGTGAAACTGACCGGCCGCACCGGTGTCGAGATGGAGGCGCTGACCGCCGTCTCCGTCGCCGGGCTGACGATCTATGATATGTGCAAGGCGGTGGACCGGGGCATGCGATTGACCGAAGTGCGCCTGGTGCACAAATCCGGCGGCAAGTCGGGCGCTTATGATGCGCCCTAGAAAATGGGTGTCGCGATGATTTCCGTCGCCGAGGCCCTGCAACGCGTCCTGGACGGGGTGGACCGGATGCCGGTGGAAACCGTCAACCTGGCAGCGGCCCATGGCCGGGTCTTGGCGCGCGACGTGGTGGCGCGGCTGACCCAGCCGCCCACGGACGTCTCGGCAATGGACGGTTATGCGGTACGGGCGGCGGATGTGGGGTCGGTGCCCGCAACCCTGACCCAGGTCGGGGCCTCGGCGGCGGGCAAGGCCTTTGACGGTGCCATCGGGCCGGGACAGACCGCGCGCATTTTCACCGGTGCCGCCGTGCCGGCGGGCGCCGATGCCATCGTCATCCAGGAAGATACCGAGGCCGCCGGCGATCAAATCACCATGAACGAGGCCGTGCCGTTGGGCCATTACGTGCGCCCCGCCGGACTTGATTTTACCCAGGGCGATGTGGGCATCCCCGCCCACCGGGTGCTTTCGGCCCGCGATATTGGCCTGGCCGCCGCCATGAACGTGCCCTGGCTGACCGTAACCCGGGCCCCGCGCATTGCCCTCCTCGCCACGGGCGATGAAATCGTCCGCCCCGGCGAACCGGTGGGCCCGAACCAGATCATCTCTTCCAATACACTGGCGCTGATGGGGCTGATCAAGGCCTCCGGTGGGGAGGCGATTGATCTCGGCATCGCCAGGGATGACGAAGACAGCCTGCGCGCCTTGGCGGCCGGGGCGCGGGGCGCCGATATGCTGGTTACCCTGGGCGGCGCCTCGGTCGGTGACCATGATCTGGTGCGCAAGGTGCTGGGCCAGGACGGATTGGAGCTGGATTTCTGGCGCATCGCCATGCGGCCGGGTAAACCATTGATCTTCGGCAAGATCGGTCAGGCTCCGATGAAGGGGACGCCCATGATGGGCATGCCCGGCAACCCGGTTTCCTCTCTGGTCTGCGGCCTGGTTTTCCTCCGCCCCGCGATCCGCGCCATGCTGGGCCTGGACCCCCACTCCGCCACCCAAACAGCGCGCCTGGGCCAAGACCTCACGGCCAATGACCAACGTCAGGATTATCTGCGCGCCACCGCCGAAATGGACGAACAAGGTGAATTGGTGGTCACCCCGTTCGGGAAACAAGACAGCTCCATGCTCTCCCGCCTGGCCCGCGCCCATTGCCTGATCCTGCGCGCGCCCCACGCCGAAGCGGCAAAAACCGGCGACCGAGTCGAAATCCTACCGCTGAATGGCGACAGTGCCGGCATCTAGATTGCCGCTGAATTGTCCCCTGTGGATAATTTATCCACAGTTCCATATTTGTCTTGACCAATTGTGAGAACCAAACTAGAACATATCTCCAGGTTTTGCTTTTGTTCCGTATTCGAAATTGATTTGAAAGTCGTTTTTTCGAATGAAGGGTGCAAATTTAGGGAGAGAGCCAGGATATGTTGACGCGGAAACAGCACGAACTTCTGAATTTTATCCACGGCCACCTGCGCAAAAACGGCATTTCCCCCTCGTTTGACGAGATGAAGGATGCCTTGAACCTGAAATCAAAGTCCGGCATTCATCGCCTGATCACGGCCTTGGAAGAACGCGGCTTTATCCGCCGTCTGGCCCATCGGGCCCGGGCGCTGGAAGTGTTGAAACTACCGGAATCCGTATTGCCCGGCGGGGAAATATTGGCGCCCAACGTCATTCAGGGGGAATTTAGTTCCGGCGTGGCGAGAGCCACGGCGGAGTCCGACGATATTGTCTCCATGCCCCTCTACGGACGCATCGCCGCCGGCACGCCCATCGAGGCGCTGCGCGACCCGGGTAATTTTGTCGATGTGCCGCGCGGCATGTTGGCCCAGGGAGAACATTTCGCCCTCGAGGTCGCCGGTGACAGCATGATCGACGCGGGTATTCTGGACGGCGACACGGTTATTCTGCAACGGCGGGAAACGGCCGAAAATGGCGCTATCGTCGTGGCCCTGATCGACGACAACGAGGCTACCTTGAAGCGCCTGCGCAGCAAGGGCAATTCCGTCGCGCTGGAACCTGCGAACCAAAGCTATGAAACCAGGATTTTCCCGCCCGACCGGGTCAAGATCCAGGGCCAGCTGATCGGTCTTTTGCGTCGATACTAGAGTATGTCGCAGCGTTTTCGCCTCGCGCGGAAAGCTGGGCCTCCAATTGAAAAGCGCTAATTTGGCGAGCGCAATTCCAGCTTCGCAATGGCCTCCC
>JAPYUH010000410.1 GCA_029936195.1 Alphaproteobacteria bacterium
TTGGCCGCTTTGGCGCTGGCCTCGGCTGGCACAGCATTGTGGCACCCACCCGCCCTTGGTCTACTGGCCCAGCGTTTCCCCCAGCAACGCGGTCTCTTCATTTCGCTGCACAGGTCTACGGGCAACATTGGTGACTGGATTGGGCCGTTGATTGTAGGGATACTCTTAGGGGGCATTGGCACGGGCAACATTGGTGGCTGGATTGGGCCGTTGCTAGAGAAGATTGGTTTGGATGCCATCGCTTGGGGAGGCATCGGTTGGCGGTGGATCGTGGGTGGTGGCACACCGGTGCTGCTGATGTTGGCGATTGTCATATTCTTCCTGCTGCGCAATGTCGGTGGACCCAAAGTCGAAGGTATGGACTACAGGGTCAAATTCCGGGCACAGATGCGCGACATGCGCGAGTCTTTCCAAGGCACTGGCATGTGGTGGATCTTCACTGTCTCGGCGGTTCGAGGGATGGGCGACAGGTCCTTGCTCTGGGTCATTCCTCTGTATCTGTCGGACCAATTGGAACTTAGCACCTTCTTGGTTGGCTTCCATGTCGCTCTGCTGGCCGCGCCGGGCATCTTCGCTGGGCCGATGTTTGGAGCTCTGTCCGACCGCATCGGAAGAAAGCCGATCATAATATTCATCATGGCATCAGCGGTGATATTTCCAACTACGATGGCGCTCGGTGGAGACGGGCCGCTAATGACCATCTCCGTGGTGTTATTCGGTGTTTTCCTGTTCTCGGTGAACTCGTTGACCCAAGCGGCGGCTATCGACGTGGCGGCGGGCAAGGGCCTCGAAGGGACGTTCATCGGACTGATGTGGGGTAGCAACGCGTTCTTCGGCGCTATGGCTTCGATCATCGCCGGGATCATAATCGACGGCGTTAGATGGTTTGGCCTGGATTGGGATGGGTTCGGTTGGCACGCGGCGTTCTACTTCGCGTCCGGACTTTTCTTCCTGGGATTCCTATCTTCCCTGGCTCTACCCGGCAACTTCATAAAACGACAACCACAGCCAGCGTGATCAGGGGCAAACAATAACGGCAAGAAACAAAAAGACCCGGCTAGATTCGCCGGGTCTTTTTGTTTCTTGTGCGGCACCGGATCAGGCGGTCGTATCCAGCGCCTTCTGGTATTCCTCCGGGGTATTCAGGTCCCAGAGGAGGGATTCATCCTCGAGCTCGAACCGCTCGGTGACGTCCGCGTGACGCCGCACCACTGCTTTTAGGCCTTGGGTTTCCTCTTCAATTTCCGCCAGTTCCGGCAACAACTCTGCCGCAATGAATATGGGGTGGCCGCCTTTGCCGCCGTGGGTTGGAATGGTGATCTGGAAAGGCGACGCCCGGTGGCGTTCCAGCAGCGTCCGAACTGTGTCGGCGCTTCTTGGCTGGTCCACGTTCAGCAAGAGAACGTCGGAGAGCTGTTGGCCGACTAGGGCCGCTACGCCAGCTTTAAGCGAGGTCGTTTTTCCCTGGAGGTAGTCTTCGTTGAGGGTCCACGATGCCCCTTCTATAGCCTCTATTATTGGTTTAAGGCGATCAGCTTCATGCCCCAAGATCACTATGACCTGTTCGACTCCGGCGTCTAGAAGAGCCCGAAGCTGATGTTCGAGGAGGGTGGTGCCCCGCCAGCGAAGCAGGGCCTTGAGTTGGCCCATGCGGCTGGACTCGCCCGCGGCCAGGAGTATCGCCCAAACGCCGGGCATCAGCCGGGGCCTAGGCTTCCACCGTAGACTCTGGCGAAGACTCCTAGGAGCAATCAACTATCTCAGCGGCGCGGTCGACGTACCAATCGCCCATCTGCATCTGCCCGCCGTCGCCGCCACGCCGGACCATAATTATCTCGGACATGATGCTCACGGCCAATTCTTCGGGCTCAAGGGCAC
>JAPYUH010000411.1 GCA_029936195.1 Alphaproteobacteria bacterium
TTGATTGATCGTGACCGCACGCCCAGTCACGGCCTCTCCCTGGGCGTATTGCAATTTCCCCCCGGCACCACGCTGGCGCCACACCACCACGGCCCACAGGAAGTTTATTGGATCCGCGAGGGGACGGGCGAACTGCTTATTGACGGCCGCAAGCAAACCGTCGGCCCGAATTCGATCATCTACATCCCCGAAAATCACACCCACGGCATCGCAAATATTGGCGAGACGCCGTTGACGCTGATGTGGGTGTTCCCGACGGATACCTGGGGCGAGGTTGAATATCTGTTCGAGTGACGGCTATCCGGGCTTCGCGCCGCGCAGGGGACGCAGGTCATAGCCCAGGCGCGGGAAATGCACGGCCACGGTACCAACTTGCGGGTCGTCCCGGCTGAGCGCGACTTCATTGCCATCGAGGAAGACGAGGCGGCCCTCGACCGGGTCCTGGCCATAGTCATCGGCCCGCACGCGCACCATTGCGCCCAATTCAAGGTCTTCGTCAAAGCGGCGCGAGGGTCTTGGTGCAACGGGGTCCGCGTCCGCCGCCGCGCGCAGGGCCTTCGCGGCGACGAGCGCCGTTGGGCTGCCGTGGCGGAACGCGCGGACGCGGCCCATCCATTCGTTGATGCGGGCAAAGGGCGCGATGTCGGCCCGCAGCAATTCCGTGCGCGCGGTGAAGAACCACAACGCATGATAGACGGCGAGATCGGCCACCGTCACGGCCTCGCCAGCGATCCAGGTTCGGCCATCGGCAAACATGGCTTCAACCTGCTGCAATTGCGGGCGGACCAAGGGCGCATTCCGCACGACCGCCCGCGCCATGGCCCCTGCGCTGGGTGGGGGCAGGCCGCGCATGATCGACCGGTCAGCCTGTAAACCCTCCGGCAAATGCTCCAGGTTCGAGCCGGAGACATACAGGGAAATCGGCCGGAACAAACGGTTCTCGGCCCAATAGGTGATGGCATCGGCGACGGCGGTCAGTTCGGCGGGAAACAGGGTGGGGGTTGGGAAGCGGCGCTCCAGCTCGCGCACGATCAGGGAGGTGTCGCAGTATATGTCGGCGCCGATTTGCAGCACCGGCGTGCGGCGGTAGCCGCCTGTCAACGGGGTTAGATCGGGCTTTGGCGCGATGGGCGGTATGATGACCGATTGCCAGGCCAGGCCCTTGTAGCCCAGCGCCAGGCGCACCTTCTCGGAATAGTTGGAGAAGTCATAGTGATGCAGGATCAACTCGGTCATATAAGTTCCCTTATGATCTGAGAGACCGTCAAGACATATAGCCTCTTTTTGCGTCATTGCCGGGCTCGACCCGGTAATCCAGGGCAACAAGCACAAATGTTCGTGGCTCTGGATCCCCGGGTCTTCGCTTCGCTACGCCTGGGGATGACGATGGGCCGTGGCTCGTGCCGGGATGACGGCAATTGCGCATTCAGAAAAAGCCCTATTCCGGCACAAAGTCGTGCTCGCCGACGCCCTGCACCAGCAGAAACCGGCAGGGTCCGCCGCCCTCCCCAATGACACGATGGGGCTGGCCGACGGATACTTTCAGTGTTTCGCCGGGCATGAGCCTGTTGGCGGCATCGGGCCGCCGCGTCTCCACCACCATGGGGCCTTCCATGCAGAAGAAATCGTCGTCGATGATGGAATGGCTGTGCCAGGGAATTTCCTCCCCCGCCGCCAGGGTGAGGATTTGTACGCGCAGGCCCTCGGCGCGGGCGATCTCTTCACGGCGCTTGATTTTGTAGGGCAAGTCTTTCGGTTCGGTCATGGTGATTTCCTAGTCCGCAAAAATAATGCGCGCCCAAAATATTACCACCACCAGGCGCCAATTAATGCCCCAAATGAGACAATCGCAGCTGAAATAGCAAAGCAAAATCCGG
>JAPYUH010000412.1 GCA_029936195.1 Alphaproteobacteria bacterium
ATTTCGATGATTGCTGTATTTGTAAAAGTTGCATTTGAGGCAATCCAGGATGCCAGTATGTTGTAGCTGCTCTCCAAAGCAGTATCTGCTACAGTACACTTGGGCCGGGCCCTGTTGCGGGAAGCTAACGGCATCAATCAGGATGCCATCTTCCGGAAACTCGACAAGGCGGTTTAGCGGAGTTCCCACCTGCGCCGTGTCCGGCTAATCTCAGCCAAAACGCCTGCCCACACAGGACCGGGCCGGCGCCATGTGGAGGGTCAACGCCATGTACTACGACTATGTTATCATCGGGGCCGGATCGGCAGGCTGCGTGTTGGCGAACCGGCTCAGTGCCAATCTGAGCAACAAGGTGCTGCTGCTGGAGGCCGGCGGCAAGGACCGCAATCTTTGGATCCATGTGCCGGTGGGTTTCCAGAAGCTTCTGAACCACCCGACGCTCAACTGGAACTTCAAGACCGAGCCGGAGGACAACGTCAAAGGTCGAAGCATTCCGATCCCACGGGGCAAGGCCCTGGGCGGATCCAGTTCTATCAACGGCATGCTGTATGTGCGCGGCCAGCCGCTCGACTACGACGTCTGGGCGCAACTGGGCAACCAGGGCTGGTCATACGAGGACGTACTGCCGTATTTCCGTAAGACCGAAAGCTTCGAGCGGGGCAGCAGCGACGTACGCGGCAGCGAGGGGCCGCTCAACGTGGCCGACATGTACGAGCGGCACGAGATGATCGACGCCTTCATCGAGGCCGGCGTGGAGAGCGGGTTCGAGCGCAACCCTGACTACAACGGCCGCAAGCAGGACGGCTTCGGTTACTACCAGATCACCCAGAAGAACGGCCGGCGGCACAGCACTGCGGCCGCCTACCTGGACCCGGTGCGTCGACGCCCGAACCTCAACGTCGTCACCAACGCCCATGTGAAGAAACTGTTGATTGAGGGCAAACGTGCCGTCGGTGTCAGCTATGACCTGGATGGCAAGGCCCAGGAAGACAGGGCTACCGCTTCCGTGATCGTCAGCGCCGGTGCGGTGCAGTCTCCGCAGCTGCTGGAGTTGTCCGGCATCGGCGCGCCGGCACTGCTGCGGGAACACGGCATCGAACCGCTACATGAGCTGCCAGGCGTCGGCGAGAACTATCGGGACCACTTCGCCGCGCGCCTGAACTGGCGGGTCAACCAGCGCATTACCCTGAACGAGGACACTAAGGGCCTGCGCTTCGCCCGCGAGGTCATCAAATACGCTTTTACCCGGCGCGGCATCCTGACCTTCACGGCTGGAATCGGCCACGGTTTCGTGCGCTCCCGGCCCGAGCTCGAAACACCCGACTGCCAGTTCTTCTTCGTGCACGGCAGTTTCGGCGATGCCAACACCCGGGCGCTGGACGACGAGCCAGGCATGACCATCGGGGTCTACCAGTGTCGGCCGGAAAGCCAGGGCTCGATCCATATCGGCTCGCCCGATCCGTTTGCGCCGCCGAAGATCCGGCCAAATTTCCTCAGCCAACAGATCGACTGCGAAGCCCTGGTCGGCGGCATGCGCATCGCCCGCCAGGTCGGCGAAGCCGACGCCCTGGCCAAATACCGGGCCTATGAGATGAACCCCGGGCCAGAGCGGCAGAGCGACGAGGAACTGCTCGACTATGCCCGCAGCTCCGGGGCCACCACATACCATGTCATGGGCACCTGCAAGATGGGAGCGGCGGATGACCCTATGGCCGTGGTCAACCCCAACCTGAAGGTGCAGGGCATGGAGGGGCTACGAGTGGTCGATGCCTCGGTGATGCCGACCATGCCGTCGGGCAACATCAACGCCCCGGTGATCATGGTAGCGGAGAAGGCCGCCGACATGATCCTGGCAGCGACCTAGGCCGTCTTTGC
>JAPYUH010000413.1 GCA_029936195.1 Alphaproteobacteria bacterium
TTGTCGCCGTGCGCAAGAAGGGCAAGCTGCCCTGGCAGACCATATCCGTGGAGTACGAGCTGGAATACGGCACGGACGAGGTGGAAATACATATCGACAGCGTCGAGCAGGGCGACCTGATCCTGATCATCGACGACCTGATCGCCACGGGGGGCACCGCGGCGGCCACCACCCAACTGGTGCGTGATGCGGGTGGCGAGGTGGTCGGAGCCTCCTTCATCGTCGATTTGCCCGATCTGGGCGGCCGCGCGCGGCTGGAAGAGATGGGCGTGCCCGTGCGCACCCTGATGTCGTTCGAGGGAGAGTAACATGAGCCGTCATCCGAAAAGCGCCGGCTGGCGCGAGCATCCCCGCTATCCCGACCCATTGATCGAGTCCCTGGACCCAGCGTTTGACCAATATCGCATCTTCTCGGCCGCCGTGGAGCGCCTGTACACCGGCTGCCGCTGGGCCGAGGGGCCGGTCTGGTTCGGCGACGGCCGCTATCTGTTGTGGAGCGATATACCCAACAACCGCATTTTGAAGTGGGACGAGGAAACCGGCCGGGTCGGCACCTATCGCAAACCGTCGGACTTTGCCAACGGCCACACACGGGACCGCCAGGGCCGACTGATTACCTGCGAACATGGCGGCCGGCGGGTCACGCGAACGGAATATGACGGCACTATCACCGTTTTGATGGATCAATGGGGCGGCAAGCCGTTGAATTCCCCCAATGACGTGGTGGTGAAATCCGACGGGTCCGTCTGGTTCACCGATCCCCCCTTCGGCATCCTAGGCAATTACGAGGGCCACAAGGCCGATCCGGAGGTGCCGCAGGCGGTCTATCGTATTGACGGCAACGGTGGCGGGATCACGGTGGTAGCCGACGATGTGTTGGGTCCCAACGGCCTGTGTTTTTCGCCGGACGAGAGCATCCTGTATGTAGTCGAGTCCCGCGGCGAACCGAACCGCAAGATCCTGGCCTACGACGTGGGCCCCGATGGCCAATCCATCTCCAACAAGCGGGTGCATATTGACGCGGGCCCCGGCGGCACGCCGGACGGCATGCGCTGCGATGTGGACGGTAATTTGTGGTGCGGCTGGGGCATGGGTAGGTCGGAATTGGACGGCGTTCTGGTCTTCGCCCCCGACGGCGCCAAAATCGGCCGTATCGCCCTGCCCGAACGCTGCGCCAATGTCTGCTTTGGCGGCCCCAAGCGCAACCGCCTGTTCATGGCGGCCAGCCAATCGCTCTATGCCCTATATGTGAACACCCAAGGCGTGGCGGGCGGCTAGGTAACAATTTTGTCGCCGGACCAGCCCACTCCCCCACCCGGCCGCCCATTCATGATGATTACGAGGGCGGCCGGGTGGGGGAGTGGGCTGGTCCGGCGTTTCCGCAAAAAACGGAATAATTCTAGAAGCCGTGGCCGCAACCACTGACTTCGCGCAGCAGGTTCTGGAGGAACACCAACAGCAGGATCAGCACAACGGGCGACAGATCAAGGCCGCCCAGATTGGGCATCAGGCGGCGGATGGGCCCCAAGGCGGGTTCGGTAATCTTGTGCAGGAAATCGCCGACCGTGTAGATGAAGCGGTTCTGGGTGTTGATGACGTTGAAGACCACCAGCCAAGACATCACGACCTGGATCAGGATCATCCAGAAATACAGCATGATAACGCTTGAAACCAATTCGATAACGGAACACATGCGAAGCTCCAGCCTCCTTTGGGCGCCAATTCGGCGGGCACCCCAGATGTAATGCCCCCCAGCCGCCAACGCAAGCGCCCAAGTTGGTCCGCCGCGGAACTTCTAGCGCTTGACAGCCCCCGGCGTAGGTTCCTATATGCCAGCGGATTTTCAGGGGCCGTAGCTCAGTTGGGAGAGCG
>JAPYUH010000414.1 GCA_029936195.1 Alphaproteobacteria bacterium
CTTCTCGATGCTCTTTTGCCGGTCGAAACCAGCCGCAAAGGCCTTGGCCTGCCGCATTTCCGGCAGCGGCGCGACGTCCCAGCCAGACGCCAGCATTCGTTCCGGGAACCTCGCGCGCACGGCATTGAATCGCGCGATGCCCGCGGCCGTGTCACCGTAAATGCCCCGGACACGCGCGGCATCCTCCGCCGGCAGCCGATTCACTCCGCCCCTCGCGGCAAAAACCTCCGCATCTGACCAGTCTCCATCCCACCGCACCCCGCCGCGGTCCAGCAGTGCCTGGACTTCCTCCTTGGCCCGTTGTTGATGTGATAGGGCGCGCGCGCGGGAGCTTTCCAAGTCATGCCGCAGCATGGTCAGCCCGAGGTACACCAGCCCGACACCCTGCACCAGCGAGACGATGGTCAGGAATACCAGAAGCCGGTGGACCTTCAGCCCCCAGCAGCAGAACATGACTGCGAAGGACGCCGCCGCCAGCGCCCCAAAGGACCACAACAGGCTGGCCGAGGCCATGTCCCGGCGCTCGCCCTTTTCGCCGAAGGTGGAAATGATCGGCGTGTACAAGCCCTCAGTTTCAAACCCGATGCGGTTCTGCTTCAAGTCCTTGCCGGCATAGCCAAACACAAACACTTCGTCGTTGGGGTGCAGTCGAAATTCAGTGTGCCGGTAATCGCCTACAACGGACGAGTGGCTCTCCACGTTGATCTCCGCCCCGGCCGACAGCACCTCAATTTCACTGCTCTCGTCCCTGAGCAGGAACACATCCACCCGCTCGCTTTCCCGCCGGATCTCCGCCCAGTAACTGTCCCCATCGCTGTCCTCGCGTTCCTCCTCGAGAATATAAAGATAATAAAGGCACTCGGTTCCGGTGTGCGGCGCGCGCAACGAGCTGCCCAAGCTGCTGGCTTTGCCTTCCAGGTTCACCTCACCCTCGATCACGGAAATGATTTGACTGCGGGGAACGCGTTCCAGTTGCCGCATTTGCTGGAGCACATCAAAGCCATAGCCCTGAAACAACCAAGCCACAAATGCCAGCCCTGGGACGGCCAGCCAGCAGAGGATACTGTGCCATGTTTTCCACATGATGAACGGCAACAAAAAGCCGCCTGAATTATAACCGACCCGGCGGCGGGCACAAACAAATTTCGTCCAGCGCGGCGGACTCAATCAACCATCACCGCCTCCACCGAGTAAATCGGCGGCAGCCAGTTGAAGAGGACTTCCCAGTGCCCGCCCTCGTCACCCCTCATCGCTGGCAGCGATAAAAGCGCCCTTGCGCGTGCCGATGAGTAGAAGAATTTTTCTCATGTTTGTGCTCCCGGCAGGAAATTGCGCAGCATATCCCTACCAGGCTACGCCACCCGGCCGGCCACTAGCGACTCCACCACGGCCGGATCCGCCAGAGTGCTGATGTCACCGAGGTTTTCGGTGTCGCCTTCGGCGATTTTTCGGAGGATGCGGCGCATGATTTTGCCGCTGCGCGTTTTGGGCAGGCCGTCGGTGAATTGGATTTTTTCCGGCGACGCGTGCGGGCCGATGTCGGCGCGGACTTGTTTCACGATCTCGGCGGGCATCGTATCGGTGACTTCCTCGCCGGTTTTCAGTGTGACGTACGCGTAGATGGCGTTGCCTTTGATGTCGTGTTCATAGCCGACCACCGCCGCCTCGGCCACGGCGGGATGACCACCGATGGCGCCCTCGATTTCCGCGGTGCCGAGGTTGTGGCCGCTGACGATGATGACGTCGTCGACGCGTCCGGTGATCCAATAGTAGCCGTCCGCATCGCGTTTGCAGCCGTCGCCGCTGAAATATTTGCCGGGGAAGCGCGCGAAGTATGTGTCGAAAAACCGCTGTTGATCGCCGTACAC
>JAPYUH010000154.1 GCA_029936195.1 Alphaproteobacteria bacterium
ACGCCGTCATTGCCCCATTTGCAGGGCGTCTTCGGCGCGGATGCGGGCCGGGTGCAATTGACCCTGACCTTGAACCTGGTCGCCTATGCCCTGGCGCAATTGTTTTGGGGTCCCTTGTCGGACCGCATCGGGCGGCGGCCGGTGTTGTTGCTGGGCATGGTCGGCTTTGCCGCCTCCACGGCTCTTTGCGCCATCGCCGGCTCCATCGACGCGCTGATCCTGGGCCGGGTGCTGCAGGGCCTGACCGCCTGTGCCGAGGCGGTGGTGGGGTATGCGGTGATCCGCGAGCTGTACAGCGCGGCGGGCGCGGTGCGGATTCTGGCGGTCTATGGTATGGCCATCGCCCTGGCGCCCGCCATCGGTCCAGTGGTGGGCGGCCACATGCATGTCTGGTTTGGCTGGCGCTCCAACTTCGTCCTGCTGCCCGAAACCCTGGTCAAGCCGGATCGCCACGCCCTGCGCCCGGGCCGAATTTTCGGAGGCTACTATACCTTGTTGCGCGATGGGCCGTTCATGACCTACACCTTGATCATGTCCCTGGTGCTGGGCGGACTGTTCGCCATCATCGCCGAATTCCCGTTTCTGTTCATCGAACGCCTGGGCGTGCCGACGGACCAGTATGGCTATTGCTACGCCACCATAGAGTTGGCCTTTTTCCTTGGCTCCCTGGCCGTGAACCGGGCGGCGGGGCACGTCAATTCCGACAAGTTGCTGGCGGCGGGTTGGGACGATGCCGCCGCCGGTGCGATCACCATCACCGCCAGCCAATGCCTGTTCGCCTTTGCCCTGGGCCTGATCTTCGCCACGGCGCCGGTGCGGGCCTTTGATGTTTGCCGCGCCGGGCATGGCCATGCCGCCGCCATGCTGGGCGCCCTGCCCATGGCGGTCAGTGCCCTGGGCACCTTTTGCGTGGTCTTGCTGCACGACGGCAGCGCCTGGCCCGCCGCCACCGTCTTTGCCGGGGCCATGTTGGTCGCCGCGGCACTGTATCTGTACGTCCGCCCCTGGCGGGTGGTTCAGACTGCATTGTAAATGCTCTAAAGCGGGCGCCGGGCGCCCAGCGCCGTGGCCAGGGTGCCGTCGTCCAGATAATCCAGTTCTCCGCCGACCGGGACGCCATGGGCCAGGCCGGATACCTTGACCCCGCAATCGGCCAGTTTTTCGGCCAGATAGTGCGCCGTGGTCTGGCCGTCCACCGTGGCGTTGGTGGCCAGGATAACTTCGCTCACCGGCCCCTCGCCGGCGCGGGACACCAGGGCGCCCACGTTCAGATCTTCCGGGCCGACCCCATCCAGGGCCGACAGGGTGCCGCCCAGGACGTGGTAGCGCCCGCGGAATACCGCCGCTCGTTCCAGGGCCCAGAGGTCCGCCACGCTTTCCACAACACAGATAATGCCCGGGTCCCGGCGTTGATCACGGCAGATGGCGCAGGGCTGCAGGCTGTCGAGATTGCCGCAAACCTCGCAGGCCGCGACCGATCCGGCCGCCTGGGTCATGGCCTGGGCCAAGGGCTGCAGCAGGCTTTCCCTGCGGTTGATCAGATGCAGGGCCGCCCGCCGCGCCGAACGGGGACCGAGGCCCGGCAGCTTGGCCAGCAATTGGATCAACTGATCAATTTGGGTTCCGGTCATGTAAACGTCGCCAAATCAATCAGGGCCCTAAAACGGCAGCTTCATGCCCGGCGGCAGGTTCAGGCCGCCGGTCAGCTTGCTCATTTCTTCCTGGGTGTAGACTTCGACCCGGCGCTTGGCGTCGTTGTGGGCGGCCATGATCAGGTCTTCCATGACCTCCACGTCGCCGTCCTTCAAGGATGGGTCCATTTTCAGGCCACGCATCTCGCCCTTGCCGTTCAAGGTGACGCTGACCAGGCCGGCGCCGGACTGGCCGGTCATTTCCACCTCTTCCATGCGGGCCTGCATTTCCTGCATCTTGCCCTGCATCTCCTGGGCCTGTTGCATCATCTGGCTCAGATTTTTCATCACTGCTCCACTTCATCCGTGTCAAAATTCGGGTTGGAGGCCGGGCCATCCTCGTCAGGGCCACCGTCCCCAACGCCGCCCCCAACGCCGCTGCCATGAGCGCCGTCGGAGCCGCCGAGGGGCCGGACACCGGTGACCTTGGCGCCGGGAAAGGTATCCATCACGGCGCGGACCAGGGGGTCGTTTTCCGCCTCGGTCTGGATATCAGCCCCCGCCTGGCGCTTTTGCGCGGCCAGGGGCGCGAGGCCTTGCGACTGACTGTTGATCACCACGGCCCAGTTCCGCTGGGTCCAGCTTTCCAGTTTGCCGCGCAAGGTGTTGGCCAGGTCCAAGGGCGCGTCACCGCCCGGATTAATCTCCAGATGGCCTGGGCGGAATTCGACCAGGGAGACATCTTCCATGAGGTGGTGATAAAGGCGGGCCTCGCGCCTGGTTCGGGCTTGTTCCACGATCGCCGCGAAGCTGTCGATCAAGACACCCTTGGCGGCAATAGAGGCGGCGGGTTCGGGATCCGGGGCCATATAGGGCTCCGGCTGGGCTGCGGCGACGGCGCCGCAGCCCAGCCGCGTCGCGGTCGGGCTCGCCGATGCAGGCGGCGTAGTTGCCATCTCTGTTGGTGCCGATGTTTGTTTTGCCGCCGGCGCGGCTGACGTATCGCCACCCTTGACCCCACCACCTGTCGCCCCACCACCCGCAACTCCACCACCCGTAACCTGGCGCACTGCATCCAGGGGCGTCGGCAGGTCGGTGCTGTAGGCCAGGCGGATCAGAATCATTTCCGCCGCCGCCAGGGCGCTGGGCGCCGACCGCACCTCGCCCAAGCCCTTCAAAAGCATCTGCCAGGTGCGCGCCAGAACGGGCATGGATAGGCCGGCGGCCAGGGCCTCGGCCCGGCTCCGCTCCACCTCCGACAGGCCCGGATCGGCGCCGGCCGAGGGTGCAACCTGCAGGCGGGTCAGCAGATGGGTCAGCTCCAACAGATCGCGCAGCACCACCTCCGGATCGGCGCCCAGGTCGTATTGTTCCCGCAGCTCCGACAGCGCGGCGGCCACATCGCCCCGCATCAAGGCCTCGAACAGATCATAGATGCGCACCCGGTCGGCCAAGCCCAGCATGTCGCGTACCTGAGCCGCCGTGACCTCGCCGCCGCCCGCTCCGCCGCCACAGTGCGCGATGGCCTGGTCCAGCAGGGACAGGCCGTCCCGGGCCGAGCCCTCGGCGGCCCCGGCGATCAAATTCATCGCCTCCGCCTCCGCCCTGACGCCCTCCGCCTCGGCAATGGCGGAAAAATGCGCCACCAGCAATTCGGCCCCGATGCGGCGCAGATCGAAACGCTGGCAGCGGGAGAGGACGGTCACCGGCAGCTTGCGGATTTCCGTGGTGGCGAAGATGAACTTCACATGCGCCGGGGGCTCTTCCAAGGTCTTCAACAAGGCGTTGAAGGCGGCGATGGAAAGCATGTGCACTTCATCGATAATATAAATCTTGAAGCGGGCCGAGGCCGGCAGATAGCGCACGCTGTCGAGCAATTCGCGCATGTTGTCGACCCCGGTGCGGGATGCCGCATCCATCTCCAGCACATCAACATGACGCGAATCGGCGATTGCCCGGCAATGTTCACAAACCCCGCAGGGCGTCACCGTGGGTCCGCCCTGGCCGTCCGCGCCGATGCAGTTCAGGGACCGGGCGATGATCCGCGCGGTGGTGGTCTTGCCCACGCCCCGCACCCCGGTCAGGATAAAGGCGTGCGCGATGCGGTCCTCGCGGATGGCATTGGTAATGGTGGTGACCAGGGCGTCCTGGCCCACCAGTTCACTGAATTCCTGGGGCCGGTACTTGCGCGCCAGAACCCGATAAGCGGCATCGTTCCCGGTGGCGGGTTCCGATGCTGAACTTTGGGTCGGGCTATCCAGGTTATTCTCGTTCATGGCCAGACCCAGGCTAGCACGATGGCATCGATATAGGAATGTGGAGAAGTGGAAGAACGACCGGCGACCCGGGCAAATCTTGTTGCGGCTGCTTCCTCTCGGACCTGACCGGATTGGCAAGCAGCCCGTCCGCAGCCGCTCTTCCGCCCGCTTTATGGGCGCTTGTCCCGTCCAGCGCAAGCCCCCAAAGCGCACGGTTTGCCGTAAGCGGTGGCTTGTGGCACCTTGCCCGCTCGGAAAGATGTATTTTTCAGGAAAAAGCGGACGGATTATGGAGTTTATCAATACCTTCGCCGGCAGCCCGATGAACAGAATGGGCAACGAGCGGCGGGATCAAGACTGGTTGCGCGGGCAAATGAACGAACCCGATACCGCTTTTCTGCCCATGTGGCAGTTGCGCGGCCTGATGATGCCGGGCGAAACCATGCGCATCGGGTGGTGCCAGAAAGCAGACGTGCAGCCGTTCATTTCCAGTGGCGCCAACGTGGTCTATCTGGGCCAGATCAAAGGCAGTTCCCACTTTGCCGTCGACGTCTCGGCCACGGGAAGTCAAAAGGCCGACGCACCCTTGCAGGAATTGGGTAAATGGATTGACGTGCGCAGCGCCGCCTCCGCCTGCGACGGGGCGGACGCGGCCATCTTGGCGCAGACCCGCTCGATGCTGGATTGGCATGCCCGCCACGGCTTCTGCTCGGTCTGCGGCCAGCGCTCGCATATGGGCGAGGCCGGTTATTCCCGCAAATGCAGCGACGAGGGCTGCGGCGCCATGCATTTCCCCCGCACCGACCCGGTCACCATCATGCTGGTGCTGGATGGCGAGAACTGCCTGCTGGGCCGCCAGAAGATCTTCGCCGCCAACAGTTATTCCGCCCTTGCCGGTTTCATGGAACCGGGCGAAACCATCGAGGAAACCGTGCGCCGCGAGGTCTTCGAGGAGGCCGGGATCAAGGTGGGCGAAGTGCGCTATGTGTTCTCGCAGCCCTGGCCGTTCCCCTCGTCGCTGATGATGGGCTGCTTCGCCGAGGCGGAGACGACGGAGATCAAGATTGACCCCAACGAGCTGGAAGAAGCCCGCTGGTTTACCCGCTCCCAGATCGCCGACATGGTGGACAGCTGGCAGGACCAATCCAAAACCCGCATGCCCGCCCCCCTGGCCATCGCCCATCAACTAGCCGCGGCCTGGTTGCGCGGCGACTAGCGGCGGCGTGTCCCCGATTTTCGCTCTCTCAAATTGAGCACGCATCACCAAATCACGTTCAACCGCTCAATTCCCCGCATGACGCCGGCGCCTTATGGCGATACGGCGGAATGGCCAACCGGGGATGACATAATTTGCCATCTGATCGCCATCGTCATGGACCCCAAGGGCTATCCCACGCATCTGTTCACCACCAACCGCTGGGTCACGGGAGAAATCTGGTACAGGGCAACGGATGTCATTGAACTGCTGGACCGCTTCGAGGTTGACCACACCTATCCCTCCTGGGCCGCCAACCGTTGGATCACCGCCATGGTGGCGCTGTATCAACCGCAGATCGCCCGGTTGCTGGTACAGCGGGATGAAACCATCAATGCCTGGGCGGAAAGCCACGACGGCGATGTGCTGGAGGACCGGGATCTGGAGGTGACCTCGAAAATCTCCCTGGACATCAAGCATCAGATCAAGCAAATCAGTAAGGCACTGAAGAAAATTTAGGAAACCATGCGGGGGTGGGAGATGGACAAGGTCGTCAAGACGGATGCCGAATGGCGAGCCCAGTTGAATGACGAGCAATATCACGTGGCGCGGCAAAAAGGCACGGAGCGGCCCTTCGGCCCCGGCTATAATTCTTGCCATGATGCGGGCGTTTACACCTGCATCTGTTGCGGGTTGGAGCTGTTTTCGTCCGAGAGCAAGTTTGAGTCCGGCACCGGCTGGCCCAGTTTTCATACACCTTTAGCGGCCGAAAACATTATCGAGGAGGCGGATAATTCCCTCTTCATGCGCCGCACGGAAGTAATGTGCGCCCGCTGCGACGGCCATCTGGGCCACCTCTTTCCCGACGGCCCGCAACCCACCGGATTGCGTTATTGCCTGAATTCAGCCTCGCTTGAGTTGAAAAAAGCGGAAGACTAGGAATAATCATCATATGAGTAACCAGCGTGCCGGCATCAAAGCGGTGCTGTGGGATTTCGGCGGCGTCTTCACCACCTCGCCCTTCGCCAACTTCACCACGTACGAGGCCGCCAAGGGCCTGCCCAAGGATTTCATCCGCACCATTAATGCGCGGAATTCCGACGGCAATGCCTGGGCCCTGATGGAGCGGAACGAGGTTAGCCGGGAAGAATTCGGCGATCTGTTCGCGGCGGAGTCCAAGGCCGCCGGCCACGAAGTCCACGGCAGCGAGATCCTGCCCCTGCTGTCGGGGAATCTGCAGCCCGAAATGGTCACGGCCCTGGAAATCGTCGCCAAGTCCTACAAGACCGCCTGCCTGACCAACAATATGCGCACGGGCCACGGCCCCTCCATGACCCGCGACGCGGACCAGGCCGCGCGCATCGCGGAAGTCATGGAAATATTCGGCCACGTGGTTCAATCCAGTCAGACCGGCATCCGCAAGCCGGAACCGCGGTTCTACGAAATCGCCTGCGAAATGCTGGAGATCGCGCCAACGGAGGCGGTCTTCCTGGACGACCTGGGCGTCAACCTAAAGCCGGCCCGCGCCATGGGCATGACCACCATCAAGGTCACCGGCCCGGACCAGGCCATCGCCGATTTGGAGGCGGTCCTGGGCATTTCGCTGCGGGGCTAAATAATCCCCAACAGTATGATACGGTCATTACCGCCAAAGCGGAATTCGGATCGACCCCGCCAATGAAAGCGCTTGACGATCTGGACACTGGCATTCGTGGGTTTCCGCATCTCATAACGCCACCCTTTTGAAAATTACGGATATCAAGTCATGGCAGCGTCTATGCTCTTGGCGCATAGCTCGTGACATTACCTGCTCATGGTCATTGTGAATTTTCCAAGGCTCTACGGTCGGCATCGGGCTCACGGGCAATGACGCGAAGATAGGCTTTCGCCGCGCCGTCGGGTTCCGCGCGATTTTGTTCCCAGTCCCGCAATGTACCGATTGAGATTTGAAATTGAGCGGCAAATTCCTGTTGGCTGAGGTTCAGCGCCCGGCGGATGATTTTAGCCTGGGGCGTTCGTTTCATCCGTTTCAGATCGTTGTCGCTCAGCGGTTGGTTGTCGGGATCATTGGTTTTGTTCATGGTAAAATCGCGGTTCGTTGGGCTCCGCCCTTCGTGCTGAAATTATTCGGTTTTTGTCATGACGTTCCGTATGGACAACGACGAGCAAATTAGCTACCGACATGCCAATAAGAATATAGCGGTCTTCGTTGTAATCCGCCCGGTCGTCCAAGAGTTAAATCGCAAACGGATCGCGGAAAACCGAACGAGCCTGCTCAAAAGTAACACCATGCTTTTCAGCAATAACACCGTGTCCCCGTTAAATCACGCTAATCAGAAGTCATTGCCCAGAAATGGCCATTCAACCTGCGTCTATACGCCGAAAGAAGCTTTAGAACTGGCAGAACCTCCGCCTGTATTCCGCTGGCGTAAGGCTGGTATTTTTCTTGAAAACCCTTCGGAAAAAGCTAACGTTTTCATAGCCTGTGTTCAGAGATATTTCCTCGAAGGGTCGATTGGTGTTGACCAGGTCCACTTTTGCCGCGTCAACCCTTACCAACTGTAGGTGCTTCGTTACGGTTTCGCCAGTCGCCGACTTAAACCGGCTGTTAAAGTGGCGAAGGCTCATGCCGGCTTCCTTGGCCATGCCTTCCATGCTGATTTTGTCTCTTAGATTGTTCTCCATCCACTCCTGAGCTTCCAAAATCTTGTTGTCGCTGTGATTTTTTCAGGACTGAACATCGCAAACGGCGACTGGCTGATACGATCGAGGTCGACCAAAGTGCATCGCGCGCTTTGCAGCGCGATTTCCCGCCCACAATATTTCCCGATAAGATACAGCGATAAATTCAGATCGGCGGTAATGCCCCCCCACAGAACAAGCGGCCTTCGTCCGTTACAAGCAGGTCCGTTCTCAAGTCGACCTCGGGGAAGTCCTTGGCAAATTGTTTTGCCATTCCCCAGTGCGTGGTTGCTGTTTTACCATTCAGCAATCCCGTGGATGCTAGCGTGAACGCGCCGGCACAAACACTTGCAAGATCCGAACCCTTTTCATACCAAGTCTTGAGCCATTCAATTCTGTCGGAATGATCCTTGTCCCGCGCATTAAAAAGGAAGCCCTGCGAGGGAAGAATAATCACGTCCGCATCCTTGATATCGTGCATGGCGCAAGCGGGTATGATTGGAACCTGATTGAGCGCCATGACCGGGCCGCCATCCGAGGTGACGATTTTCACATCAAATTTGGGCATGGGCGCCTCTCCCATCGTCACATTCCACAACACACCCGCCTGCAGAAACATATCCATGGGTGAGGCGATGGTGGAGAGGATCGTGTTCTCCGCGGCGAGAATGACGACTTTTTTTATAGCTCAAGTGTCCCGATCAGACTTTTAACGTCTCTTATGACGCTTACGCGGACGCATGTCACGCCGTAGGGAGCTCTGAATACGAATGCTTATGCCCATGCCTTCGGGGCCTGTCCCGACAATTCACCACTCATGAACATGCATTAAAATGGAGATCAAAACGACATGACACAAGAGATCACAATGCTATTGGCCGTTCTGCTGTTCCTGTTCGTGCTCACCGCAATCCAGGTCATGATGGCCATGAAGCAATATGGCAACCTAAGTGCGCTTGCCGGGCGGGATGATATCCCTCATCTGCAGCCAGGACTGGGAGGGCGGTTGCATAGAGCCATTGTGAACCTCAAGGAAGGTCTTCATATATTTGCGCCGCTGGTACTCCTGACGGCAATACTTGGCGTTTCAAATGACTACACCGTGCTTGGGGCACAAATTTATCTTGTCGCGAGACTTCTTCATGCACCTTTGTATCTATCTGGAATACCTGGCCTTCGCACAATAGCCTTTGCTATTGGCGTACTCGGGTTGTCTTTACTGGCCTGGGGCCTATTGAGCGGACCGTTGTCCTGAGAGAGTTCGGGGCCGGCAAAAGATCCCGGCAATTGATCCCGGCAAAAGATCATTGGGGAGAATTATCGTGGACGTAACATTGTATGAATCCGGCACCTCACGCTCCTCACGTTGTCGCCGGACACTTTTGGAAGCCGGCATCTCATTTGAATCGGTGTCGAGGCCGAACCTGCAAAAAAGTGACGAGGTCAGGGCGATGCATCCGCTTGGCAAGCTTCCGGTCGCGGTCATAGACGGCAAGACGCTTTTTGAATCCGCCGCCATCTGTACCTATCTAGCCGATCACGCGACCGGGGTTGACCTTGTTGCGGCACCTGGCGGCTGGGGT
>JAPYUH010000155.1 GCA_029936195.1 Alphaproteobacteria bacterium
TGTCGCCTGCGATGCACCGTGCGGGCCGGGAGGCCGAGCCAACGGCTCAACCCCCGGCCCGCCGGGAAACGCATTACCAACTTTCCTTACTTCAGCTTGTAGATCCGATCCAGGGGATGGGCCGTGCCCCACACAGTGTCCGGAACACCGCTGACGGTTTTGTTGTTGAAGACCGTGTGATAGGCGATCACATTGACCGGATAGACCGGTAGATCACGGGCCAGAATTTGCTGGAACTTGACATAGTGGCCCTTGCGCTTGGCCTGATCCATTTCAACACCAGCCTTGGCAAGAAGGGCGTCCACTTCAGAGTTGGCGTAGTTCTGGGTGTTTGACCAGATCACGCCTTTCTTGATGTTGTTGCTCAAATAGGTCCGATGCACGCCGATCACCGGGTCGCCCCAGTTAAACGGGACATCCATGGTCATGTCGAAATCCCAATTGCGCACATAGTTGGCCCAGGTGGGGAAGTCGGGCGAAACCCTGACGACCACCTTGATGCCGATCTTCTTCAATGCCGGCTTCAGATATTCGGCAATCGCCTTTTGGTTCTCGTCAATGGACGCCGCCGGCAGATAATCCACCTTGAGGGTAAAGCGCATGCCGTCGCCGCCCTTCTTATAGCCGGCGTCGTCGAGGATCTTGTTGGCCTTGGCAAGGTCAAGATCATAATGTTCGACATCGGCCGTGTAGTACGGCGTACCTGGCACGATGGGACCGGTGGACGGTTTGGAAAAGCCGCCGTGCAGTGCCTTGGTGACAAAGTTGCGATCAACCGCGTAGGCGATGGCCTGACGCACCCGCACATCGGACAGCTGTTTCTGCTTCAGATTAAAGGCGATCCAGTTGTTTGGGCCAATGGCGACATAGTGCTCGCCAGTTACGGTCAAATTGCTGGATTTTTTCAGTCGCGCCAGGGTCCGGCTGGAACTGCTCCAATGCATCATGTCGGCCTTGCCCTGTTCCATGGCAATAACCTGACTGGCCACCTGGCCGAAATTCTGCATCACGATCTTGTCGAGATACGGCCCATCCATGAAATAGTTGTTATTGCGTTCCAGGATGATGTGCTCGCGCCGCTTGAACGCCGTCAGCCGGAAGGGGCCGGAGCCAACCACGTCCTTGGTGTTGCGCGGATGCTTCTTGATATTCTGTCCATCGCCATAAATATGCTTTGGAATAATCGCCGACAGCGGCGCGGTCAACGCCAGCGATAGCGCAGGATGCGCCTGTTTCAGGCGCAGGACCACCTGATGCGGGGTCGGCGTTTCCACGTCCTGCAAGGGGGCGAACATCGCCTTGAAGGGGTGGTTATCGCGGTTTGCCTTGAGGGAGAAAGCCACGTCCGCCGAGGTAATGTCATGGCCATCGTGGAATTTTGCGCCCTTGCGCAAATTCAGCGTGACCGACATGCCGTCGTCCGAGACTTTCCAATCCGTTGCCAGATAGGGATGGGTTTTGAATTGTCCGTCGAGCCGCAACAGTGTAGCGAACAATTGTGCGCCCGGCACCATGGTGGCGACGCCAGATTGCACGGCGGCGTTGAAGTGCCGGGGATTTGCCGTGTCGATAATGGTCAGCGTGCCGCCCCTTTTCGGGTCGGCTGCTTGGGCGGTGTTCACCACCGCACCGACTAAGGTCAGCGCGGCGACAAGCTTGGTGCCCGTGCGAAGAATCTCATTGATAAGCATAACTACCACCCCTTTATTTTCATTGATCTTAATTCAAAACCTACATTGCCTCCGTCGTCAAGTGCGCAGCACCAATGGCCGTGACAAAACAACAACATTAGCTTCGCCGCATGCGGGCGTCTTGACGCCTGCGATCACTTGCCGGCGTCTGTCCCCGGTGCCAGGCTGTCGGCGATATGGAGGATCATTTGCAGGCGGTCCATGATGGCTTCGGCATAGCGCGGATCGTCCATGGCCATGGCCCGGGGCGGGACCAGATCGAGCCAGGGTTGCGGCGCCTCGATAGCGACGAGGAATTGCCCCTCGTCGAAGGCGAACCGGGGCACTTGGATCAGGGGCAGGGCATGGCGCACCCGCATCACCGCCGCCATGAAAGGGGCCGTCAATTGGGCCCGCGCGTCCGCCTCGTCCTCCGTGTAGACCGTAAAGCGCGCCTCGAATTCGGGATTCTTCAGACCCAGGTACTTGACCTCCCAATTGCCCTGGTTCGGGCCAAGGATTACTTTTTTGACCAAATCCGCGCCCTCTGCCGGGCCGGGCGGCGCGCCGTCGAAGGATAGGTTGGGCCGCAGCTTGGCGTGGCCCAGCAGGCCGCGGTCCTCGAAACAAATGGTGCGGCCGGGCGAGGCCCGCGGCAAGTCCATGACGAACAGAAGAAAATTCCGGCTCATGCGGGCCGTGTTCTGTCCCAGCTTGCGCGGCGGAATGGTGGTGACCTCGCCAAATACGAAAGGTTGTCCGGCCCTGGAACCACGAAAGGCGGCGCCGAGCTTCAGTTCCCGGTAAGGTGGCAGCAGGTTTAGCCGCTTGCCATGATCGGCGGAACCGAACATCGTGGCGGCGCGCTGATCAGGGTCCTCGGCGCCGCCGAAATGATAAGTCAGGCCCAAATAACCGCCCAGGTCCCGCAGGATCTCCTCACGGCGGTTCGGGGACGGCTTCCAACTCAGAATGGCGGCGCCTATGCCGCACAGCAGCAAGGTCATGGCCGCCATCCCGAATAACCATCCAGGCGGCCGTCCGGCCAGGCCCGTGATGATCAGCCCCAAGCCCAAGGCGGCCGCGACGGGTAGGCCCAGGGCCGACAGTTTCCAATAATCCCATTCCGTCTTGCGGCGGATCCGCTCCACTTTGGCCATTGCCGGGGCGAGGTTGTCCTGGTGGAAGGCGATGAAATCAGACCAGCCGTCGGCCATGGCCCGCGAATTTTCCCGCGGGTTTTCGCCATGCGGCGCCAGCCGCGGCGGCAAGGTCAACCACAGGCCCAGCGCCGAAAGCAGCGCCGCCCCCAAGGCGGCCCAGAACATCGCCGTCCCTTCCGCCGCCGGTCCATGCAAATATATCAGGGCCGCGCATAGCAGGCCCATGGTACCAAGGCCGACCAGGCCCCGGCCCAAAATGACCCGATATTCCTTGGCGGCGTTCAGGGTTCTGTAAACCGCCAGAACGTATGCCGTCGCAACGGTACACTGCAGCACGACCGATATATTGGTTTGCGCCAGGATCTGCCAGCCCGTCACCACGCCCAAGGAGATCATGGCGCCGACAATGGCGCCGCGCAATTGCTGGCGCGGAAAATCAATCGCCGCGATAACCGTCCTATTCATGCCGCCACTTGCAAGCCACCAGGGCTCCCCCGCACTAAATCAGCTAGGCGCTGTCATAGTGCAGACTGCGGCATTTGCAAATACGGCAGTGGTAAATCTCTACACGCCGATCACCGGGCCGTCACCCATTACCGCGGCCCGGTGCATGATCCGGCGCAGGGACAAATCATAAGGCGTGACCCGGTGCATGGTGCAGCGGTTGTCCCACATCACGATGTCATCAGGGGACCAGACGTGGCGGTAGACAAACTCCTCCCGTCCCGACAGTTCGGTCAACTGGGCCAGCAGCGCCATGGCCTCCGCACCTTCCATGCCCTCGACGGCATCGTTATAGATCGGGCTGATGAACAGGGAGGTCCGCTTGGTCACCGGATGTTGCCGCGCCATGGGTTGCCAGACCGGGGGCATGGCCTCGCGCTCGGCCTCGGTCAGTGGCTTTACGGGCCCCAATTTGGCCAAATGGCCGAAATCGTGGCGCGCCGCGCGGCCGGCGATACGGGCCCGGGTGGTTTCGTCCAGAGCCTCGAACACCTTGTACATGTTGGTGAAGCAGGTCACGCCACCCACATCCGTTACCTCGATGCCATGCAGGATCGATCCCATGGACGGCACGGGGCGGAAGGAGCTATCCGTATGCCAAAGCTGGGCCAACGAAATCTGCGCAATCGAGGTATGGTCGGCCGCCAGCAGATTGCCCGCGTCATCGACGTTTGACAGGCGGAATATTTCGGGCGCAGATTGCGATTTGATGATGTCCTGATGATGGACTTCCAAGTCGCCGAAGCGCCGGGCAAAGGCGATATGTTGGGCATCGGTCAAGGCCTGGCCGGGGAATACCAGAACCAGATGCTCCATCCATGCCTGATGCACGGCCCCGAACGTGGCCGCGTCCAATGGTTCGGCCAGATTGATGCCCGATATTTCCGCGCCCAAGGCCGCGTGCAAGGGGCGGACCGTCAATTCAGACATAGCAAACCAGACATGGCAAACGACCTTTCGACTACTCCGCAGAAAATATTAGATCAGGCCATCAAACAATGCCAGTCATCGGGCGGCCGTTATCCCGCATAGGGAAAACAGTCCGCCCGGTCCAGGGTCAGGCCGAAATGTCGGCTCAGCGCCGCGATGGCATCCTGATGGCCATTATAGGGGTCGCCGTTCTTCGCACCGACGATAATGATGCGGAAACCAGGCTGCTTTTCGCCCTGGGGCGGCAGCATGGCGGTGACCAGAGCCGTGCCGTCGTTTTCGCGCAGGGTCAGGAACAATGGGCTGGCCTTTTGCAGATGGGCGGCAAGGCCGATGTTTTGTTCGATATAGACCGACGAGGTCGGTTTGTAGCTGGCGGTCGCCGCATCCATGGCGCGGCGGAAATGTTTTGCCACCGCATGTTCCATAAGCGCCGGTTCCTGTTCGGCCTCCGCTTCCGTTTCGACCCGAAACCAGGTGGTTCCATTCGGGCCGTCGCAGACAAATTTCATCACCGCCCCCTTCGCGCCGGGTTTGGCAAATTTGTAGCATATCGCGAACCGACCTGGTGGATTCCTTGACCCCGACCGCATCGGAAAGATTTATGTTAAACACGATGGATGCGGCAAGGGCGTGGCCGGACATTCCGGCCGACACCGATTTGGGTCCAAGAAACTTCGGCCTTATTCTAGGCCTGCCCAGTAACAAATTGGTGAAATTCATAGATCTCGTGGCTTTGCAGATCGCCGAATCCCGCATGACTTAAATGGCCGCGAAGCGTGGCCTCGGGCACCCGGCGGCCCTTGGCGGGGCTGCGGCCGTTATCCTCGTCCGTCCAATCGACAACGGCAACGGTGCCGCCCGGTGACAGGAGTCGGTGGCATTCCACCATGAGGCCTTCAGGGTCGTCCAGTTCATGGTGCAATTGTGCCATGACGATAAAGTCGCCGCAGCCGTCGGGCAGATCAATGGCATTGGGGGCCATCAACTTGGCTTCAAGGTTTGCCAAACCCTGGGCCGCGGCATCCTCGGCCAACAGTCCGACCATGCCTTCGAGAATATCGCAACCATAGACCGTCGCGCCGGGATAGGCCTTGGCGAACGGCAGGGTGACGAAGCCGACGCCGGCGCCGATGTCGATTACCGTGCAATCGGGCTTGGGCCGCAGGACCTGCCAGATTTTCGCCGGATCGAAATATTCCAACCGATCCGGGCTGCGCAGCCGTTCGATCCGGTCCGGGTCCATGCCCAATAAATCCGCCAAAACCGTCTCCCCAAAAATGCTGCCCCAAGAATGCTAATTGATTCCCTTGGTGCAAGCGTAACATATCAGGTGTTGCCATCACCCGTCTCTAGGCGGGAGAATGGCTTGGGAATGGAGGCTTGTACATGTCCAACTTTGATTTAGTGATCAGCAACGGCACCGTGGCCACCGCCGCCGATACCTTTCAGGCGGACGTCGGCGTAAAAGACGGTCGCATCGTGGCCCTGGGCGAGAACCTGGACCAGAACGGGAATGGCGGCGCCCAGGTAATCGATGCCGCGGGCAAACTGGTGCTGCCCGGCGGGGTTGAGGGGCATTGCCATATTGAGCAGATCTCGTCGTCCGGGGTGATGACGGCAGATGATTTTTATTCCGGTACGGTCTCGGCGGTGTTCGGCGGCACCACCACCGTGATTCCCTTCGCGGCGCAACAGAAAGGCGACAGCCTGCGCCAGACGGTGGAGGCCTATCATGCCTGCGCCGGGCCGAAGGCCGTCATTGATTATGGTTTTCACCTGATCATCTCGGACCCCTCCGAGCAGGTCATCGGGCAGGAGCTGCCCGCCCTGATCAAGGACGGCTATACCTCCTTCAAGGTGTACATGACCTATGACGATCTGCGCCTGGATGACTACCAGATGCTCGACGTGCTGTCCGCCGCACGGCGCGAGGGGGCCATGGTCATGGTGCATGCGGAGAACCACGACATGATCCGCTGGCTCAGCCAAAAGCTGCTCGACGGCGGCCATTGGCAGCCGCAATACCATGCCGTCAGCCATTCCCGCGCCGGCGAGGGGGAGGCGGCGCACCGCGCCATCGCCATGTCGCGGCTGATGGATCAACCGATCCTGGTGGTGCATGTTTCCTCGGAAGAGGCCATGGACGAAATCCGTCTGGCCCAGGACAAGGGGTTGAAAATCTTTGCCGAGACCTGTCCGCAATATCTGTTCCTCACGGCCCAGGATCTGCAGCGCGACGGCATGGATGGCGCCATGTTCTGTTGCAGCCCCCCGCCCCGGGACGCCAACGATCAGGCTGCCATGTGGCGCGGCCTGGCCAATGGTACGTTCTCGGTTTTTTCCTCCGACCATGCGCCCTACCGCTTTGACGACAGCGGCAAGCTGCAGGCGGGGCCGCAGCCGACCTTCAAACAGATCGCCAACGGTGTGCCGGGAATCGAATTGCGTCTGCCGCTGTTGTTTTCCGAGGGCGTGGGCAAGGGCCGCATCGACCTGAACCGCTTTGTCGCCCTGACCGCCACTAATGTCGCCAAGCTGTATGGCCTGCATCCGCAAAAAGGCACCATTGCCGTGGGATCGGATGCGGACATCGCCATTTGGGACCCGGATCTCGAACAGACCATCGAACACGCCATGCTGCACGATGACGTGGGCTACACCCCTTATACCGGCATCAAGCTGAAGGGTTGGCCCACCACGGTGTTGAGCCGCGGCAAGGTGGTGGTCTCCGATAATACCCTGCACGCCGAACGGGGCGACGGCCGGTTCCTGCCCCGTGCCTGTTCCGAGGCGGCGGAACCCTTGAACCGGCTGGAGCCCGAGATGGACCCGGCCCGAAACTTCGGGGCAGACTTGATCGGCCGATGAGCAAGGGTGAGACCATGGCGGTAAGGACCATAGAGGTTAATGGCCGCGCCTACGCCTGGCCGGAGCGGCCAGTCGTGGTTCTGTGCATTGACGGCTCGGAACCCGGCTATATCGAGGCGGCGGTGGCGGCCGGCGTGGCGCCCTATTTCGCCAAGGTGCTGGACCAGGGCACGAACCGCCGGGCCGATTGCGTGGTGCCCAGCTTCACCAACCCCAACAACCTATCCATCATCACCGGCGCGCCGCCCAGCGTACATGGCATTTGCGGCAACTTCTTTCTCGACCCCGAAACGGGCGGCGAAGTGATGATGAACGAGCCCCGGTTTCTGCGCGCGCCGACCTTGTTCCAGGCCTTCCAGCGCGCCGGCGCCACCATCGTCACCATCACCGCCAAGGACAAGTTGCGCCGTCTGCTGGGCCATGGGCTGGAGATGGGCGCCAAGGGTGTTTGCTTTTCCTCCGAACTGGCGGATCAGGCGACCCTGGCCGAACACGGTATTGACGGCGTACCCGAAATGGTCGGCCTGGAGGTTCCCGATGTCTATAGTGCTGCATTGAGCGGCTTCGTCCTGGCGGCCGGGGTGAAGATCATGGCGGCCCGGCGGCCGGAGATCATGTATCTCTCGACCACCGACTATATCCAGCACAAACACGCGCCCGGCACCCCCGTGGCGAACGATTTCTATGCCCTGCTGGACGGCTACCTTGGCCAGCTGGACGCCATGGATTGTACCATCGTCGCCACCGCCGATCACGGCATGAACGCCAAGTTCGGTGACGATGGCCAGCCGCGGGTGATCTACCTGCAAACCCTGCTGGACGATTGGCTGGGCGTGGATCAGGCCCGGGTCATCCTGCCCATCACCGACCCTTACGTGGTGCATCACGGTGCCTTGGGTTCCTACGCCACGGCCTATCTGGCGGACAGCGTGGACGGGCCGGCGTTGATCAATCGTCTGCGGGAGGTTCCCGGCATGGAATTGGTTTTGCCCAAGGCCCAGGCGGCGGAGCGGTTCGAACTGCCGCCTGATCGTCTGGGCGATCTGGTCATGGTCTCGGTCCAGGACCACACTTTGGGCACCTCGCCGGACCGCCACGACCTTTCCGGTCTAACGGAACCCCTGCGATCCCACGGCGGCATTTCGGAGCAGCGGGTGCCCCTGATCATGAACCGCGAAACCGACTTGCCCGAGGGCCACGCCCTGCGCAACTTCGATGCTTTTGATCTAGCCTTTAATCACGCGATTTGATCGGATGGTGTTCCGGGAAACCGCCGGAAATATTGTTCAATTAGGTCTTGGACAAGGCGCGGACGAGACGATCACGCGGTCAACCATGCAGTCCGCTCCCACCATGGGCAGGATCAAACGGCAAAGACGCGTCGCCATGGAAAATTCCATTTTTGTGTCGTTCTCCGAATAGATCGGCCGGCGCTGAACACAAACCGCCAAATATTGATCAAGCAGCAGGGCCCGAATACCCACCGGAATTTCCGAAACCCAGAGGCCGGTGAAATCGTCACCAACCACACCTACCAATTTCGTACCATAGAGCCGGTAAAATAGATCGGAGAAGTCTTCGTTTGGTTCCAGAATCTGGATAAAACCCAGCGCCTCGCGGATCTTGAAGGGATCAAGCTCCGCCGACGCCGGCAATCCGCCCGCAACCCAGCCAGAACTGAAGGACAGTTTGGTGCTGCGGCTTCGTGAAATGGTCCAGGGCAATGAGATCAGGCGAAATTGAGGCGAACTTCAAGTAGTCAAAGCCGTAGGCCTCGACCGCTTGCATATGCGCCAGCAGGGGGTCGGTACTTTCAACAGTTCCCTTGTAGTTTAGAAATCCCATCTACACGCCAATTCTCTCCCGCTTCACGACAATGCCCTCGGCCTCGCGGTCCCAGGTATCGGGCGTGATGCCATCGTCCCGCAGCAGGTGTTTTTGCACTTTCTGGGTCGGGGTTTTCGGAAGTTCCACAACCACGCGGATATAGCGCGGCAGCATGAAATGCGCCATGCGCGGCTGCAGGAAATCGAACAAGGCCCTGGCGTCAACCGATTTGCCCGGCGCGGGCGCGACGACGACCATAACCTCGTCCTCGCTCAATTCGCTGGGCACGGGGATGGCGGCAACTTCGCCGGCGTCGGGGTAGGCGTTTACTTCGGCCTCCACATCGAAAGAGGAGATATTCTCGCCCCGGCG
>JAPYUH010000008.1:0-18912 GCA_029936195.1 Alphaproteobacteria bacterium
TTTTTTTGGAGATTATTTTTTGCACCGGGATAATTGCCCCATTTCCATGCTGACCGGCGCCGTGGCCAAGAAATTGAGCCGGGGCGAGGTTAAGAACGCGGCCATTGTGGAGGCTGCCAGGGTGGTTTTTTTGCGCCATGGATTTGACGGTGCCTCCATGGACCGGATCGCGGCCAAGGCCGGGGTTTCCAAGCGTACGGTGTATTTCCACTTCCAATCCAAGGAAAACCTGTTCGCCAAGGTGATGCTGGCCATGTGCGCCAGCAAGCGGCCGGAAGTCGTGGGCGGCGAAAGCCTTGAGACCTCCACGGTTCTGGCCCCCTCCCGTCCCATTGACCAGGCCCTGACGGAACTGGGCGAAAACTTCCTGACGATGGTATTTGACCCCGAGGCCATGGCCCTGCTGCGAATTTTGATTGGCCAGGCCAACCAATTTCCGGAGTTTGGCCAGGAATTCTTTGACCAGGGCCCCCGCGAAATGGTCGAAATGCTGACACAATACTTCATCGAAGCCCAGGAACGCGGCGTCATTACCCTCGATGGCGACGCCGAATTGGCCGCCGGCAGCTTTCTCACCTCGCTGTTGGGGCCGATCTATATCCAATGCCTGGCCACCGCATGCCCGCCGCCCGGCCCCGCCTTGATCAAGAAGCAGACGGAAATAGCGGTGAAGATGTTCCTGGGCAGTACCCTGACGGCTGCGGTTGCCGTCGGGGCGAAATGATAACCACATGACCCTGGCGTTCCAGGTTCTGTCGGGTACCATCGGCGCGGAGATTGCGGACGTTGATCTCGCCCGCCTGAACAGCGGCGATTTCGCGGCCATTCATGACGCCATGCTGGAGCACGGGATTTTGGTTTTCCGCGATCAGAACCTGGATCCGGACCAGCTGCACGAATTTGCCGCCCGGTGGGGCGAAGTTCACTTGCACCCCTATTTGTCCGGGCTGCCGGAACATCCCGGGATCATCGAAATCGTCAAGGAAGCCGGCGAACGCAACCGCTTCGGCGCCCACTGGCACACGGATCAGATCTTCACCCCCACCCCGGCCATGGCGACCATGCTCTATGCCAGGGAGGTCCCCCCCGCGGGCGGCGATACCCTGTTTGCCAGCCTGTATCACGCCCATGATGCCCTATCGGACGGCATGCGGGCCATGCTGGGCGGCCTGCGCACCTACAGCATCTACAACAAGGAGCGCCCGCGCTCCCGCCGCATGGCGAACAAAGTGACGGAGCGGGAAAAACCGGCCGAACCGGCCATTCATCCCTTGATCCGCGTGCACCCGGAAACAGGCCGCCGGGCGCTCTATATCTCCGATACACAGACCACCCGATGCCTGCATGGCATGACGGAAGCCGAAAGCCGGCCTCTGCTGGACTATCTGTTGGCCCACGCCACCCGGCCCGAATTCACCTGCCGCGTCCGCTGGGATGTGGGCAGCCTGGCAATCTGGGACAACCGTTGCCTTTTGCACATGGCCCTGGACGACTACCCCGACCACCGCCGGGTCATGCACCGTATCACCATCAAGGGCGAGGCCACTATTGGCGTCAGCGATTCTTGAGGGGTTTTCACGTTTTAGGGCCGCATGGCGTGGCTGGACGGACCCGCCTTTCGCAGGGGTGCCGCGGTGTTGGCGAAATCACACAACAGGGCGCGGGTATCGCGGGGGTCGATGATCTCCTCGATCCAGAACGCCTCGGCCGAACGGAAGGGCGAGCGTAGCTTTTCCAGGCGTTCGGTGATCTCCGCCAATTTCTCGCCCTCGTCCTCGGCGGCGGCGATATCGGCGGCATAGGCCGCCTCGATCCCGCCTTCCAGGGGCAGCGAACCCCAGCGGCCCGAGGGCCAGGCGTAGCGGGTGGAGAACCGGTCCCCCACCGTGTGGGCCGCGCCGGCCACGCCGAAAACGTTGCGGATGATCATGGTGCACCAGGGCACCGTTGTTTGCCAAATGGCGCTCATGACGCGGACGCCTTCCTTGATGACGCCGCTCTGTTCCGCCTCCAGCCCGACCTGAAAGCCGGGGCAATCGGATAGATTGACGACGGGCAAATGAAAGGTTTCCGCCATATCGACGAATTTTTCCACCTTGCGGCAGGTATCGGCGGTCCAGCAACCGCCGTAGGACATGGGGTTCGAGGCCATCAAGGCCACCGGCCAGCCGTCCAGGCGGGCCAGGCCGGTAATCACCGATTTGCCGTATTCCTTGCCAATTTCAAAGAAGCTGCCGTCATCCACCAGGGCCTTCACGATGGGGCGCATCTTGTAAACTTTACGAATGTCCCGGGGAATGGCGTCGATCAGCCAGTCCGCCTTGCGCTCCGGGTCGTCGGTCGGTTCCACCCGCGGCGGCAATTCATGGATCGATTGCGGCAGGTACGAGAGGAACTGCTTGGCGCAGTCAAAGGCCTCCTCCTCCGTATTGACCGCGTGATCCACGGCGCCGGCGCGCAACTGGATCTGCCAGCCGCCCAACTCGTTCTTGGTTAAATTCTGCCCGATCCGGTTGACCACGGGGGGGCCGGCCACGAACATGGCCGATTTCTCCTTGATCATCACCGAATAATGGCTGGCCGCCAGATGCGCCGCACCCAAACCCGCGACCGAACCCAGCCCCAAGGCGACCCGGGGCACCACGCCCATGTTGGCGACCACCACTTCCCAGCCCACCACGCCCGGCACATTGGCCCGCCCCGTGGTCTCGATGGTCTTGACCGAACCGCCGCCGCCCGAACCCTCCACCAGGCGCACCAGGGGCAGTTGCAACTGGTTTGCCATGGCCTCGCAAGTCAGATGCTTGCCCTTGATGGTGGCATCGGCCGAGCCGCCCCGTACCGTAAAATCATCGCCGCACACCACCACCTGGCGCCCGTTCAGCCGGGCCCGGCCAAAGACGAAGTTGGAGGGCACGAGGTCTTCCAGGTCATTGTTGCCATCGTATTGCGCCATGCCGGCGATCTTGCCCAGTTCGTGAAAGCTGCCCGCGTCTACCAACAGCTCGATCCGTTCCCGCACCGTATAGCGCCCGCCGTCCTTCTGCCGTTTGACCCGCATCTCGCCGCCCAGCTTCTCGGCAAATTCCTCGCGGCGTTTCAATTCATCAAGTTCCGGCTGCCATGACATCAGGCGGTGTCCTCCATTGGATGGGTGGGGATTGTGGTTTGTGGTTTTAAGGGAAAGTAACAGGTCGGGGCGGTGTCTTGAATGGCAATTGTTGATAGTGCAACAGTTCGAATATAACGCTCACAGACAATTCTATCGATATTGGCCACGTGTTCCAATATGCTTAGGGGCAGGCATGGAGGCTAACGACATGGCACATCATAAACGCAAAGGTCCGAAGTCAACACGGGCGGGGTGCTTATTGCGCAGACCACAGAAGCGGCAGGGCTCGCCCATGCCTGAACGCCAGCGGTTCAGCCAAACGCGCCATATTGCCGTTACCAAGGAAAAGACTGCGGAACACGCATAAAGGCGCTGCTCTATCACGCCACGCACCATCAGGGCCTGAGAAAATCCAAACCAGCCCGCCGTCTCTGTTGCGCGTTGTTAGGTCAGGAGATTACCAAACATGGCTGACCAGCGGCCCACATTCAAAGCCTTCAAAACGGAAGCGCTCAATAATCCAGAGGTAAAAGACGCCTTTGACGAATTGGCCCCCGCCTATGCCATGAAACGCGACATGATTGCCATGCGCAAGGCCAAGGGCTTCACCCAAGAAGACATGGCGAATTTGCTCGGCTCCAGAAAATGCAGTATTTCGCGCTTGGAAAGCGTCAACTCCGATAACTCACCACGTCTGGCGACGATCGAGGAATACGCCTGCGTGCTTGGCTATCGCCTCAAAATCAAATTTGAGAAAAGCAAACCGCCGCCGTAGTTCGTATTCTCAACCCCGCCCCAACGGTCCCCGCAACAACTGCCCTGGCAGCGCGCCCGTCGGCTGGTTGTCGCGCAGGACGACCTGGCCGTTGACTATGGTGGCGGCGATTCCGTCGGCCATTTGTTTTAGGCGCTGGGCGCCCGCCGGCAGGTCGTATTCGACGGTGGGCAGGCGGGGGGCGACCTTGTCGGGGTCGAGGACGACGATGTCGGCGGCCATGCCCTCGCGGAGCAAGCCGCGATCGTGGAAGCCCCAGTTGGTTGCGGTGTCGTAGGTGATCATGCGGACGGCCTGTTCCAGTGTGAATTCCTGACGTTCGCGCACCCAATAGCTCAACAGATGGGTTTGCAGGCTGCTGTCCATGATCTGGCTGACATGGGCGCCGCTGTCCGAAAAAGTGACGCAGGAGCGGGGGTGCTTCATGATGGCCAGGGCGGCGTCTTCATCCTCGTTCGATATGGGCTGCCGGAAGAAGACCTGCAAATCATTTTCGAGCGCGATGTCGATCATCGCCTCCACCGGGTCCACGCCCCGCTCGGCCGCGATGTCGGCCAAGGTGCGGTGGGGCCAGGCGGCCTTGTCCATGAGGTAGAAATAGTCCCATTCGGGGGGGCGGGCCTCGCCGCCGGTGATCAATTTGTTCGAGGTACCGCCCTGGGCGGCCTCGATCAGCTTGCGCTTGGTTTCCGGATTGCGCAGGGCGGCCTTTTGTTCTTCCAGGGACAGCTTGCGGATGTCGCGCCAGACGGGCCAGTCGTCGAACGGCAACTGGGTTTCGAACGACAACACAACATTGATTTCCCGGGAATGCACCTGGGTGAAACAGTTGGCGCCATCCAGGTTGCCTTGTTCGATGATCTCATACAGGGCCTTCCAGGCGCCGGGATTAGAGCGCCGGCTCAGGCTGCCGAAGGTGACCGGGCGGCCGCTTTCTTTCGATAGGTCCATGAGCTTCTGGTAGAAGACGGCCAATTCCTCGTTCGTCCCACGCTCCATGGCCAACTGCAAAATGCCGGCGTTCAGATCACCCATGCCGTTGACGATGGCCGCGACCTCGGAAAAATCGGCGGTACGGGAGGCCACGGGGCGGTCATCGGGGGTTAAATGCGCCGGGCTGCGGGAGGTGGAGAAACCGATGGCGCCGGCGCGCACCGCGTCCTGCACGTTGGCGACCATTTTTGCCAGGTCGTCCTCGCTGGCCTGTTCGTCAAAGGCCCGCTCGCCCATGACATAGGTGCGCAGGGCCGAATGGCCCACGTAACCGGCATAGTTCATGCCCTTGGGCAGCTTGTCGATGACGTCGAGGTATTCGGGGTAGGTTTCCCATTGCCATTTGATGCCGGCCAGCATGGCGTCGCGGGAAATATCCTCGGCCCGCTCCAGATTGCGGAAGACATAGTCGACTTCCTCCTCCCGGCAGGGAGCGAGGGTAAAGCCGCAATTGCCCATGACCACGGACGTGACCCCGTGGTAGCAACTGCACGAGCCCAGGCTGTCCCAAAAGATCTGCGCGTCCATGTGCGTGTGGCCGTCGACGAAGCCGGGCGTGACCACATGCCCCTCGGCATCCACCACCTGGTCGGCGGGGGCCGTAATGCGTCCGATGGTGGTGATGTGGCCGTCCTTGACCCCGATGTCGCCCCGGTAGCGGGCGCCGCCCGAGCCGTCGATAACCATACCGTTCCGGACCACCAGATCGTAGCTCATGGGAAACGTCTCCTCGAATTTTGTTGTTAGGCGACTATCTTACCCGTGACGGGCGAAACTACAAAATCGGCGCCGGCGTGCCGGTGTCGTGATAGGCTGGAGGGATGAAAGCATTCCGCATGGGAAAGCTGCTATTGGCCATCGCCATTGTTTTAACGGCGGCGGGGGGACCGTTGGCGTTTACCCAACAGCCGGGCTGGCTGCTGGTCGCCGCACCCTCCATGCCCGACCCCCGTTTCGCCCGGACGGTCATCCTGATCCTGCAGCATGGAGCGGACGGCACCAAGGGCGTCATCGTCAACCGCCTGATAGCTACCCAGCCGGCGGGCGAAGTGTTGCAACGCATGCTGGGACAGCGCCCGATGGCCAAGGGCGGCGCCAAAGACGTGCCCATCCGCATACAATTCGGCGGCCCCGTCCGCACCACGCGCTGGACCTATATTCATTCCGGCGATTACCGGGGATCAAACACGGCCACGGTAACCGGCAAGGTCTCGCTCACCTCTAACCCGGACATTTTATCCGACCTGACAATGGGTAAAGGCCCGGCTAGGGGCTTCCTCGCCATCGGCTACGCGGGCTGGGGGCCGGGACAGTTGGCGCGGGAGATGGCGCGCAAGGACTGGTTTGCCATTCCCCCCGACAGCGGCATCGTCCTTGATCGCCAGTTGGCCACGAAATGGCGGCGCGCCCTGGATCGACGTAGTGTCGATCTTTGATACAGTGTGGCCAACCATATGCAATGAAAGATCAGAATGGGGAGGATCACGATGATGAGTATTGAACTTGCCAAGGATGCCATCGACATCGGCATTGTCGTCCGCGACGGCGACGCCGCCATGAAATTTTACCGCGACACCCTGGGCCTGGAGCATATTGCCGATACCCCCATGCCCGGCGGCGGCACCATGCACCGGCTGATGTGCGGCACAACGTTGGTGAAGATCGTGGAACGGGACGAACCCCCGGAAAAGTCAGACAATCCGGGCGGCCCCGGCGGGGCCAGTGGCATCCGCTATTGGACCATCACCATTCATGATCTGGACGCAATGACAGCCAAGTTTTCCGACGCCGGCTATACCGTCCCCGTGGCGCCCAGAGAAGTCCGCCCCGGCGTGCGCATTTCCATGATCGAAGATCCCGACGGCAACTGGCTGGAGCTGTTGGAAGACAGGAATTAAGCCAGCAACACCACCAGGTCCACGGGTTCGACCGTGCCGTCCACCGCGCGCGCGGGGCGGTGTTCCAGGAGCGCCGGCGGTTTGTAGCCCTGATCTTGGGCGAGGGCCAGGGTCTGGGCCGTGCTCAGGGCGGTGACGAACTCGGCCTTGTTGGCTTTTTCCAGCTTGGCGGCCAGGTTGACCGGCTCGCCAATAACAGTGAATTCCAGGCGCTCCCGGTCACCCACGGCCCCGAACACCAAGGGCCCGGCGGCGACGGAGAAACCAACGTTCAGGGGTTCCAGGCCGTCCTCTTGACGTTGAACCTTCCAGTCTTCCGCCGCCTGGCCCAGATCCTCGATACAGCGCAGGGCGTCAGCCGCATAGGTTTCTGTCGGCAGGGCAGCGCCAAAGGTGGCCATGATGCCGTCGCCCATAAATTTATCAATGCTGCCGCCGTGGGCCTGGATGACGGTGACCATGCGGCCCTGATAATCCGCCAACAGGGTCATCAAGACGCCGGGGTCCATGCCCATGGCCAGCGGCGTGAAGCCGCGAATATCGCATTCCAGCACGGCCGCATGGCGTATTTCACCGCTACCCGCCTCAATCCGCTGTTCGGCGGAAACGATCTGGTGGGCGATCTCGGGCGCGAAGAAGCGTTCCAGATCACGATGCGCCAGACTTTCCACGACGGAATCCACCAGCAAGCGCCGGGCCCGCCACAGGGCGATGGCCAGGATGGCGGTGGAAAGCAGAATGGCGATAACCTTGTCGAACTCCGCCCCGATCAGGATCAGGTTCGAGGTCATGTATGCGATGTAATCACGGGTCACGCCCATGTCCGGCGCGGTGGAGGTCGACATGGCGTAATACAGCATAATCAGCCAGCCCACGGCCGCCGCCCCACCCGACAGCAACACGAAGCCGGCGGAAAAGCATAAGGCGCGCAGGGAAATGAAGATAAACACATACAACAAGGTCGGCGCCTTGAGATAAAAGGCAGCAGGCTGTTCGTACTGGATATGAAAGCTCCAGATCAGGGCCATCAATATGGTCATGTCCACCAATACCGAGAGGGACAGAAACCAGGTGGCGGCAAACCCGCGATAGGCCAGGACCAGGCGCAGGACGGAAAACAGCATGTAGAAACCCAGGGCCAAGGGCACCGGCTCAATCAGGGCCGATGCGGCGGCGGTCTTGGGCGCCACCGCATACAGGATCGACCAGGTGCCCCCCACCAGCAATTGGGCCCAGGCAATCAGGATCTCGCTTTGCAGTTGGTGGCCCTTTATCGCCGTCAGCACCCGGGGCGGCAATTCGGCGCCCCGGAAATCGAGCAGGCCCCGGAAATTCCCCGATATATTGCCGCCTAGCATTTGCGCAGCCAAAGGCTGGCGGGATGGCTGCCGGGCTCGGTCGGCAGACGGGCCACGGTGGACGCCGCAAGTTGCGCGGCCATGCGGGTGGTGACGTAATGTGATGCGAACAGCACCTCATAACCACCCCCCGTCAGCAGCGGTGCCGCGCCCAGTTGTTCGTTGTAGCCGCGCCAATCCCAGATCATGGGATAATCGTCGGGCAGGAAGATGTCGTGAATGTGCACCAGGGCGCCTTTCGGCAATGCGGGCATGATCCGATTGAACAATTCGTCCACGTCGCTGCCCGGCATCAGGATGTGAGAGCTGTCGATAAACAGAATATCCCCCGGGCCCAGATCGGCAAAGACAGGGCTGTCCACCGCGCCCAAGGTCGTGGCAATGAATTCGATATCCAGTTTATCCACGAAGCGGCTGGGATTGGCATCAATGGCGGTGATTTGGGTGCCCAGACCGCCGTCATCGACCGCGCGTTTCATGAACCGCGTGGAATGGCCCGATCCAACCTCGACAATACGGCCTGGTTTGTGGCCGCGCACAATGGCATAGGCCGCCGCCGCGTCCAGGGTGGGAAACCAGTCCTGGGTCCAGCGCGGGGCGGGGGGCGGTTCCTGACCCAAGGCCGTCAAATCGTCTTCAAGGGCATCAATCGCCGCCAACAGTTCAACAAACCGCGGTTCCGCGACCGCCAGAATTCCCTCCAGGGCGGGATAGCTGGGATTGCGGCCCGGGTCGGGCAAGGTATCGGCATAACGATAGGGGATGAAGAAGCCGCGCCGGGCCAGCCCCAGCACGGTCAACAGCCCCAGCCGAATGCTGCGCCTGTGCATCCCATCCCTCCCGGTATTTTCGACGGCCTTGGAGTCTAGCGCCGAATAATGTTTATTGCAGTCGAATTATGAGCCGGCGGAGGCGGCCTTGCGTCGTGGGATGGCGATATCTTCCGTACGTTGGGCCGGGCTGAGCACCATGCCCTCCCTGGCCACCAAGGTACCCGGGCGGCGGGCTTCGGCGGCGGCCGCGATCTGATCCATGAAATCGTCGTCGTGATCGGGGTCGTGGTGGAAGATAACAAATTGCGGCACCCCGGCGGCGTCACACAGATCGGCCCCCGCCTCCCAGGTGGAATGGCCCCAGCCGACACAATTTTTGTATTCCTCTTCGGTGAACATGGAATCGTAGATCACCATGTCGGCGCCATCGATAAGTTTAAGAATGGTCTGATCCAACTCTCCCGCGACATGTTCCGTATCGGTCAGATAGCAGATCGAACGGCCATCGAATTCAATACGATAGCCCGCAGCGCCATCGGGGTGGTTCAGGGCAGCGGTGCGGACCACGACATCCGGCCCGGAATTCAAAACATCGCCGACCAGGAAATCATGGAATTCGATCTTCGATTGGAAAATATCCAGGGACACCGGGAACAAGGGCGAGGTCATCAGGGCGCACAGGACACCGCGGAGATCCGTGTCAGGCAGCAAATGACCGGCCCACATACGGAATTTGTTTTGCGGCAGGAAGAAGGGTTTGAAAAACGGGATGCCGCAAATATGGTCGTAATGGGTGTGGGTGAGAAATATGTCCATGTCGACGGCATCGCCTCCAGCCATGGACTCGGCCATCATTTCGTTGCCCAAATAACGCAGCCCGGAGCCGGCATCGAATATCAGGCGCCGGCCGCCGCAATTAATTTCAAGGCAAGGGGTGTTGCCCCCATAGCGCATGGATTTCGAATCCGAGATCGAAATACTGCCCCGGACGCCCCAGAATCGAACCTGAAAATCATCCATCTCCGACATGGCCTCTACTCCTCCACCAAGACCGGCAAATTTACGGGGCCGATGTTAAAAAATTACGCACGTATCCCGCCCTCAAACAACTCAATTTGCATTATATCGTTTCGATATATACTAATCTGACTATGTTACGTCTAATACGTTGGTGTTGTAAACAGCTATATCAAGTAATCTTTTGGGCAAATTTTCGGCCCGTTCATGGCCCCGTCCCCCGCCCCATTTGATCTAGGATCAGGCGGCTTAACGCCGCTTCAGGATCGCCGAGCTGTTCGACGATGGTGAAATGGTTCTGCCCTGCCAGCACCAACACCTCCACGGCGATGCCGTGCCGGCGCCAGGCCGCCGCCAGATCCTCCGATTGGCGCCGGTATTCGGGCCCTTCTTCCGACCCCACCGCCAGCAACAGCGTACCGGGCCCGCGGGGCGCCAGGGCCAGGGGGCTGTTGCGAGCGACCGCCTCCGGGTCGAGCTTCAGCTCTTGGTTCAGGAAACACAGGCGGATCGGTTCCAGATCATACAGCCCCGATATGCCGCAGCCGCCCTTGACCAGGTCCACCGGCAACGTGGGCGATTGCGCATCGAAGCGGGGCCAGTCCGTGGCCATCATCATGGCCACCAGATGGCCGCCCGCGGAATGGCCGGATATGAAAATTTGCTCCGGATCGCCTGCGAAACTAGCCGCGTTGCGGTGAATCCAGGCCAGGGCGGCACGGCATTGGCGCACCAGCTCGTCCATATGAATGGCGGGGATCAGGCCATAGTTGATGACCACGGTGGCGCAGCTCCGGGGCGTGAAGGCGCGGGCCACATATGAAAAGTCATCCTTATGCATCATCCGCCAATAGCCGCCATGAATGAATACCTGGATCGGCGCCGGCCCACTGTTGGCGATGGGCGCGGCACCGGTTGTTGCGAGGAAGATATCCAGGGTTTCCTCGGCATCCGGACCAAAGGAAACATTCAGCCGTCCGGGAATTTCCGTCCGCGCCTTGGCACTCCGCTCCGCGCCCGCGCGCAACATGTCCGGGCTTTCGGGCACTTTCAAGCGGTTATTGTATTCGGCATCCAGGCCGGCCTGGTCATAATCTCGGAAGATGTTCGTCACGTTGGCTTACCCCTCAGGTCTCCGCCGTGATCACGGCGAGCATTTGTTTGACCTGCTCCAGGGGCAGGTCGTTGATATCCTCGGCCAGGCGGTTGGCCAGCTCGGTCGCATCCGGTCCGCACGCAGTTGTATCGATCACCACCCGGGGATGGCTGAGCCTTGCCAGCCGGCGCAGGCCGTCGGCCTCGTCCCAGATTATATGAAAATAGCCGCAGATCTGATCCACCAGCACCGGCGAGGGCCGGCCCCGCTGGCCCCGTTCCAAGGCGGACAGATAGGCGGCGGAGATTTGCAGATCCCGCGCCATGTCCTTCTGGCTGACATGCCGGGCCCGGCGCAGGTCCCGCACCCGCTGGCCAAACGGCGTGAGCCCCCTTGCGCGACTTAACCCCGCCATGCCTATTCGACCCAGACGCCGTGGCGCTTGTGCCAATCCTCGATGGATTGATCCGGGTATTCAGGGAAGCGCTCTACATTATCGCCGTCATGCAAGGACACCCAAGGCACGGCGCTATCGAGCATGATATCCACGAAGTCATCGGGTTTTGGCAAGGGCGTATCAATCACCGAGGCCAGGGGATGCACCAAATCAGGCCAACTTTCATTCCAGGCCCAAAGATGGCTGCCGCATCGAGAGCAGAAATAGCGCCGGTGTTTCGACGGCGCCCCGTTGATCATCGCCCGGTATTCGGAAACCTTGTCCCGGCCCGAAACCTCCAGAGTGCGGTTGTCCGCCAGAATATTGATGGCAAACCCGCCGGCACCGCCGGCCTTGCGGCAGATGGAACAATAGCAACGCTGATAGGGCTGCGGCGCCTTGCTCTCTACCGTGAAACCAACGGCCCCACAATGACACGACCCCCGCAACTCCATTCCAGCCTCCACATTCCAGCCGCCATATTCCAGCCAATGGCCGATGGCGGCAATTGCGCCGTCATTTTGCCTTGGTTCGCGTAGCTGTCAAGAAATCCATTTATGAGTCGTTGGGGCCGCCAGACTTAGCGCTTGCGCCGCAGTAGCACATAGTAGGCGCCGTCGCCGCCATGTTGCGGGCGGGCGGTTTCGAGGCGCAAGACCAAGGGGCGCATGGGCGCCTCCCCAAGCCAGCGGGGCAGGTTGCGGCGCAGGACGCCACTATCCCGGTCGGGCATGAAACTGCCGTCGAAGTCGTCACGAGCGCCACCCTTACCGGTGATGATCAGGACGCAACGGCGGCCGGCCCGGTGACTGGTGGCGATGAAGGCGTGCGCCGCCCGGTGCGCATCGGCCTGGGTGTGGCCGTGAAGGTCCAGGCGGGCCTCGATGTTCATCTGGCCCCGCCGCAGACGCTCGGCGCTGCGTTTGTCCAGGCCGCCGATGGCCTGTTTCATTGGTGGCGGGTTCGGTTGCGCTCGGGCGGCGGGGCGGTGCATTTTTGGGCTGGGTGCGGGTCCGGAGGGCGTTTTCCGTGGTTTTCCAGCCGGTTTTGGCGGACGGCCCTTGAGGGGCACCGCGCTGTCCATGACCGCTTCGAACAAAGCATCGCCGTCCGGAAGGGCCTTTTTCCTATCTTTAGCCTGGCGCTTTTTCGTCATCGATCAACACGATATGCAGGCTGCGGGGACCGTGGGCGCCCAATTCGATGGTCAGGGCAATATCCGCCGTCCGCGACGGCCCGGTGATCATGTTCACCGTGCGCGGCATGGCAAAGCCACGGCCCTGCTCGTTGGCCTGACGCAGGCGGTCCCAAACTTCTTCATAAGCGCCAACCACCTGAGAAGTTTTCAGGGCGACCACATGATAATCCGGCACGAAGTTCAGGGTCGTGGGATGGCCGGCGCCGGACAGCGCCACCAAGGTGCCGGTTTCCGCCACACCGGCAAAGGCGGGGGTGACGGAGACCACGTCGTCAATGCCGGCGGGTCCCGATTTAGATTCCAGCAGGCTTTGGCTATCCCAATCCAGGCCGGACAGCCACGCATCGGGCGCCAGGGTGAGCTGGGTGGGCAGATTGTTGGCGCGCAGATATTCCGCCACGGCGCCGGGCACCGCCGCCTCGTCCGAAACATGTTCAACGGTGCAGGAGACCGCCTCGGCCATCTCCTGGAACCGTTGCAGCAGGTCGGCCCGCGCGCCCTTGGCCCGGGCCGGGATCACATTGGCGCGGTGCTTGGTGATATGTTCGTTCAAGCCGCGTTTGGCATCGGTACTTAGTTCCGGCCGGCCCAGGGACTGGCGGATGGCGCCCAATATGGCGTCCCGGCTCATACCGCGCCTCCGCCATGCTGTTCCTGGCGCTGTTGCTGTTGTTGTTGCTGGCGCCAGCGCTCCTGAAAAGTCCGGCCCTCGGGCGCCGGCAGGTCCCGACCGTCCGTCCAGCCGCCCGCGAACCACAATTTCCGCAGCCGGCCTCGCTCCCGCCCCAGCCAGGCCAGACCGCGCATGGCCAGGCGGGCGCCAATGCCGTAGAGCCAGGGGCGCCGGGCGAAAAAGGCCCAAATGGACAACCCCCAGCGTTCCAATTGCGGAGTGTCCCCGGCCTCGAACGCGCGCGCGCGCCATTGCCGCAACAGCTTGGGCAAGGGGATCGAGACCGGGCAGACCTCTTCACACCGGCCGCACAGAGTGGAGGCGCACGGCAGATGCTTGGTCTCGGCCACGCCCAGCAAGGCCGGCGAGAGCACGGCGCCCATGGGTCCCACATAGACAGTGCCATAGGTGTGGCCGCCGACCGATTGGTAAACCGGGCAATGGTTAATGCAGGCACCGCACCTGATACAGCGCAGCATGTCGTGCACTTCCGAACCCAACATGGCGGATCGGCCGTTGTCCAGCAGGATGACGTGATATTCTTCCGGCCCGTCAACATCGCCGTCCCGCCGGGGTCCGGTGGAAATGGTGGTATAAGCGGAAAAATCCTGCCCCGTTGCGGAACGGGCCAGAATGCGCAGGAACGTGGTGGCATCCTCCAGCGTGGGCACCACCTTTTCCAGGGAGGTGATAACAATATGGATTTTCGGCAGGGTCTGGGTCAGATCGCCGTTGCCCTCGTTGGTGACGATGATGGAGCTGCCCGTTTCGGCAATCAGATAGTTGGCCCCGGTGATGCCCACATCCGCATCGAAATACTTTTGCCGTAGAATTTCCCGTGCTTCGTTGACCAGGGCCGGCGGCTCGGTCTGCCGCTCGGTACGGCCCAGCTTGGCGTGATGTTTCAGGAACAGATCGGAGACCTGGTCCTTGGTCTTATGGATGGCCGGGCCGATGATGTGCGAGGGCGGCTCTTCGGCCAATTGAATGATATATTCGCCCAGGTCGGTTTCCACCGGCTCTATTTCGTGTTGTTCAAGGAACTGGTTGAGGTGGATTTCCTCGGCCACCATGGACTTGCCCTTGGTCACCGATTTGGCATCGACGGAGCGGCAGATTTTCAACACCGCCTGGCGGGCATCCTCGGCCGTTAAACACCAATGTACCTGGCCGCCGGCGGCCTTGCAGTTGCGTTCGAACCGTTCGAGATAATAATCCAGATGACCCAGCACATGGTCCTTTAACTCCCGGCCCCGTTGGGAGAGTAGGTCGAATTCCGGCAGGCGGTCGACGGCGCCCTGTCGGTTGGGGATCATGCCGGCGTTCAGCATGGCCATGGCGCTGCGCAGGTTGTCGTCCGCCAGGGCGTTGCGGGCATTGTCCTTGAAGGCGCCGGGTTTCATGAACTCCATGGCTCTAGACCCCGCCACTTTCGCGGCTTTCGCCATTTTCGCCGCCTTCACCGATGGCCGGCACATCATCGGTCATGCCGGCCAGAACCTCGGCCACGTGGCGGACCTGCACCGAAGAGCCTTCCCGCTTCAGGCGCCCGGCGATGTTCAACAGACAGCCCAGATCGCCGGCCAACAGCAAATCGGCTCCGGTCCTGACCACATTGGCGGTTTTCCGCGAGACGATATCGGTGGATATTTCGCCATACTTGACACAAAAAGTGCCGCCGAAACCGCAACAGGCCTCGGTTTCGGCCATCTCCACCACGTCCAGTTTCTCGACGGCGGCCAGCAGTTCCCGCGGCTGATCCCGCACGCCCAGTTCGCGCAGACCGGCGCAAGCATCATGGTAGGTGGCGGTGCCGTCGTAGACGGCCCGGGAGGTGGTGGTCTTCATGACATCGGCCAAAAAGGTCGTCAGCTCGAACGTCTTGGCGGCCAAGGCGCGGGCCCGGCCGCCCCATTCCGGATCGTCCGAGAACAGTTCGGGATAGTGGGTGGCGATCATGCCGCCGCAGGAGCCCGACGGCACCACGACGTAGTCGAAATTTTCAAAGCTTTCGATCACCGAACGGGCGATGGCCCGGGCATTGCGGTTGTCGCCGGAATTATAGGCCGGCTGGCCGCAGCAGGTTTGTTCGGGAACGTGTACGGTGCCCCCCGCATCTTCGATCAGGCGCGCCGCTGCAAAGCCGACCGTGGGCCGGAACAGATCCACCAGGCATGTGGCGAACAGGCCCACATTAATCGTTTTTGAACTCTGATTTGCCATGGCCCGGTTATAGCATCTTAGAGGCGATCCGCCAGCGCGTTCGGCAGCAACAGAAACCAGGAACCGGTATGTTTCATGCGCCCGGCAATGGCGGCGGCCTCGGCCCCATGGCCCCAGAACATATCACCCCGTACGCCGCCCTTGATGGCGCCGCCCGTGTCCTGGGCCACGACCAGGCGGTTCAGCGGTTCGTCTCCCGTGCCGGGATCCCCACCCGGGCGGCTGGCCTGCAACCAGATGGGAATGCCCAGAGGGATCAGCCGGCGGTCAACGGCGATGGAACGGCCCGGCGTCAGGGCGACGCCCAGGGCGCCAATGGGACTGGGGCCAGTCAGTTCGCGAAAAAATACATAGGACAAGTTCAAGTCCATGACCGCCCGACCAGCCTCGGGGTTTGCATGGAGCCAGGCCCGGATGCTTTGCATGGAGACATTGGTCTTGTTCAAAATTCCGCGCTTGATCAATTCCCGCCCGATGGCGTAATAGCGCCGGCCGTTGCCGCCCGCATAGCCCAGGCGCATCTCGCCCCCCCCGGCCAGCGCCACGCGCCCCGAGCCCTGGATCTGCAGAAAGAAGGCGTCCACGGGATCGTCCACATAGACCACCGGCAGGCCCAGGCCGTCCAGGGCACCGGCTTCGATTTGGCGGCGCTCGGGATAAGGCCGCAGGCGGCGGCCGTCCAGGCGGCCGACAATATGGCGGCCCGACAAACCATCACTGAATTCATCCAAATTAACCCGGACCAAATCCGCCGGCAGACCATACAGAGGATGGATATAAGGACCGCCGCGGATCCGGCTGCCATGGAGCAATGGTTCATAATAACCCGTGAACAGCCCGGTTGATTTGCTGGCAAAACGAACGGCGAGGGGCTTGAAATGAGCTTCAAAAAACAGCCGTGCCCTGCCTGGATCGGCCACGGGCAACGCGCGGGCCACGGCGCAGACCTCTGCCCAATCGCCCGCCTTGCCGCCGATGGCGCCCTGGCCGCTCAACAATCGGTCTTGGGGCCATGAAGCAAATTTTCGGCAGCTTACGAGAAAGGCGGAAAGGGCGGCACTTTGATTATCCGAACGCCAACCGGGCAGATCGGCGAAGGTCACGGCGAGAAAACCCGCGCCCCTGGGGACGGGCGGACCGGGCCGGGTGGCAAACCACAGCAGAATGCCCAGGGCCAGCAACAATGTGCCGGCCCAAATGACCAAATAACTTCTTCGCATGTGCGGCTGGCGGATCAGTTCTCGCCGTGGGTTTCAATCAATTGCCAGTTCGGGTCCCGATTGCGGGTATCACGGGCAAAGGTCCAGATGTCGGTCACTTCCCGGGTCCCCACCGGTTGATCGGGCAACATCTCGCCATCTTCATCGCGGCTGACGGAGACCATTTCCGAGACAAACTTGACCGTAACCTCGGCTACCTTGCCTTTCAGTTCCGCTTCCACGATCTCGGCCGCGCTGATGGCGACAATCTTGGTTTCCAGGCTGTGGCCCTGGTCTTCACGCTCGTCCATGGCGCCAACGAAATTGTCGAACACCTGATCACTTAACAACGGGCGCAGGGCGTCCCGATTGCCGGCGGCGAAGGCATCGACGATCATTTCGTAGGCACCCTTGGCGCCCTCGGCGAAACCGCCAGGATCAAAGTTATGGTCGGCCAGCTTAATATTGGTCAGGCCGGCGCCGACGGGGGAATCCTCGGCCCACAGGGCGGCTTCTTCCTCGGCCTTGCTGTCAAATTCGTCCGGCCCGCCATCCTGTTCAGCGGCTTCGGCTGTATCGGCGGCTTCCGCCGTATCCGGCTGGTAATTTCCCCGGTCCGGCAAGCTGACCACGTTGTCGTCGCCGCTTCCTTCCGCGTTCCGGTCATCGGATTGTTCGGGGGGGCGTTCGTTGCCGGTGCGCCGGCCCAATACGCCGCGCAAGCGAAAGAAAATGAAGCCCGCCACCATGGCCAAAAATATGATATCGAGAAAATGACCCTCGCCCATGAATTTCGTATTCCATCTGTCCTGTCGGGTCGTTGAACCTGTCGGATCGAACCGTTTGTTGATCTATCCAACCCACTTTATATGCACCGAGACCCACTGATAAGAAACAGGATCGCCGCCCGCTACTAGCGATCAAAGGGCCGGCCCTTGGCGTGAAATCCTACCTTACGGCCCGCGCCTGGGACTGTCCAGCGATGTTGCCGCAAGAAACTACTATGGCACCACCGTCCACACGGTATTAAATAGGCTTTGGTGGAGATGGGAGCAAGTCGCAAAAATCATGGGCTTTGTCATTCTAGTGGCGTTTATCGCCATACCGTTGATCGAAATTGCCGTGTTCATCGAAATCGGCGGGTTTATCGGCCTGTGGTGGACCCTGGCCATTGTGGTGGGAACCGCCGTGGGCGGCACCTATATGCTGCGCCGCCAGGGCCTGGCCACGTTGGCGCGGGCCCAGTCGCACATGGCCGAGGGGCGCATGCCCCTGCGCGAGGTATTCGACGGTCTGTGCCTGTTGATCGCCGGCGCCTTGCTGCTGACGCCGGGCTTTGTCACGGATTTGGCGGGCGCCCTGTTATTGCTGACGCCCATCCGCACCATGCTGGGCCGCCTGGTGGCTAGCCATATTGTCGCCACCGGGCAGTTTCCGGGCCAGACCTTTACCGAGCGGGCGCCGTCGGGAAGATCCGGCGACGACGACGACATTATTGACGTGGAATTCGAGGAGGTGGTGCCTGACACCGGCGATGGCGAGCCGTTGGAGGCTCCACGCGGGGATCAAACGAAACCATGAATGGTCATGCCGGCGGTCCTTGCTGCCCGATGGCAGACGTGATAGCCAAGCCGGCAGAAATATTCAAGTTACCGCAGCGAGAGAATTATCCCACATGACCGATGACACAATAGGTTCCGGAGCCGGGGAAGCCGGCGCAACGTCGAGTGCGCCGCATGTCCAGGTCCACGCCCAATACGTCAAGGATTTGTCCTTCGAGAACCCGGAAGCGCCACAAAGCCTGGCCAATCAGGGCGGCCAGCCAAAGATTGAGGTCTCGGTCGATGTGGGTGCCCGCAGCCTGACCACCAACCAGTTCGAAGTGGAATTGAGGATCACGGCGCACGCCGAACAGAACGATATCAAGGCTTTCGTGGTGGAAGTTTTGTATGCGGGTGTTTTTACCTTGCACAACGTGGATGAAAGCAACCTGAAACCGGTCTGCCTGATCGAATGCCCGCGTCTATTGTTCCCCTTCGCCCGCCGCATCGTGGCCGACGCCACCCGCGACGGCGGCTTCCCGCCTTTGTTGTTGGAACCCATCGATTTTGCCGGTCTTTATCAGGATTCAGCCGATAGCCCGTCGGAAGCTCCCACCAAT
>JAPYUH010000008.1:19012-48133 GCA_029936195.1 Alphaproteobacteria bacterium
GCCTGAGCGAACCCAGGCGAGGGACAAAATCAGACGACGTCGACCGTATCGCGCGTCGCCGCGGCCACACCACCGGCAATTTCCCGCAAGGTATTGAATTCGTTCTGCAGGGCACGCTGCAGAATATTACTGTCCGTGGCGTGCAGCACGAAACGGGCACCGTTTTCAATGGCCATGGTTGAATCGGCGATGTTTTGCTGGTGAACCATGACCGGCACGTTGACCGCTTCGCAACGCTTGATGATATCCTTGATCACGGCGATGTATTGCGGGTTGGTGTAGTCGTTTGGTATGCCGAGGGAGGTCGACATATCGTTCGGACCAATGAATACGCCGTCAATGGAACCAACCGCCAGGATGGCGTCCAGGTTTTGATATCCCGGTTCGCTCTCGATCCCGATGATGACAAAATTATCCCGGTGCCGTCCTTCCAGATATTCCCGCGCGGCATCGCTGGGCAGGACGTCCTCGCGCACCGCGCGAAGCAGATATTCACCCTTGAGCGGGTGCCACTTGGCCGTCGCGACCACCGCTTCGACTTCCGCCACGGTTTCGCAATAGGGCACCAGAATGCCGGCGGCCCCGGCGTCCAGAGCCATGGCGACCCATTCGGCCTTTGGCACCGGCACCCGGACCACCGGCGTGATATCGGCCTGGCGCAACATGGTGCAAAGCTGTTGGATTTCAGCCCGGTCGCGGGAGCCGTGTTCACTGTCGATGATGGCATAATCCATGGTGCTGCCCTTGAGCACGGGACCAAATCGGGTCGAGGCCATGGCCGACAACATGCAGCCGAACACCCGGCCGCCGTCCTTCAATGTTTGCTTCAATGTTACGGCGTCCATGGGGGCGGGCTCCTTACCGATGCTGGATTCTTATAGGGATTGGTGATGGATGGTATAAATCGCGGCGCGAACTTTGTCTAATGCCGGGCGCGGCGGCAATAGAAGACGGCGGCTAGTCGAGCTATTTTTCCCAAATTGGGTTTTTGATCTTCGCCATGAATGCCCGATGGGCCGCGTCTTCCTTCACCGATGGCGCGTGTGGGCGGGGCGGGCGCGATTTTCGGTCCTCCGGCCTCGCCGCGGCTGTATTCTCCGCGCTGTCGTGGGCCAAGACCAGGCCCGGTTGACGCCCGCCGATGAGCTCCAGGTAGACTTCGGCCAGCAATTCCGCATCGAGCAGGGCGCCGTGCTTTCCCCGGGCCGAGAGATCGATCTGAAAACGGCGGCACAAAGCGTCCAGGCTGTATTGGGCGCCGGATATCTTGCGCCGGGCCAGGGCGATGGTGTCCAGCACCTTGTCTTTGGGTAAATTGGGGCGGTCCAGGGCGGCCAGCTCGGCGTTCAGGAACCGCATGTCGAAATTTGCGTTGTGGGCGATCAGCACCGCACCGTCGACGAAGTTCAAGAAATCATCGACCACGGCCGCGAACAGCGGTTTGTCGGAGAGGAATGCTTCGGACAAGCCATGCACGTTAAAGGCCTCTTCCGGCATGTCCCGTTGCGGGTTGACGTACCACTGGCGGGTTTCGCCCGTGGGCATGTGGTTGATCAACTCAACGCAGCCGATTTCCACCACCCGGTGACCGGCGGCGGGGTCCAGGCCCGTGGTTTCAGTGTCGAATACGATTTCGCGCATGCACGGGCCTCCGGCTGGGGTGATTTGTGGGGCGGCGGTGGGGCCGGCCCTTGGGCGGCCAGGCGTAGCCAGGGCGGCCCCGCACGGCGGCGATTAATTTGGCGACATGGATGAAGGTGTAACGACGGCCCAGACCCGTGGGCAGGATGAAGTCGGCGCGCTGGCGCTTGACCGCGTCGGGGACTTGCTGGCGACGGATGTTTTCAAATTTTTCAACCGGCATGTTGGGGCGGGCCAAAACCCTTTGACGCTGCAGGAAACCCGGCGCGCTGGCCACGGCCGTGGCGTCACAGCGTTCTTCGCCCCGCCCCTCGAACAGCAGGGGAATATCCAATACCACCAAGGGCAGACGCCGGGCCTGGGCAGCGCCCAGAAAAGCCCGCTGCATCTGACCCACCATGGGGTGCAGGATGGCTTCCAACTTGCGCAGCGCGTCCCGTTTGCCGAACACCCGCGCGCCCAGGGCCGGGCGGTCCACGGCGCCGTTCTTGATGACACCGGGAAAGGCCGCTTCCACCCGGCGCACGGCGCGGCCGCCAGCCGTGAGCAATTCATGCACCGCCGCATCGGCGTCGAAAACCGGCACGTGGAGGCGGCGAAACATTTTCGAAGTTTCCGATTTGCCCATGCCGATGGAGCCTGTCAGGCCAAGAACATACAATGCAAAAATCCCTACAAATCAGACATGACATGGTCCCGTACTTCCCCATCCACCACCGGCTCGGGGCCGAACCAGGCGGCAAATCCGGGACGGGCCTGATGCAACAGCATGCCCAAGCCATCGACTATCGCGTTGCCCCGCGTCTGGGCCGCCGCCAGCAACGGCGTATGGAGCGGGGTATAGACCGCATCCATGACCACCGCCGCCGCGGGCAGATCATCCAAGGTCAAGTCCAGGGCCGGCTGGCCTTGCATGCCTTGCGTGGTGCAGTTGACCAGCAGGTTGGCCGATGCCAACCACGCCGCCCTTTCCTTCCAGGGGCCAATGGTCACCGCGCCACGTTCGGTTTCAGCCAGGGTATTAGCCAGAGCCCCGGCTCTGGCCTCGGTACGGTTGAGAATGATTAGTTCCGGCACGCCAGCGTCCAACAGGGCAAAGGCAACCGCCTTGGCGGAACCCCCCGCCCCGATCAGGACAGCCGGTCCGGCGCTCAAATCCAGGTCCGGCGCCCCATCGGCCAAGGCTTGGAGGAAGCCGAAACCATCCGTTGAGAAACCGTCCAAACTACCGTCTTCGGCCACCACGATGGTGTTCAAACCGCCCATGCGGCGGGCGGCGGGATCGGCCCGATCGACAATGGCCAAGGCCGCCTCTTTGTGGGGCAGGGTGACATTGCAACCGGCAAAGCCAAGTTTGGGCAGGGCGCGAATGGCCGCCGCGAAATTTTCCGGCGCGATGGCCAGGGGCAGATAGGCGCCGTCAATGCCATGGCGCCGCAGCCAAAAGTTATGCAGCCGCGGCGAGCGTGAATGCCCGATGGGCCAGCCGGCGACACCAGCCAGGCGGGCCTTGCCCGAAATCAGGCTGGCCATCATGCCGGGATCAGCCCCGCCCGGCGGAGATAATCCAACAGGGGCAGCAGTGGCAGGCCCTGTATGGTGAAGTGGTCTCCTTCGATACGTTCGAACAATTGCACGCCCAGTCCCTCAATTTGATAGCAACCCACCGACCATAACACTTCGCCGCCCGCCTGTTCCAAATATCCATCAATAAAGTCGTCTGAAAGGGGCCGCATCCAAAGCCGCGCCAGGCTCTCGTGACGCCAAACCACCGTGCCGGGCCCGAGGACACAAACAGCCACGTGCAATTCATGACCGCGGCCTGATAGTTGTCGCAGGACCGAGCGGGCGCCGGTCTTGTCCGGTGCCTTGTCGAACAGCCGTCCTTCGCAGGTCAAAACCTGATCGGCGCCGATAATAACCGCATCCGCCCCTTCAGGGCTTGCCGCCCTGGCCTTGGCCTCGGCCAATGTGGCGGCCAGTGCGGAGGCTGGTTTTCCAGCGGCAAGATATCGACGTTTGAGGGGCGTTTCATCAAAATCAGTTGGTGCGGCAACGAAATCTATACCGGCGGTGGTTAGCATCGCCTGGCGGGCCATGCTTTTCGATGCAAGTACCAGAGGAGCATGAATTGACATTATGCCGTTGTTTCCTGCTGTTTTATCACTATATTCATGGTTAACATTATCTAATCGCAACTAAGCTATTGAGAAGCAATGCCGGAATGTCAGACAGCAGCAATATTGTTTCCCTGCCCCGCCGCCTGCCGTCAGATCCATATCTGGCCGACCGGGCGCGGCTGACCTCGCTGTTGTTGCGTCATTGCCTGATCGACAGTTTCCAACGATTCATTTCCGTGGGGAAGCCTTATCCTTTCGTCCGCGCCGATCAATTGTTGCCAAGTCAGGGTCAGGCCAGCGTGGAACACCGGGATCAGAATACCGCCCTGATGTTCCTGATCGACGGCATTCTGCCGACCTCCCTGAACAAGCATTTTCGTCTGCGCACATCGAACCGGGTCAGTTGGCGGAATATTCAACGCCTGGCCCCGGATCTGGACCTGTCGGATTTCAAGGCCAGTCATTGCCGTTTGGATGACACCGGGTTTGAGCGGCTGCTGCCTCATTTGATTGCCCTCGATTATGCCCTATTGGCCCAACAAGGCGAAGATACCGACAATTTGGCCATGAGCCATATGCATGTGAAGGTGGAGCGTCTAACCGATACCGCCATCAAGGAGCTGGGCAAGCAGCTGGGTTATATTGAACGGCGTCTGTTTGAGCGGGGCGAAGATTATGTGGAGGCCCTGGAAAGTAAGTTTTTCGAGTATTTCGGCTTTTCCGCCAATGCGGCCGGCCGCAAAAGCGCCGCCGCCATGGCAACGCAACTATTATCCGCCCAGGAAGAGCGGTTCGCGGTATTTGTCGCGGGTCAGGAAGATTGCCGTCTGACAATTTTGGATCAAGGACCGACAATTGAACAATTTCTGTTGATCCGGCCAACCGGTTTGGCCTTGGAACGGTTTCAAATTTCCGCCGCGGCCACGGGTGTGGCGGATCTGGCGCCCTATGCCCTGAACATGGACGCCGATGGACCGACCGCCATGTTGTATCGCTTGACCTTGGAACGTACCGAGGCTGCCCGGCCGGGCGCACGGCGTCATCGTGATCGGGATTTGTTGAAACCCTGGCTAGCCATCAAGGACGCCGCCGTCCTGCCCCGGCACGGATGCAATGGACCCGATATTCCCTTCCCTTGGGATGAAGACAGAATTTTCTAGATCTGGATTGTTATTCGTCGCCATTGGATAGCGATTCCAAACGCTGGGTATGTAAACCAATGATCGCGGCGGCGGTCTCCTCGATGGATCGGCGGGTGACATCGATTTTCGGCCAGCCCTTGCTGTCAAACAGCCGTCGGGCATTGATCACCTCATCTTTTACCGCCTGAATATCCACGTAATCGGTATCTTTATTTTGATGCAAATATTCCAGGCGGTTGCGGCGTATTTGCACCAAACGGTCCGGCGATGCGGTCAAGCCGACCACCAGTACATCCTTTAGGTTCAGGATGTCTTCCGGCAGGGGAATGCCGGGCACCATGGGAATATTCGCCGCCTTGAGGCCGCGATTGGCCAAATACATACAGGTTGGTGTTTTCGAGGTGCGGGAGATCCCAACCAGAACCACATCAGCCCGGCCAAAATCGCTGACCGCCTGGCCGTCGTCATGGCTAAGAGAATAGTGGATGGCATCGATGCGTTCAAAATAATCCGCGTCCATGATGTGTTGCCGGCCCGGCAACTCCCGGCTTTGGGCACCTAAAAATGTCTCCAGCGCACCGATAATGGGATCCATCACGGGCACGCAGCTCACTTGCAAACGGCGGCATTCAGCGGTCAGGGTTTCGCGCAAGTTATGATCGACCAGGGTAAACATGACCAGGCCTGGATTCTTTTCAACTGCCGTAATTACCGGTGCCATATAGGCTTCCGAACGGATCATGGGCCATATGTGGCGCTCGCATTCCACCCCTTCGAACTGTGCCAGGGCGGCCGAGGCGAGAGAGATAAGGGTATCGCCGGTCGCATCGGACACCAAATGAAGATGAATTTTCATCATAACGCCACAATTCCCACAATAAGCATGAAATCAAGATACCCAAAATGCGGTTCTGAATTTCGTTAGTGTCGGGGATAAGCCGCTCTTGATCCGGAAACAAGGATTTTCATGCACCTTGGGTGGTTTGTTATAGTGTTGGTTCCCCGGCTCTTAGCGAGCGACGGCAACCGAATCGAAATGCCGTTGATAATCTTAATAGAAAGTAAACATTCAATTTATCCCCGTTGTTCTTGGTCCCGGAAATACCGGTATTCGGGGTTTATCCCCAATTTGAGATCCGATAACCATTTGGGGGGGAATCTAGGGGCGAATCTAGGAACAAAACTTAATCCCCGAGTCCCACAGGGATTCATCTACTACCACTATCTATCTTTAAAAAAAATTATATGTAAAAAGACGGAAAAATAGGATCGTGCCGGTAGGTGGGGGATGAAGCATATGAAATCAGAGGATAAGCTGCTCGTGCGGGCATTGCGGGGCGAAACACTGTCCCGTCCACCGTTTTGGTTCATGCGCCAGGCGGGGCGCTGTTTGCCGGAATTCCGCGAAATTCGGGCCAAGGCGGGTGGTTTTCTGGACCTTTGTTATAATCCTGAACTGGCCACGGAAGTAACCCTGCAGCCAATCCGGCGTTTCGGCATGGACGCGGCCATTTTGTTCGCCGATATTCTGTTGATCCCCGACGGTTTGGGCCAGCCGCTCGATTACATTGCCGGCGAGGGTCCGGTGTTGGAACCGATCCGAAATCAGGCGGAATTATCACGTTTGAGCATGGACGGTCTGCATGACAAGGCGGGACCGGTATACGAAACAGTGGCGCGGCTGAAATCGGAATTGCCCGAGAACGTTACCCTGATTGGTTTCGCCGGCGCGCCGTGGACGGTGGCCGCCTATATGGTCGAGGGGCGGGGCAGCCGGGATCATGCCAACGTCAAGGAATGGGCTTATGGCGATCCCGATGGGTTCGGGCGGTTGATGGACCTATTGGTTGTGGCGACGGTGGAATATTTGAGCAAACAGGTCGATGCAGGGGCGGAGGTCGTGCAGCTGTTTGACACCTGGGCCAGCGCCTTGTCGGAGCCGGCATTTCAACGCTGGTGCCTGGAGCCGGTGCAGAAAATCGTTGAAGAATTACGAAAGCGTTATCCCGATCTGCCGATCATTGGGTTTCCAAAGGGTGCCGGCGCCGGCTATGCTAATTTTGCCAAGACCGCCGGTGTTGACGGGGTCAGCCTTGATTGGACGGTGCCGCTCGACTGGGCCAGGGATCAGGTCCAACCGCTCGTCACCGTGCAGGGTAATCTTGATCCCCGTTTGTTGGTTGTCGGCGGCAAGGCCATGGAAGCCGAGGCGCGGCGTATTTTGGAAACCTTGGGACAGGGGCCCTTCATCTTTAATCTGGGTCATGGCATCGTGCCGGAAACGCCGCCTGAACACGTTGCCCGCCTGTCCGAAATTCTACGCGGCTAGTTGCTACGGGTGAAGCTGTTGCTGGTGAAATAGGGAGCCATAAATGCCGCGCATTGCCGTTGTAATGTTTAATCTGGGTGGACCCGATAACCTGGCGGCGGTAAAGCCGTTTTTGCGTAATTTGTTCAATGACCCGGCCATTATTCCCGCGCCGGCGCGCATTCGCCGCTTTCTGTCCTGGTATATCGCCACCCGGCGCACGCGGCACTCCCAGGGTATTTATGCCAAGATCGGCGGCAGTTCCCCGATCCGGTTGCAGACTGAAAAACAGGCCCGGGCGCTGGAGGATGCCCTGTCCGATGTAGGCGAGGTGAGGGCCTTTCCCTGTATGCGGTATTGGTATCCGTTCAGTGATCAAGTGGCCGAGGCAGTGGCGGACTATAACCCTGACCAGGTCATCCTATTACCCCTTTATCCGCAGTTTTCCACGACGACCACCGCATCGTCCATTGCCGAATGGCGGCGGGCGGCGGCTGAGACGGGACTGTCCGCGCCGGCGAAAACGGTTTGTTGTTATGCCAATGACACCGAATTTGTCGCGGCGGAGGTGGCGCTGATTGCGCCGCTGCTAAAAGCCGCCCAAGCGGTCGGGCCCAGCAGATTATTGCTCTCGGCCCACGGCTTGCCGAAAAAAATCATAGCTCGCGGAGATCCCTATCAATGGCAGGTGGAACAGACCTGTGCGGCGGTGGTCGACGGTTTATTGGCCGCGGGCTTCGATGATTTTGAGCGGAAGATCTGTTATCAAAGCCGGGTCGGACCCCTGCAATGGATTGGCCCGGCGGTCGATGATGAAGTTAGCCGCGCCGGAGCGGACGGCAAGGCGGTGGTGCTGGCGCCCATCGCGTTTGTCTCTGAACATTCCGAGACTCTGGTGGAATTAGATATTGATTACCGTGAATTGGCGGCGGATTGCGGTGTTTCACACTATGTCAGAGTGCCAACCGTGGGCGTAAACAATCAATTCATCGGTGGGCTTGCCGGAATTGTCCGCCGGGCCATGGCGTGGCCCGATAGCAACGGCCGTTGTGGTGGTCCGCAATCGGATCGCTATTGTCCACGGGGTCTGTCAGGCTGTGCCCATGGCTGATTTTCTGAGCGAATGGCAATTATGGATCAAGGCCGGCCACGTAATCGCGGTGATGGCGTGGCTGGCGGGCATGCTGTATCTGCCCCGGCTTTTCGTCTATCACGCGGATGCCAAGGCGGGTTCCGAATTATCGGGAACTCTGAAAATCATGGAACGACGGTTGTTGCGTGCGATCATCAACCCGGCTATGGCGATATCGATGATTCTTGGTATTTTCATGCTGTTGACGCCGGGATTGATCGATTTTAGCCAATTATGGATCTGGATAAAGCTATTTTGCGCTTTTATCGGTCTGGGCGGGATGCATGGACTTCTTTCCCGCTGGCGCAAGGACTTCGAGGCGGACCGCAACACCCGGCCGGCCAGCTTTTATCGCAAAATGAATGAAATCCCTACTGTTCTAATGATCGTTATCGTCATTATGGTCATTGTGCGGCCTTTTTAAGGAGTGAAGGCGATGGTTGGCAATATTTTGGCGGGTAAGGTTGCGGTGATTACCGGTGCGGCCCAGGGCATTGGCCTGGCCACGGCCAAGGCGTTTGCGGATGAGGGTGCGGCGGTCGGCCTGCTGGATCTGAACGAGGGGTTGGTGCGGGACCAGGCCGCCGCGATTGTGGCTGCCGGCGGCCGGGCCATGGGACAAATCTGCGATGTGCGTGAAGAAACCTCGGTCGGGAAGGCGATCGGGTTGGTTGGTGATGCCTTTGGGCCGGTCAACGTGGGCATGTGTAATGCCGCCGCCCTGACGCCGACGGTGTCGATCAAGGATCTGTCTCTTGAAGATTGGAATCAAGCCTTGGCGGTCAACCTCACGGGGGTATTTTTGACCGCCAAGCACCTGTTGCCGCAAATGCTGTCGGCGGGAAGTGGGTCCATCATTATTACCGCTTCGCAGATGGCCCGCGTCGCCACGCCGCAAAGGGGCCCTTATTGCAGTACCAAGGGGGCCTTGCTGCAATTGGCCAAGGTTATCGCCCTGGAACATGCGGGCGACGGCATTCGCGCCAATACCCTGTCCCCGGGCGGCGTCGCCACGGACCGCCTAGCCCGGCAATTCGGAGATCTGGATCGGGCGGAGCGGGAATGGGGGCCAACTCATCCTGTTGGCCGCCTGGGTCAGCCGGACGAAATTGCCCGGGCCGCCGTTTATCTGGCTAGCGACGATTCCAGTTTTATGACGGGCGCCGACATGCTGATTGACGGCGGTTATGCGGCAAGGTAGATGCCGCACCGTGGATAATGCGCTCATTTGATGCAATTTCTTGCTTTCACCGTGAAGCTACTTATGTTAGGTCACAGATAACCAGCAAACACCACGGCTGCCGTCCGGTGGCGCGTATCGTAATCCCCTCTCCCAAAGCCTGATAAGAACTTGATAATTAACGTTTTTTCCCTCTGAGTTCTCAATCGCAGCTGTTTCTAACGATCCCGAAGACCTTCCCTCGCGGCGGCATTCGCCGTCATACCCTTTTGCCATTTTCAAGTAAGCCGGCGATAAAATCATGAAATTACAAGAACTAAAAGAAATGACACCCATTGATCTGCTGGCCTATGCGGAGGAAAAGGGGCTGGAAAACGCCTCTTCCCTGCGCCGGCAGGAACAGATGCTGGCTATTTTGAAAATGGCGGCGGAAGCGGACGAGGAGATTACCGGCGTCGGCACCCTGGAAATTCTCCAGGACGGGTTTGGATTTCTGCGCGCGCCGGAGGCGAATTATCTACCCGGCCCCGACGATATCTATGTCTCGCCGTCGCAAATCCGCCGTTTTGCCTTGCGGACGGGGGACACGGTGGAAGGGGAGATTCGCGCGCCAAAAGAAGGCGAACGCTATTTTGCCCTGCTACAAATTAACAACATCAATTTCAGCGATCCGGAGGAAGCCCGCCACAAGGTGCATTTCGATGATCTGACGCCGTTGTATCCCGACGAACGCATCATCATGGAGCGGGCGGATCCCACCCTGGAGGATCAAACCGGCCGGGTGATCGAACTGGTATCGCCCATCGGCAAGGGCCAGCGGGCCCTGATCGTGGCCCAGCCGCGCACGGGTAAGACCGTAATCTTGCAATCCATTGCCCATTCCATCATGGCCAACCATCCGGAATGTTTCCTGATCGTGCTGCTGATCGACGAGCGGCCCGAAGAGGTGACCGACATGAAGCGTTCGGTCACGGGCGAAGTGATCTCCTCCACTTTTGACGAACCCGCCTCCCGCCATGTGCAGGTAGCCGAAATGGTCATCGACAAGGCCAAGCGGCTGGTGGAGCATAAGCGCGACGTGGTGATCCTGCTTGATTCCATCACTCGCCTGGCCCGGGCCTACAACACCGTGGTGCCGTCATCCGGCAAGGTTCTGACCGGCGGCGTGGACGCCAATGCCCTGCAGCGCCCGAAACGCTTTTTCGGCGCGGCCCGGAATATCGAGGAGGGCGGCTCCCTGACCATTATCTCCACCGCCCTGATAGATACCGGCAGCCGCATGGACGAGGTAATTTTTGAAGAGTTCAAGGGCACTGGCAACTCGGAAATCGTGCTGGACCGCAAGCTGTCCGATAAACGCATTTTCCCCGCCATCGACATCATCAAGTCCGGTACCCGCAAGGAAGAGTTGTTGGTGGATAAAGGCGCGCTGGCCAAAATGTGGGTGCTGCGGCGGATCCTGCATCCCATGGGCACCATGGATTCCATGAACTTTCTGCTTGATAAGTTGAAATCCACCAAGGATAACAATGAGTTCTTCGATTCGATGAATACCTGATCAACAGCAGTCATCGCGTGTACTTGACGCTATTAATGCGGATAACCGTTGTTTGAAATTAAGCTTGTTGGAACAATGCCGCGGCGGAATTGGCCACGCGCTCGTGGATTGCCTGGCGATTGACGCCCGGGGCGTCCGGGTAGGCTTCCGGTGCCGTTTGCAGAGTTGCGGCGGTTGCTTCGGGAAGGAAGACATAGTGACCGGCGTTGGGCGATAGTACTTCCAACGAACTTGTGCGAAGGCGTTTTTGAAGCCAGGAAGCACATTCTTGTGCGGGCGCAATTGTGTCAGAATCACCGACGAAGATCCGCACTGGCAGATCAATTTTTCCGAGGCTTGTTTCGCTGAAGCCCAATACGGACCGTCCAGGGGCGCACAACAATGCCGCTTTGAACCGTCGGTCCCGGTAATCGCTGGACATGCCTGCCCAAGAGCCACGAAACATGGCACTGTTCTCTAAAAGGCCCGGTAACTGGATAGCAAGATCGGGAAATTCCCGCGGGCCAGGAGAGGCATTTTGTATTGGGGTCGAAGGCTCGTATTGGGAAAAATGTACGATAGCGCCCAAGAGTAGCAATGCGGTATAGGCACCGGCCGAAAACCCGCCAACGAAAACTTGTTTCATGTCGATATAATCACGAAAAAAGTCGTCTGACGATATCAGATTCAGCAAAACCGTCAGATCTCGCGCCCGTTCCCAAAGGCAGAGAAACCCTTCGGCCCGGTAGGGTTCAACGGATGTATTTCCATGATGATTAACAGCAACTGATATGAAACCTTGCCGGGCAAGTCGTTGACCCAGCCACGCTAGTCCCATGGCCGCACCACCCGTCCCGTGTGACAGCAAAACAACGGGACGGCAATTTTAGATGCCATGCGGCAGCACACCAGCCGATTGATCTTGATCGACAGCATCATCGGCTGCCGGATACCATGCCGTCCAGCTCAGTGGACGCTGTCCAACGCCATCCCAATCTGCCGATCAGGATCCTCCGCCTTGCCTTCCCGAAACCCGATGTTCATCGTTTCACCCACCCCGCAAACCACTCTGCAAAAATTTTGGGGCCGCGCTGTTTCCAACACGGCCCCAATATTCGTGGATTTCGTGCAGTTCTACGGAATAAGGATCGTTGAACCCGTTGTTTTGCGGCTTTCTAGATCCTTGTGCGCCTGTTTTGCGTTCTTGAGGGCATAGGTCTGGTTGATTTCGATTTTCACCTTGCCGATTTTCACCATGGCGAACAGGGCCTTGGCCGACGCTTCCAGTTCCTTGCGGGTGGCGGTGTAGGTGACCAGGGAGGGCCGGGTCAGGTACAACGAGCCCTTGGCGGCCAGGGTCGCGGGCGAGAAAGTGGTGACGGGGCCGGAGGCATTGCCGAAGCTGACCATATGGCCGCGCGGCTGCAAGCAATCAAGGGAGCCGTCCCAGGTGTCCTTGCCGATGGAATCGTAGACCACCGGCACGCCTTCTTTCTTGGTCAGGCGGGCGACCTCCTTGACGAAATCCTTCTTGGTGTAATCGATGACTTCGGCATAGCCATGGGCCTTGGCCAATTTCACTTTGTCCGGCCCACCGGCGGTGCCAATGGCGCGCACGCCCAGGGCATTCAGCCATTGTCCGGCGATCAGGCCGACGCCGCCGGCGGCCGCGTGGAACAGGACGGTCTGGCCTTTCTTGACCGGATAGGTGCGGCGGATCAGGTATTCCACGGTCATGCCCTTGAGCATCATGGCGGCGGCGGCTTCATCGGGGATGCCGCGGGGAATTTTCACCAGGGTGGCGGTGTCCATGATCCGTGCTTCGGAATAGGCGCCCGGCGCACCGCTGCCGTAGGCCACGCGATCGCCGGGTTTTACATGTTTGACACCGGCGCCAACAGCTTTGACCACGCCGGCGGCTTCCATGCCGAGACCGGAGGGCAGGGCCATTGGATAAAGCCCACTGCGCTGATAGGTATCGATATAGTTCAGGCCAATGGCGGTGTGACGGATCAAGGCCTGGCCCTTGCGCGGCTTGCCCAGCTTTACCTCTTCCCATTTGATGACGGAGGGTGCGCCGGCTTTATGAAATTGGATTGCTTTGACCATTGTGGTGGAGCCTTTCTCCAGGTTGGTTGGATCCATTCTTAGCGGGAATTTGTTCGAATCGTCGATGGCTGGGCGGACATTAACCTTTTCCGGTGAAGTTTGTCACCTCTCAATGCCAGCGCGAAATTCGGCGCATGTTATAACACGACACCCTCCAGGCGCAGCAGGGCAACCTTGGTCTCCACCCCGCCATCGCCGGAATATCCACCCATGCCGTTGGCGGCCAGGACCCTGTGGCAGGGAATAATCAGGGGAATGGGGTTGGCCCCGCAGGCCATGCCGACAGCCCGGGCGGAGGAGTTGAGGCGATCCGACATCTCGCCGTAAGTCATTGTACCGCCGTATGGAATTTCCTGCATCAAAGACCAGACCCGACGCTGAAATTCGGTGCCGGCCGGTTGCAACGGTAAATCAAAAGCTCTTGAGCCGCCGTCAAAGTAATCATCCAGCCGCGTCTTGGCCTTGAGCAGCAGGTCGTCAACGGCCTGATCCCGGGCCCAGCCCCAATCCAGCGAGACCACGGACCCGCCGTCGATGGCGATGGTGATATCCCCGACCGGGGAATGCATTGATATTTGGCCTGAATCTTGATCTGAACTTGGATCTGAATTTTGGGTCATGGTCTAACTCATGGCTTTCGGCTCGGTGGCCATCGTCAAGGCTTGCTCCAGGCCCGCCGCCGTGGTCTGGGGCAGGGAACAGGTTTGCCCAAGGCAGACATAGGCCGTCACCTGGCCATCAATCTGTCCCATGCCAGCGGCGGGATGGCTATCGGGTAAATTCCTGTCGGCCGGCAGAACCGCCAAAACCTTGTTGGGCAGGGGTTTGCCATGGATGGCCGACAACATCTCTTGGGCGGCGCTGTCTTCCCGCGCCCCGATAATTACGATTTGCAGGGGGTTGAGCAGGAATTCCACGTTATTCAACAATGTGGTCATGGCCAGGCCATGGCTGTTCAATTGGGAGGAAAAGGCGGCGGCAACGCGGTCCGCCATTTGGCGGTAGTCGTCGGCGCCGGTCAACAGCCACAGGCGGGTCAGGTTCCCAACCATCACGCCATTGCCCGATGGCACCGCGTTGTCATGGCCGTGGCGCATGCGGGCGATCACATCCGTGGCCTGGTCGGAAGAAAAGAAATAGCCGCCCTGGCCGGGATCGGCGAAATGCGCTTCGACCGCCGCCGTCCAGGTCTTGGCAAACTGCAGATAATGTTCACCGCCCAGGGTTTCATGCAGCATCAGGGCGGCCCGGATCATGTTGGCGTAATCGTCCAATACGGCGCGATGCTTGGGCTGGCCAAGGCGGTAGGCATGTACCAATTCGCCCTTTGCCGCCCCATTTGCTAGGCCTTCGGACGGGCACAGGTTGGTGATGACGAAGTCAAAGGCGGCCACCGCCGCCGCCGTCCAGGCCGGTTCATGGAACACCGCCCCGGAATTGACCATGGCCGCGATCATCAGGCCGCTCCAATCCGCCAGGACTTTGTCGTCCCAACCCGGCCGGATACGGCTATCGCGTTGTTTCAACAGCCGTTCCCGGCAGGATCGAAGTTTTTCTTCGTGCGCTTGGTCGCCCAGTTCCGGCCGGGCGGAGCGGTTGAGAATGACCTTGCCTTCCCAATTGCCATGGCTGGAAACATCGTAGGCATTCTTGAACAACCCCGCATTTTTGCCAAGAACAGAGTCGATTTCGGTTTCGCTCCAGACATAAAAGCGGCCTTCCTCGCCCTCGCTATCGGCATCCAGGGTGGCGGCGAACCCGCCCCCCGAAACGACCATTTCGTTCAGGATCCAGGCCACGGTTTCGGCGACGCGTTGAGCATAAAGCGGGTTGCCGCCCGCCTGCCAGGCCAGGGTTAGGATATCCATGAGCTGGGCGTTGTCGTACAGCATTTTCTCGAAATGCGGCGCCAGCCATTCGGCATCGGTGGAATAGCGTGCAAAGCCGCCCGCCAGATGATCATAGATGCCGCCCTGGCTCATGCCCGTCAGACTGCGGTCCACGGCGCCGAGCAGGGCCCCGTCGGGTTTCCGCAACCAGGCCCGAAGCAACATTTCCAAGGCATAGGTTTGCGGGAACTTCGGTGCCTGGCCCAGGCCGCCATGCACCATGTCAACTTGTTGACACAACAGATGCGCCACGCGGTCGAGAATATCGAAGCTAATCCGCACGGGGCCGCCTTCGCCCTTCCCAACACCCGCCCCATCATCGACTGTTGACTGTTTTCGGAGTGAATCCAGGATGGCATCGGCATTCTTGCGCACCGCCGCGGGGTCGGTGTGATAGACCTCGGCCACCCGGCGCAGAATGTCGGGGAAACCTGGCCGGCCATAGCGCGCTTCGGGCGGGAAATAGGTCCCACCCCAAAACGGCTCCCCATCCGGGGTCAGGAACATGGTCAGCGGCCAGCCGCCCTGTTCGCCCATGAGGCCCAGGGCGGTCATGTAAACGCCATCGATATCCGGACGCTCTTCCCGGTCCACCTTAATATTGACGAATAGCTGATTCATCAGGTTGGCGATGGGCGGGTCTTCAAAACTTTCATGCGCCATGACATGGCACCAATGACAGGCGGCATAGCCGATGGACAACAGGATCGGCTTGCCCCCCGCGCGAGCGTCCGCGAGCGCGCGGTCGCCCCAGGGCTGCCAATGCACCGGATTATCCTGGTGCTGCAACAAATAGGGCGATGTTTCGCCGCTCAACCGGTTTGCCATGCCTTTACTCTCCCCGTGCCTTTACTTCCCATTGCCCCGCCCGTTCCCCTGGATTAAGTTTGCCACGTTGACGGCGGCGGCAAAAGCGGGATATTGGCGAAATGAAGATCAAAATCGATATTGATTGCACCCCGCAGGAGGCACGAGCCTTCCTGGGTCTGCCTGATGTTGCTCCCCTGCAGGAAGCTTTGCTGGCGGACATGCAAAGCCGCATGCAAGAAGCGGTGGCCGGCGCGGATTTGGAAAGTCTTTTGAAAACCTGGATGCCGGCGGGCGTGCAAGATGGGCTGCAAGGCTGGGAGAGCGCGCAGAAGGCTTTTCGGGCCCGTGCCGCCGGGGCCGCGGGACAAGGCACCTCGGAAGACTGAGGTTTCGGGATTAAAAGGGGAGTTTGTGTTATGGATGCCATGGAATGCATGTTGGGGCGGCAGTCGACGCCGGCCGGGTTGCTGGTTGAACCAACACCCAGCGAAGATGAAATCCTGGATTTGCTGCAAGTTGCCATGCGGGCCCCGGATCACGGCGCCCTGCGGCCCTGGCGGTTTTTGGTCATCCGTGGCGATCGGCGCCAGGCCCTGGGGGATATATTCGCCGATAGTTTGGCCAAGCGGGACCCCGACGCCACGGCGGCCGATATTGAAAAAGCCAGGGGCAAGCCCGTGCGGGCGCCGTTGGTGTTGGCGGTCTGGGCCGAAATTACCGAGGATCACCCGAAGGTCCCCGTCGTGGAGCAGGTCGTGGCCACGGGGGCGGCGGCGCAAAATCTGCTCAATGCCCTGCATGCACAGGGTTATCAGGCAATCTTGGTGACGGGCGCGCCCTGCTATGACGAAAACGTCAAGGGCCCCCTGGGTCTGGCGCCCAAGGACGCCTTGGTCGGCTTTATTCACATTGGCACGGCGAGAAGCGCCACGCCGGTAAAGAAACGGCCGGACCCGGCGGAATTTCTCGCAACCTGGTAATGCCCGGCGGCGCCACAATCTTCGCCCCGGCGACGGCGCCCGGGCGGGCGGGCGTCGCCGTTATTCGCATATCCGGTCCCTGGTGCCGAACAATACTGCGCGCGCTCATGGGTGCGGACGGCCTTCCCACGCCGCGCCATGCGACCTTCGCCGCCCTGCGTGATCCCGGTACGGGCGAGGTATTGGACCGGGGCCTGGTGTTATGGTTTCCCGGCCCGGGCAGCTTCACGGGCGAAGATGTGGTGGAATTGCATTGTCACGGTGGTGGTGCGGTTGTAACGGCATTTCTGGCGGTTTTAGGAGGTTTCGATGGTTGCCGCCTGGCGGAGGCCGGGGAATTCACCCGCCTGGCGTTTCAAAACGGCAAAATGGACCTAACCCAGGCCGAAGGCCTGGCCGATCTGATCGCGGCCGAGACCGAGGCCCAGCGCCGTCAGGCGCAACGGCAGATGGCTGGCGAACTTGGGCAAATATATGAAGGCTGGCGGGCCGATCTGATCAACGCCCTGGCCCATCTGGAGGCCGACATTGATTTCCCCGACGAAGATCTGCCCGACGGCATGACCCAGCGGCAGCGGCCGGTCTTGGCCCGCCTGGCCGGGGAGTTGTCGGCCCATCTGGACGACAATCACCGGGGCGAGCGTTTGCGCGATGGCTGCCATATGGCGATCCTCGGCGCGCCGAATGTGGGAAAATCCAGTCTGTTGAATGCCCTGGCCCGCCGTGATGCGGTGATCGTCTCGGCCCAAGCGGGGACGACGCGGGATATTGTTGAAGTATCCTTGAACCTGGGCGGTTATCCGGTGGTGTTGGCGGATACCGCCGGCCTGCGGGATAGCAACGATACCATTGAGGAAGAGGGTGTGCGCCGGGCTCGGGCCCGTGGGGCCCAGGCGGACTTGAAAATCGTCCTCTACGACTGCGCGGCCACGGCGGAGCCCGATGAGGATGTTCTGGCCCTGGCCGACGATGGATTGCTGGTTGCCAGCAAGGTCGATCTGGCGCCGGTTCCGCCGCGCATGGGGCTGGGGGTGTCGACCAAGACGGGGCAGGGATTGGAGAGCCTGTCGGCGAAATTGACCCAGGAGGCGGCGCGGCGCATGTCCGCCAATGGCCCGCCCGGTCTAACCAGGGCGCGCCACCGCCAGGGGCTGGCGGACTGCCGGGACGCGCTCAATCGGGCCCTGGAACAAGACGACGGTGAGTTCATGGCCGAAGATGCGCGCTTGGCGGCCCGGTGTCTGGGGCGGATTACGGGCCGGGTCGATGTAGATGATATTCTAGATGTAGTATTTGGTGACTTCTGTATTGGCAAATGATGTGGTTTTTGGCCCATGCCAATGTTTCACGTGAAACATCGAAAGAAAGTTCCGGGAAGATTTTGACTCTGTCGCCCGGTCTGCCTATTTTGCCCGCCATGAATGATGTGGCGAACCATTTCGATGTCATCGTTGTTGGCGGCGGGCATGCCGGTTGCGAGGCGGCGGCTGCGTCGGCGCGCCTGGGCGCCCGGACCCTGCTGCTGACCCATCGTCTGGACACCATTGGAGAGATGTCTTGTAATCCCGCCATCGGCGGCCTGGGCAAGGGCCATTTGGTGCGGGAAGTGGATGCCCTCGATGGCCTAATGGGTCGGGTGGCTGATGCGGGGGGTATCCAGTTTCGTATGCTCAATCGGCGCAAGGGGCCTGCGGTACGAGGCCTGCGGGCCCAGGCCGACCGCGCGCTGTATCGGGCCGCCATGCAGCGGGAATTGGCCGCGGTGGAAAATCTTGAGATCCAGGCCGGCGCCGTAGAGGATCTGCTGGTTGAGAACAGTGCCGTTGCCGGCGTCGTCACGGGGGGCGGCCAGACCATTCGCGGCGGCCGGGTTGTGATCACCACGGGGACCTTTTTGCGGGGCCGTATTCATCTAGGCGAGAAAAACTGGCCGGCTGGGCGCATCGGCGAGGCGCCGGCAGTGGGCTTGTCAAAGCGGCTTTATGACATGGGCCTGAACATGGGCCGTTTAAAAACGGGGACACCGCCGCGCCTGGACGGGCGGACCATTGATTATTCTGGATTGGAGCGTCAGCCAGGCGATAGCCCGCCCGAAGCGTTTTCGACGTTGACGGACAAAATCACCAACCCTCAGATTGATTGCCACATCACCTGGACCACACAAGCGGGACATGATCTGATCCGGGCCAATTTGGATCGGGCGCCGATTTATTCCGGTCAGATCGAAGGCACCGGTCCGCGCTATTGTCCCTCCATAGAAGATAAAGTGGTGCGGTTCGCGGACCGGGAGCGTCATCAGATTTTCCTGGAGCCCGAAGGCTTGGATGACCACACGGTTTATCCGAACGGAATTTCGACCTCACTTCCGGAAGACATTCAGGAAGCGGTCCTGAAAATGATCCCAGGATTGGCGCGGGCCAAAATTATCCGGCATGGCTATGCCATTGAATACGATTTTGTGGATCCGCGGGAACTGGCGCCCAGCCTGGAAGTTGGGCGGCTGCCGGGGCTTTATTTGGCCGGGCAGATTAATGGCACCACCGGTTACGAGGAAGCGGCGGCCCAGGGATTGATGGCGGGCCTTAACGCGGCCCTGGCGGCTGCGGGCGGGGGTCCATTTGTGCTGGACAGGGCCGAGGGCTATATCGGCGTGATGATTGATGACTTGGTAACCCGGGGCACCCAGGAACCCTATCGCATGTTTACCTCACGGGCCGAATACCGGCTGCTGCTGCGGTCCGATAACGCTGACCAGCGCCTTACGCCATTGGGACTTTCGATCGGATGTATTGGAAAACGTCGGGCGGATGCCTTTCATAACAAGATATCGTCGCTCGATAATGCCCGGCGGCAGTTGACGGCGTGCCGGGCCACGCCGCACGAATGCGGAGCGGCTGGGATCACGGTGAAGGCCGACGGGCGGCGGCGGACGGCCATGGATTTGTTGGCTTTCAAGGAAATTGACATGACACGCCTGGCGGCCCTTTGGCCTGAACTGGCGGTGCTGACACCGGCTGTTTCAGCACAGTTGGAGATCGAGGCCCATTACGCGGCTTATTTGGATCGACAGCAGGCGGACATCGAATCTTATCGCCGTGACGAGGCATTGGAATTGTCGCCGGATTTGGATTACGACCATGTGAAAGGTCTCTCCAACGAAGTCCGCGAAAAACTAAAAAGCCATCGGCCGGCCACCTTGGGAGCGGCGGCGCGCATACCTGGCATAACGCCGGCGGCGCTGACAATATTATTGGCTTACGTACGGCGAGCCAAGCGCAGGGCCGTTGCCTAAGCTTCCCAAACCCCCGGCGCCCCTCTCTATCCGCGAATTTCAAGCGGCCGCCAATGTTTCACGTGAAACATTGGAGCGGCTGGAAGCCTATGGCGCCCTGCTCAGAAAGTGGAATCCACGCATTAATCTGGTCAGCCGGCGCAGTCTTGATGATTTATGGCGGCGTCATATACTCGATTCGATGCAATTGTTGCGGCATATTGATCCAATCAATGTCAAAGGTCCCTGGCTGGACCTGGGCAGCGGTGCCGGATTTCCCGGCCTGGTGCTCGCAATTGCCGGGGTGGCGGACATGCATCTTGTGGAGAGTGATGGCCGCAAATGCACATTTCTGTCCGAGGCGGCCCGCATCACGGCCACGGAAGTGACTGTACACAATGACAGAATCGAAGCGCTGCCCCCCTTCGGCGCCGTCGTCATCACGGCCAGGGCATTTGCGCCCTTGGCAAAATTACTCTCATGGGCTCACCCACATCTGGTATCTAACGGACAATTATTGCTTCTAAAAGGACAAGATATTGATGTTGAATTGACCGAAGCTGGAAAATACTGGATGATGACCCCTCGGCTCATCCCCAGTGTCACGGATGAGACCGGCTCAATTTTGCAGCTGACGGAGATTACCCGTGTCTGAATATACCCCATCCACGCCCATGCAAGACCAGCAACCCATAACCGTCCCGTCGCGAAAACAGCCCCGCATCATCGCCATAGCCAATCAAAAGGGCGGCGTCGGCAAAACCACGACGGCGATAAATCTGGGTACGGGATTGGCCGCCATTGGCCGCCGGGTGCTGGTGGTGGACCTTGACCCCCAGGGCAATGCCTCCACCGGATTGGGTATCGACCGGGCCAACCGCCGCATCAGCTCCTACGACGTCCTTATGGGAGAGGCAAGCGTTGCCGAGGCTATGGTGCCGACGGCCATTCCCGGTCTCGGCATCATCCCCTCCAACATCGATTTGACCGGCGCGGAGTTGGAGCTGGTCGAGCTGCCCCGCCGGGCGTACCGGCTGCGCGAGGCCTTGGCGGCGGTGGAAGGTGATTTTGACTATGTCTTGATTGACAGTCCGCCCTCCCTGAACCTGTTGACGGTGAACGCCCTGGTCGCGGCGAAGTCCGTCGTGGTGCCGCTGCAATGTGAGTTCTTCGCCCTTGAAGGCCTTTCCATGCTGATGAAAACAATTGAGCGAATTCGCGTAAGCTACAATGAAAGCCTTGAAATTCAGGGCATAGTCTTGACCATGTATGACAAGCGCAATAATCTGTCGGACCAAGTGGCCCAGGATGTGCGTGATTACCTGGGCGACAAGGTCTATCAAACCATTATTCCCCGCAATGTGCGGGTGTCGGAGGCGCCGTCCCATGGCAAACCGGCTTTGTTATATGATCACAAATGTGCGGGCAGCCGGGCCTATATGCAATTGGCCAGTGAAATGCTGCGCCGCGAACGGCTCAGCGCGGCGGCATGAGCGTCATGGCTGAAGAACCACCGCGCAAGAATCCCAGCAAAGGCCTGGGCCGCGGTTTGTCCGCTTTGCTGGCGGAAGATCCCGACGACCAGCCGGCCCTGGACCGCCTGCGTTCATCGCGAACCGTGCCGGTGGAAAACCTAGTACCCAACCGCTATCAACCACGGCAGCTATTTGACCGGGACGAGATCAACGCGTTGGCCCAATCCATCCGGGAGAACGGCATACTGATGCCGATCCTGGTGCGCCGCATTGGCGAGAGCCATGACGGGAACACATTCGAAATTATTGCTGGCGAGCGCCGTTGGCGGGCGGCGCAAGAGGCGCAGCTTTATGAGGTGCCTATTGTCATCAAGGACCTTGACGACAACAAGGCCTTGGAAGTTGCCCTGGTTGAGAATGTGCAGCGCCAGGATCTAACGCCCCTGGAAGAAGCCGAGGGCTACCGGCGTCTGATGGACGAGTTCTCCCGCACGCAAGAGGATGTCGCCCAGGCGGCCGGCAAAAGCCGTAGCCACGTGGCCAATATTCTGCGCCTTCTGGGACTTCCCGATTACGTGAAGGAATTGATGCAGCAGGGTCTGCTAACCGCCGGGCATGGCCGGGCACTACTTGCGTCAAAAACCCCCGTAATACTTGCTCAAGATGTATTAAAACTTGGCCTAAATGTTCGGCAAACCGAGAAATTAGTCAAAAAACCCTTTAATACTGGTAAGATAGGCACATCTACTGGCAGCGCGGAACAAGATACCAATAGCCGGGCAATGGAACGACAGCTTTCTGAAAAACTCGGATTAGTTGTTAAAATCAGACACCACGGGGAGCGTGGTGAAGTCCGCATTTCGTTCAATTCCCTGGAGCAGTTCGACGAAATTCTCAATCGTCTGAGCCAGCAGCCGGACGGCTAAAATTTTTCAGCCGCGCGATGGCGGCCGGGCCGCGTTGGCGATGCGGATCAAGGCGCGGCCGCAGATTGCATCGGCCGGCAATCCGGTAGTTTTACAATCCAATTCGGCCTCGGTTAGAATAGCCAGCGCCTGGGCCAGGCGCCGTGGCCGCCAATTTTGTATCTGGCGCCGAACAATCGCCTGATGCTTAAAAAAAATCGGCGGCCGGTGTGATTTGATCAAACGGCCAATGTCATCGCCCCGCGCGGCCTTTAGGGAAATCAGGTGCAGGCGCTGCAAATGGCGGATAACCGCCCGCAATATGGTGATTGGCTGCTCGCCGGCGATGCGGCATTTCTGCAAGGCTTTATCCAGGGCGGCCTGATCGCCGCTGGCGGTGGCCAGGGCCACGTCGTCCCGGGCCTGGGGCGCGCCATCGCCCACATTGGCTTCCGCCTCGGCCAAGGTTATGGCGCCGCCGTTCCGACCCTTGTACAAAGCGAGTTTTTCCAGTTCAGAGCGGGAAATTTGCCGATCACTGCCCAGATTATCACACAAGTAGGCCAGCGCCGATGGTTCGACCGACAAACCATGGCGCCCCAGACTCTCGTGGATCAAGGCCTCGAGGGAACGCACGTCATCCTGATAGCAGGGAATCGCGGCGCCACGATCATGACCCTCGAACAATTTTCGCAAACTATCCCGCGGCGCCATGGACCCGGCGGTAACGACCAGAAAACTGCCATCGGGAGTGATGGCCGGATCATCGAGAACCGCTTCGATGGTACCGCTTTGGGCATTGCCCGCCCGCTCCAAGCGGACCAGACGGCGGCCCCCGGTCAATGACATCGCCGCCATTTCGTCCAACAGACGACTGGGCTCGTCCTTCAATGCCGCAAGGGATACATCAGCGACACGAAACGGATCACTAATATCCTCCACCACCGCGCGAGCCAGGCGGCCGGCCCGTTCCCGCACCAGGCCATCATCTTCTCCATACAGCAGCGCGGCGACCATTCTGTCGTCCGGATGGGCTAAAAACCCATCAATACCGCGCGTGGGGAGCTTGACCACGGGTTCAACCCCGCAACCGGGAGAAAAACACCGCGATCCGGTTTTGAATCCCATCGGCAACACTGTTGGCGGCCCGTTTCTGGGCATCCCGCTGGCTGATCAGATTGGCATAATCGGAACGCACCACATTATAGGCGGCGATGGCACGGGTATGACCCTTCAAAAGCGAGGCGCCATCTCGGCTGTCAACCAGCTCGAACCGGGCCGAGAGACGCAGGTTGAACCGGGTCGCGCTGTCGTCCTGTTGAAAGGCAATACCTTCCCGGCTCTCCTTCAAATGCACAATCAGCCGGAACACCGGCTTGGCGGCCATGCCGCCCGCATGCAATCGGTCCAGCAGATTATTGCGGACCAACTGCCCGGTCCGGTCGGGAATTGCGGCCACCATCACATAAGACATATCAGAAACAGTGCTGCCCGCAACCGGCCCCGCCCGACTGCCGTGAAGCGGTTGAAAGCCACAATTCGCCAATAAAAACAACAAGGTGAGCCCGCACAGCACCGCTAGGCCAGGACCTGTGTTGGCGGCCCTAAACAACCACATTGACGATACGGTTCGGCACCACGATCACCCGGCGCACCTCTTTGTCACCAATCGCCTGTTTGATCTTGTCCACCGCCAAAGCGGCGGCGCGGACTTCGTCCTCCGGCTGATCGCGGGCAATCTCAAGGGTCCCGCGCATTTTGCCGTTCATCTGAACAGCGATTGTTATGGTATCCTCCACCAGCAATTCCGGGCTCGCCACGGGCCAGGGCGCATCGGCCACCAAACCAGTCTGCCCCAGAGTTTGCCAGGCTTCTTCCGCCAAATGGGGCATCATGGGACTGATCATGACAACCAGGGTTTCAATAGCTTCCCGTTGGGCCCAGCGCCCGGCCTGATCCGTGTCATCGTCCACCTTGTAGGACCCCAGGGCGTTGGCCAACTGGTATAATCTGGCTACGGACACATTGAACTGAAACCGTTCGATGCCATCGGTCACGGCACCGATGGCCTGATGGGTTAACCGGCGCAGGACCAGGGCATTGTCGTCGAACCGACCCGGTACGGCTGTTCCAGGAGCGGGCAGGCGGTCAATGGATTCCTCGATTATCCGCCAAATTCTCCCCGTAAAACGCCAGGCACCTTCAATCCCGCCGTCGGTCCATTCCAGGTCCCGCTCGGGCGGACTATCGGACAACATGAACCATCGCGCGGTGTCGGCGCCATAACGTTCTATGATATCCTCCGGATCGATGACGTTTTTGCGGGATTTCGACATCTTTTCGGAGCGGCCGACCTTGATTGAGGCGCCATTATTGGCCCGGACAAAATTCCCGTCGTCCCGCCGGTCCACTTCGGTGGGTTCCAGCCATGTGCCGGCATCGTCGCGATAAGTTTCGTGACAGACCATGCCTTGGGTGAACAAACCTGAAAACGGTTCGCTTACGCCCACATGACCGCAGGTTTCAATGGCCCGGGTAAAAAACCGGGCATAAAGCAAATGTAAAATGGCATGTTCGACCCCGCCGATGTACTGATCCACGGGCATCCAGTAGTCGACCGCGTCCCGATCAAGTGGCTGGCCGGCCCTAGGCGAACAGAAGCGGGCGAAATACCAGGCCGAATCCACGAAAGTATCCAGCGTATCGGTTTCCCGGCGTCCCGGCTTGCCGCAGGACGGGCAGGGCACGTCCCGCCAGGTGGCATGGTCATCGAGGGGATTGCCCGGACGCTCGAAGGTCACGCCATCGGGCAGGGTGACGGGTAAATCGGCCTCCGCCACGGGAACAACGCCGCAATCATCGCAATGAACCACCGGAATGGGACAACCCCAGTAGCGTTGCCGGGAGACACCCCAATCCCGCAAGCGGTACATGACCTGCCCGGTGCCGAAATTGCCCGTCTCGGCCCGGCTCGCCACTTCCGCCTTGGCATCTTCGATGGACATGCCGTCCAGAAAATGGGAATTGGCCAGTTGTCCCGGCCCAACATAAGCCTCTGAATCTATGGAAAAATCCACCGGGTCGGCATCCTTTGGGATCACCACCGGCAGTACGTTTAGGTCATATTTGCGGGCAAAGTCCAGATCCCGCTGATCATGGGCCGGACAGCCAAAAATAGCGCCGGTACCGTAATCAATCAGCACGAAATTGGCAATATAGATTGGCAGCTCTACATCGGCCAGGAATGGATGGGCGGCCCGAAACCCAGTATCGAGGCCCCGTTTTTCAGCTTTCTCAATGACTTCCTCGGACGTGCCCAACCGGCGGCATTCGGCCACGAAGGCGGCAATATCCGGGTTTCCGGCGGCAAGTTTCGCGGTCATGGGATGATCGGGAGACAATGCCAGGAAGGAAGCGCCAAAAATGGTGTCCGGCCGGGTGGTAAAAACCTCGATCTCGTCGTGCGCCGCAGATCCCTTGGTGGGCCCCATTGTAGGCCCCTTGACCGTGAAGCGCAATCGCGCGCCTTCGGAACGGCCGATCCAGTTAGCCTGCATCAGACGGACCTTTTCCGGCCAACGATCCAGATCGCCCAGGGCGTTCAGCAATTCATCCTGAAACGCGGTGATGCGAAAAAACCATTGTGACAGCTGCCGCCGTTCCACCGGCGCGCCAGAGCGCCAGCCGCAACCGTCGATGACCTGCTCGTTGGCCAGCACCGTCTGATCCACCGGGTCCCAGTTGACCCAAGATTCCCGCCGGTAGGCCAAATCGTTCTGCAATAGATCCAAAAACAATTTCTGCTGCTGTCGGTAGTAATCCACATCGCAGGTTGCAAATTCCCGGCTCCAATCCAAAGAAAGACCCATGGACTGCAGCTGTCCGCGCATATTGTCTATATTTTCATAGGTCCATTTGGCGGGATGGATCTTGTTTTCCAAGGCCGCGTTTTCCGCCGGCAAGCCAAATGCATCCCAGCCCATGGGGTGGAGCACATTAAACCCCTTGGCTCGTTTGTAGCGCGCGACGACATCGCCCATGGCATAATTGCGCACATGGCCCATATGAATGCGGCCCGATGGATAGGGAAACATCTCCAGCACGTAGTACTTCGGCTTGCAGCGGTCCGGGTCAACGGCGGCCTCAAAGGTTCGGGCCTCGGCCCAGGCGGCCTGCCATTTCGCTTCCGTTGTTTTGGCATTGTAACGGGCCATGGGTCGTCCTCTCGCCGGCCGCCTTCAGGGCGCCGGAACAATTTCTAATATGGATATATGCACCGGACGAACTATTGCTTGATGGTGTCCAGGCGCAGCTGCCGTGCCCGGCTCAAAATGGCATTTTCCAATTGCACAGCGGTGTCGCCCGCCACATTGGCGCTCAACCATTGTAGCGCCTGGCCCCGGGTTTGCTTGAAGACGCCAACCTTAATAGCATCCGCGCGCAAACGGCGGTCCAGGATATAAACCGTCATTTTGAAGCGTTCATCGGGATTTTCAGGCGTACTATACCAATCCGTGATGATGACACCGCCAAAGGGGTCGGCCGAATTCAGCGGCATGAACGACAGGGTGTCCAGGGAAGCACGCCAGAGAAAACTATTGATGCCGATCCCGCTGCCGCCGCTACCAGAGCCCTTATCGGATTTTCCGGTACCAAAAATATCCAACCCACCGGGACCGAATACCGTAGACCGTTCATCTGTTGGGTGAGTGACGACAGTTCGGGATCCCGTCGCAGTCGGGCTGTCTTGAACTAGATCTGCTAAACCGCAAGCCGTCAAAAGAACCGCCAACGAAAAACAGCTCAATGCGTAGTGCCAGACCTGTTTTAGATAGAAAGATGACATAATTTAGGAGACTCCAGCGGTTGGCCATTTTCCCGATTAGTATACATGGTCCTTGGCCAGGGCGGAACAGGAACGCGACAATATTGATGCCGACTAAATTCTCATTTGCTGGCATGGGCGCGCAATATTCGGTTGATCTCTAAACCGGCATCACGGATTGTGCCTTTGCTGACCGGCGGCATCTCGGCGCCGGCCGCCAGACCTTGACGGCCAGCCTGCGTTGGTGCGTCATTTATGCTGTTCAAAAGAGTGTGGAAAGCGTCCGGGCTTACCCGCGCACAGGTCTCATTAATCATCCTTGGATGGTGTATTTGGATGCTAATCCGTCATCCTCTAAAATCTTTGTCGTTCATATTTAAGTTAGGATTTCTGTTCCTGTTAGGATTTGGAGCATTTCTAGTCCTGTATTGGGTTCTGCTCACACATTTCTCCTACGATGATATGGAGCACTACTGGTGGCATGAACCATTTCATCCTTCATTCGTGCATTGTTGGCTTGAACTTGTTGGTATGCTGATACAATGTGTTCATCTCAAAATGCACTTCTCTTATCAGAAGTTTCTACCGCACTATTAAAGTGCTGATTGTTTAACCTCTGATTTAATTCTTTTCTTTGCTGTTTCCGTTTCTGCTCCAACTGGTGCTGACGGATAGAAACTTCCATAGGGATCAATTTGTCCATGTGATCTATTTATGAGACCTGTGCGCGGGTTTGATATCCCACTGTTTTCGCTCGGTTTCTCGGAGTCGCAAGAGATTTTTTCCGACGGCGATGCGGGACGTCCTGCATTTTCAGGTTCTGGCGCCGCCTTGGCGGCGCGTTCTCGCTTCCCCTGGCCTACAACCTCGCCAACTTTATGCGGACTTTGGCTCTGCCCGAAGAGGTAGAGCATTGGTCGCTGACGACACTGCGAGAGAAGCTGGTGAAAATCGGAGCCAAAGTCGTCCGCCATGGCCGCTATGTCACATTCCAACTGACCGAGGCGGCGGTGCCAAGAAAACTGTTCCAGAAAACCCTGGACTTGATCAATGATTTGCGACGAAGACCCGTTCCGGCGTAGGCCGGGATAATCGACGGCACTATGAAAATGATAAGAGAGGTATGTCTGGATGCCGGGAACTGCAGAGATGTGGCCATCCAAACACGGCCAAATCATCAAATCGGTACTGGCGAATGGTCGCCGAACAAAATTCCTTTCATCGGTGGCAGAGTTCTCCTGCGATTGGCTCGAATTTAGAGGTTATCTGGGAAATATCAGTTTATACGGTAGGTTTACAGCTATTGACTATATAATGCGTTCGTCGTTTGAATTTTGTTTCCAGTTGCTGCCGAGGTCGAAATGTCCGTTGATAAATATTTTTCTAACAAGAGCATTGCCGAACTATTTCCATCCCTTGTGTGGGTGTATGACCTTTCTCCGGAAACTTCGGCTAAAGCAAATAAAGAAATACTTGGCTTGCTCGATAAGATCGCCAGTCCAAGACCTCGTCCGACAAATGATTTATCACTTCAAACCAGGACTGACCTTCACAAAACCCCGGCCTTTAAGACCTTAGGGTTAGCATTTGATGCTTCCGTAAAGGATGTATTGACCTCTCTCCATATAAAAAATAAACAATATTTAATTACGGGTACTTGGGCCAATATAAGCGAACCGGGTATTCGACACCATAGGCATGCACATCCAAACAACTACCTGAGCAGCGTTTACTATGTAAGTGTCCCAAAAGGTGGAGATACAATTCGCTTTCACGATCCCAGACCACAAACCCATA
>JAPYUH010000156.1:0-2176 GCA_029936195.1 Alphaproteobacteria bacterium
CAATTCCTCGCGGCTGGGTCCAAACAGGCCCAGGGTCGGGATCGGCGCGGCGGCGGCCATGTGCATCAGGCCCGAATCGTTGCCCACATACAGATCGCATCTCGCCAGGCATGCCAGCACCACGGGCAGCTCGATGCGGCCGATCAGATCGACGGTTTGATGCCTGGGCAAGCCGTCCAACAAGGCTTGCGCCGCCGCCCGTTCATTCCCGGCGCCGAAGACAGCCACGCGCGCGCCCGCCAAGGGGCCGTTCGCACCGGTCATGCGCCGGGCCAGATCGGTGAAGCGTTCGATGGGCCACTGTTTACCGCCCCAATTCGCCGTGGGGCCCAGGGCCAGAATGGGGCCGCCGCCGGGCAAACGGGCGGCGGCGGCGGCGTCATGCGTTGGTTGGCGCCACAATTCGGGCGCTGGCGAAGGTTTCAAATCCAGCACCTGGGCGGCATGATCGACACGATGGTGGTCGTCCGCCTTGCCCATCAGAACCCGGCGCTGCTTGGCCCACAATAGCCAGGCCATGAGCGAGGCCCGCAAGTCGACCACCAGATCCCAGCGCCGAGGCACGGTTTGCCGCCACAATTTGCCCCAATGGCCGGCCAGGGGCGCCTTCTCCATGGCGATCAATTCGACCACGTTGGGGGCCAGGGCCAGCAAAGGAGCCGGCGTGGGACCACAGGCAACGGTAATCTCCGCCGCCGGGTATTGCCGCCCCAAATGGGCCAATAGGCCGGTTGAAAGCACGGCATCGCCCAGACGGTTATGAGAGATGAATAGTATTTTCACGGAATTTTCACGGATATTTCATCGCCGCTCCGGCGGGTCTCCTTCGGAAAGGCGGCAGGGCAGGGTTCGCGGGTGGCTTGCCAAGGGCCGCGCCCGGGTGCATGTATAACCAGTGGGGAGCATGTGATGGAAGCGAATTATTGCCCCTTGCCCGGGCGCGGCGTGCTGCGCCTGTCGGGCGGGGATGTCAGGACATTTCTACAGGCCCTGGTGACCAGGGATCTTGATGATTTATCGCCGGATCGGGCCGTCTATGGCGCCTTGTTGACGCCCCAGGGGAAGTATCTGTTTGATTTTTTCCTGGCCCAACAGGGCGACGATCTGCTGCTGGATGGCGAGGCGGGGCGCCTGGACGACCTGGCCAAGCGTCTGAAGATGTACAAATTGCGCGCCGATGTCACCATCCAGACCGCCGATGGCTGGCAGGTTTACGGTGTCTTTGGCGGCGTCCTTGACGGCAATTTGGGCCTTGGCGCCGGGCCGGGCGCGGCAAGGCAATTCAGCGACGGCGTGGCCTATATGGATCCGCGACTGCCCGAGGCGGGCGCCCGGATCATGGCACCGGCGGGCCAGGCGGAAGAGATATTGACCGCCTCGGGTTTCATGGCCGGAGATCCCACCGACTATAACTATATCCGCCTTGGGTTGGCCCTGCCCGACAGCGGCAGCGATCTGGTGGTGGACAAGTCCCTGATGCTGGAGAGCAATCTGGATGCCTTGCACGGCGTGGATTTCGGCAAGGGTTGTTTCGTTGGCCAGGAAATAACCGCCCGGACAAAATACCGCGCCCTGGTGCGAAAACGCCTTCTGCCGGTCCGTATCGAGGGGCCCGTGCCCGAGCCAAACACGCCCCTGATGGCGGGCGCGCGGGAGGTTGCCTCCATGCGCTCGGGCCAGGGCGACCGGGGTCTGGCCCTGGTCCGCCTCGACCGTCTGGCGGAAGCGGGCGGGTTGGGCCTGGGCCTTGACGCCAATGGCACGACGGTGACGCCGGCCCTGCCCAGCTGGGCCGAATTTGATCTGCGGGAGAGCGAAACGTGACCATCCGCCATGACGACGGTCTGATCCGCTGCGCCTGGTGCGGCGACAAGGACCCGGTATACATCGCCTATCACGACCTCGAATGGGGCGTGCCGGAATGGGATGACCGGGCCTTGTTCGAGAAACTGATCCTGGATGGTTTCCAGGCCGGGCTGTCCTGGATCACCATTTTGCGCAAGCGGGACAATTTTCGCGCCGCCTTCGACGGCTTCGATCCCGCCGTGATCGCCACCTATGGCGATGACAAGGTGGCGGCCTTGATGGCGGACGCGGGAATCGTGCGCAACCGGGCCAAGATCATGGGTACCATCGCCGGAGCGAAAATCTGGCTCGAGATCATGGCGGGGGGCAA
>JAPYUH010000156.1:2276-7262 GCA_029936195.1 Alphaproteobacteria bacterium
CGGTGGTGACCAAGGCGCGGGGCATGTCGGAATTATTGACCCAGGACGGCGCCAGCCAGGCCATGTCCAAGGATCTGAAAAAACGCGGCTTCAAATTCTGCGGCCCCACCATCTGCTATGCCTTCATGGAGGCGGTGGGCATGATCAACGATCATGTTGTTGATTGCCACCGCCATGGCGAAGTTTAGGGCGATAGGTTGATGATGCCACGGGTCACGGCGGAATTGTGGATCAAGGCCCATATCCGCAGATGCAACGCCCAGGCCATCCCGGCCATGGTGGTGCGCCGGGGCGATGATCAAGCGGGCGCCTTGATTATCAAGGTCAATCATCTAGGGCCCGGCTGCATGGTGCTGGCGCCCGCGAACAGCATGGACGGCAGCCGTCAATGGCGCCGGGCCATGGGCGATGACCTGGTGCCCGAGGCCGAAGCCGATGCCTATATCGAACGGCAGTTGAACATGGACCCCGACATCTGGGTGCTGGAGATCGAGGACCGCCAGGGCCGGCATCTGGTGGACGACATCGTCGAATGAGCTTTTCCATCATCGATTGCCACCAACATTTCTGGCGCCTGGGCCAAGGCAATTACCCCTGGCTGGAGGCGCCCGACGCCCCGCCCCACCGCTATGGCCCCATTACACCCTTGTTGGCGGATTATCTGCCGGCGAACTACCGCCGGGACACCGCCGGATTTGACATCGCGGGCACGGTGCATATGGAGGCCGAATGGAACCCCGCCGATCCCCTGGGAGAGACCCGCTGGCTGCATGATCTGGCCGAGGCGGATGGCCTGCCGTCCGCCATCATCGGCCAGGCCTGGTTCGCCCGCGAGGATATTGCCGATGTTCTTGCCGGCCATGCCGCCTATCCCCTGGTGCGCGGCATCCGGCAGAAACCGGCCGCCACCCCAAGGCCCGGCGAATACCAGCCGGGTCTGCCCGGTTCCATGTCCGACCCGGTTTGGCGGCGCGGCTATGCCCTGCTGGCCGGGCACGGCCTGCACTACGAATTGCAAACCCGCTATTGGCATTTGGGCGAGGCCGCCGCCTTGGCTCGCGATTTCCCCGACACCGCAATAGTGGTGAACCATGCCGGCGTGCCCGAAGACCGCGGCGACCCAGGCCTCGCGGCGTGGCGCGCGGGCATGGCGGAACTGGCGGCCCAACCCAATGTCAGCGTCAAGGTTTCCGGCACTGGCGAGGCCGGCCAGCCCTGGACGCTGGAACGGCAGGCAACAGTGATTGAGGATGTGATCCGCATTTTTGGCGTGGACCGCTGCATGTTCGCCTCCAATTTTCCGGTGGACCGCCTGGTCGGCAGCTTTGCCACCATCTTCGACGGCTTCCTGACCGCCACTGAAAACTTCCACGACGGCGACAGACGCAAAATGTTCCACGACAACGCCGTGGCGATCTACCGCCTGTAAACAACATCACAATCAGTTTTCGCAGGCCCGATGCCTCTCTCGCGTCCTATTGCCAACTCTATCGTTTCCTCTGATATTGGTTACTATTCACGCTAAGGGAGAACGCCATTTTGCAACGCCGCCTTGCCGCCATACTGGCCGCTGATGTGGTCGGTTATACCCGGCTGATGGGAGAGGATCAGCAGGGCACCTTGGCGGCTTTGCGCCAGCTTCGGCACGAGCTATTCGAACCGGCTGTCACAAATCATAACGGAAATGTCGTCAAACGCATGGGCGATGGTTGGATCGTGGAGTTTGCCAGTATCTTCGATGCGGTCAATTGCGGCCAAGATATCCAAGGCAGCCTGGTGAATCATGAAACCATCCATTTGCGCGTGGGCGTACATAGCGGCGAAGTCGTGTTCGAGGACGACGATGTATTCGGGGAAGGGGTGAATGTCGCCGCGCGTCTGGAAGAACTAGCCGAGCCTGGTGAAGTTCTCATCTCGGATACGGCGCACAACAGCCTTGACGGCAAGGCTGCGGGTAGATTCAGCAATGGTGGCCCACAGCAATTGAAGAATGTTGCTCGCGCCGTGACCGTTTGGCGCTGGCCGGAAACGAGTGAAATTGTTCTTTCCTCTAGTGAACCGGAAAACCCAGAACTGCCGAGCAAACCCTCGATCGCGGTTTTACCGTTCGATAATTATGTCCGGCGAAGACGAACAGGAATATTTCGCTGATGGCATCACGGAAGATGTCATTGCCAGCTTATCGAAGTACCACTCATTTTTTGTTATCGCGCGAAATACCAGCTTCACCTTCAAAGGCCGTTCCATCGACGTTAAGGAGGTTGCCGCCCAGTTGGGTGTCCGCTACGTCCTGGAAGGCAGTGTCCGCAAAGCCGGAACACGCATTCGCATTACCGCACAGCTGATTGAAGGGATGAGCGGCAATCACATCTGGGCCGAGAAATTCGACCGACATCTCGAAGATATATTCGATGTTCAGGATGAAATTACGCAAACCATTGTCGGAGTGATCGGGCCCGAGATAAGTAGCCATGAACGCAAGCGCGCGGCGCAACAACGTCCAGGCAGCCTTGGCGCTTGGGGAGTTATGCAGCAGGGTTTGCATAAGCTTTGGCGATTGGACGTGGCAAGCTTGGAAGCAAGTATCAAGCTGTTTCAGCGTGCCTTGGGGATGGACCCCAATCTAGCGCAATTGCACAGCCACCTTTCCTTTGCGCTAGAACAGATGAGCCATTCGGGCCAGGGCGAAAATGACAAGGATTTGATGCGCGCAGCGCAGCTACATGCAAATCGGGCCATCGAAATAGACGAAAACGATCCACTTTCCCATGCCGTCCTTGCGCGTATTTTTGGGAATGAGCGCCGCTATGATGACGCCATCTTTGAAGCCAAAATCGCTATCGAACTGAACCCGAACTATGGCGTGGCCCATCACGTCTTGTCCGCGGTCTATTTCTGGGCGGATCGCTCCGCGGAAAGCATCGAGGCCGCAAATCAGGCAATTCGACTAAGCCCCAAGGATCCATTCATGCCTTTGGTCCTGAGTATTAGAGGACAAATGACTATTCGATCCGGCGGCGATATTGATGCAGCCTTGGCCGATGTTCGCCGAGCGGTTCGCCTGCCCAATGCAGACTATCGTACGTGGCTCTTATGCGCTCTCGTTTGTATGGAAGCCGGATTTCCCGATGAAGCACAACGCGGCGCGAAAAGAGTACTGGAGCTACGCCCAGATTTCACAACCAGACGATTTCGCGAACAGTGGTATCCAGGTATCGCCGACAGTCTGATGGATGATAATGTCAGGATATGCGAAGCCATGGGCCTACCCTAGCCATGACTGTCTGTTGCCGGTCAAAAGCGATCCATTAGAATATTCTGATGATACACGCGTTGTCGAAGCCGTCGCGGACCCGACCCACGGAAAAATTAAAGAATGACACGGCGGCGGCCGAGATCCGTAAGACGGGCTAAAGGCCGGCTTGAAATCCAGGCCCTCAGCCCTCCACATCCCGCAAATCGTTGTCTCGTCCGGTGGAGCCATGGGTGACGCCGGATTTGCGCAGCATGGGGCTGGCGGGGTCGTTGCCCCACATGTTCGGGCCCGAGGCCAGGACGCCGCCGTCCACCACCATATTTTGCCCGGTGATGTATTCCGCCTCGTCGGAGGCCAGATAGACCGCCATGCTGGCGATATCCTCGCCCGTGCCCAGGCGCGGCCAGGGGTTTTTCGGCAGGGCGAAGGCCTCCATCTTGGCCTCGCGGCCGGAGGCGAACAGGGGCGTTCTGATCACGCCGGGCGCAATGGCGTTGACCCGAATGCGGTAGTTGGCCAATTCGCCCGAAACGGCGCGGGTCAGATTGACCACGGCGCCCTTGGCCGCCGAATAGGCATGCGGCCCCGCGCCCCCGCCCAAACCGGCGATGGAGGAGGTGGAGATAATGCTGCCGCCCCGGCCGCCATTGCCATGCTGGTCCTGCATGACGCGGGCGGCGTGCTTGATACCGAGGAATACGCTGCGGACCAGAACATTGAAGGTGAAATCCCATTCCTCCACCCGGGTCTGGCTGATGGGCCCGATGGCCCCGCCAATGCCGGCATTGTTGAAGATGCAATCCAACTGGCCAAACTGCAATGTGGCACGAGCCACCAGGGCCTCGATATCCGCCTCTTCCGCCACGTCCGTGACCATGAAGGCGGCGCGGTCGGCGGCCCCCTGTTCGGCGATGGCGTCCATGGTTTCCGCACCGGTCCGTTCATTCAGATCGCCGATCACCACCGATGCGCCCTCGGCCAGGAAACGATGGACAGTGGCCCGCCCCATGCCGCTGGCCCCGCCCGTGATCACCGCGACCTTGCCGTCCAGTCGTCCACTCATGTTGTTTCCTCAAATACCCATTATCTTGATGTTAGCGCCGACAGATGCCCGTCTACGTTCAAACGCTCAATGAATTCCGCCTCGTAGGCGTCCTCGGGCGCGGCCCGCACCATTGCGTCCAAGGCGTGGGCATCGTCACCAACCAAGATGCGCCAGCGTTCATCCCGCACGCCTTCCAGAATAATCGCAGCCGCCCGGGCGGCGGAGGTCGGGGCTTTGTCACGGAAATCCTCGCCCCGCTGCTTGATGGCGGCACGGATTGCCTCGTCCGGCAGGTTATCCACGGGCATGCCCCGTTCAATCATCAGATCGCGCAGCCGCGCCACTTCCTCGGCCGGCATGGACATTGGGTCCTGGCCATGTGCCTTGCCGGAGTTAATGGCAATGTTGGTGCCGATATGGCCGGGCATGACCACGGAGACCTTCACATGGGGGGCATGCAGGCGCAGGTCGGTCACCAAAGCCTCGGAAAATCCCTTCACGGCGAACTTAGCGGCAGAGTACGACGTATGCGGCGTTTTCAACCCGATGGTGGCCCAAAACCCGTTGACCGAGCTGGTATTGACCAGATGGCCCTCGTCCGCCGCGATCAGCAGGGGCAGGAAGGCGCGCGCCATGTAATAGACGCCGTGCCAGCAGACATTGAAGGTGCGCTCCCAATCTTCCC
>JAPYUH010000156.1:7362-9284 GCA_029936195.1 Alphaproteobacteria bacterium
CCCCTCGAATGCCCGCAATTTCTCGGCGTTCACGGTGACCATGCCCTGACCGGTGGGCAGTTCCAGAATGGCATGGTCACGCTCCCACCACCAGATCGTCAGGGCTTCGGCCAACTCTTTTTGCTCCCTCCGGCCATAGTCGTCCATCAACACCACGGCGCCATTGGAAAGCCTGCCGCCGATACTATCAAGTGCCGCCACTTCCGCTTTCGCCGCGTTAAGGTCCAGATGCAACAGGGCAATCTGATCGGGCGCCTTTTGTTCGAAGACGTCCGGCACCACGCCCTGGATCACGTCCACATTGTGATATTTCGCAAAGCGTTCGCAGACCCGCTCATAAGTCCCCTCCCATTCGTAAAATTGATTGACCCCGTCCCGCTCCTGCTGGGACGACCATTCCTCGGGGAGGCCGGTGAAGGTGTCGTAAAGATAAAAGCGGCGGTCGATCTTGGCCCAATCCAGATATTGCGTCAGCATGGCCGAATACAGGCCCTTGTAGACGTCGCATTCGACAAAATCGCCGGGCACGTTCAGCGCCGCCTTGCCGCACCATGACAGGGTGTGCAGGCGCCACAATTTTATCTCGTCCTCCGCCGCCCCCTTGGTGACTGCCGCCGAAAAAGCCTGCGGGAAGGCCTCGTTGAACATGACGGTCATATTGCGGTACAACGCGATCAGGTTGTCGCCAAAAAACTGGGCGCCCCTGCTTCGGTAAACAGTTTCTGCAATGCCGCCATATGTTCAAACATGGCGCGTATATTGTCTTCGCCGTGCAGGCCGTAAAAACTCATGGCATCCCTCCCATTCAGCGACGCCGCATTCTCACACCTTTGCAACGCGTGCGTCCAGGGCAGGTCCACGGCCCAACTCCCTGGTTCGTTTCAGCCAATACCAACCTGCGCTGATAGGTACCCATGGAGATGTCTTTCGGGAGGATCTGGCCGCAGCGAATTTATGGTCTTGTTGAAGGTGGACCAGGCGTGTCAATTTCAATTCGTGTTGCGATGATTTGGAAGAGGTGCTGGGGATGAGCATGAACCAACAATGGCTGCTGGCGCGGACACCGCCCGAGGGGTTGCCCCTGGCCGATGATTTCGAATGGCGCGAAGGACCCCTGCCCGATCCCGGCGCGGGGCAGGTGCTCACCCGGACCATCTATCTCTCCCTCGATCCGTATCAATGGGGCCGCCGCCGCCGGGGCCTGGAACAGCCTGGCGAGGTCTGCCACGGGCGCACGGTCGCCCAGATTCTGAAAAGCAACAAGGCGGACTACGCCGAAGGCGATTTTCTGTTCAATACCAACGGTTGGCAAAGCCACGGGCTGAGCGGGGCGGACATCTCCATTTTCAATTATATGTCCCCGCGCAAGCTGGACCCCGGCGTGGCCCCGCTGTCCACCGCCGTTGGCGTCCTCGGCATGCTGGGCCTGACTGCCTATTCCGGCCTGGTGGTGCAATGTGACCCTAAGGCCGGCGAAACCGTCGTGGTGTCGGCCGCGTCGGGCGGTGTCGGCCAGGCGGTGGGACAGATGGCCAAGATCCTCGGCTGCCGCGTCGTCGGCGTTGCGGGGCGAGCGGAAAAATGTGATTTTGTCACCGACGAGCTGGGCTTCGATGCCTGCGTCTCGCACCTAAGCGACGATCTGGCGGGTGATCTGGCGGCGGCCTGCCCCGATGGCATCGACGTCTATTTCGAAAACGTCGGCGGCAAGACCTTCGCGGCGGTGCTTGGGCTCTTGAACAAGAACGCCCGTATCACACGCTGCGGCCTGATTTCCCAATACGGCAATACCGATGACCGGGACCCGGCGGAGGTTTGGCTGGAGAGCGGCCGGGCAGTGTTCGATAAACAGAACTGCGGCGTCTTTCCCCTGGCCGTGGGCAACTTCGTGGCCGAGCATCAGGATGCGTTTCTGGCGCAAA
>JAPYUH010000415.1 GCA_029936195.1 Alphaproteobacteria bacterium
TACTCGGGCACGGTCGGGGTGCGGGGGTTGGCGAAGTGGCAGGCGTCCGTCATGCAATGGACCGAGAGGTCGTGGAACATGGCCTCCGTCACGCCCATCTCGCCCAGGCCGGCGGGCAGGCCCAGCTCGGCATTGTAGCCCTCGATCCAGGTGGCGATGTCGGCGCCTATCGCCAGGCCCATGGCCCGGCGCAAACGGGCGAACTTGTCGCCCACGTCGTTGGCGTTGAAACGCAGCACCGTGGGCAGCAGCACCGCGTTCAAGGTGCCGTGGTGCAGGCGCATCTCCTCGTCCGCGCCGATGGCGTGGCTCATGGAATGCACCGCGCCCAGGCCCTTGGAAAACGCCATGGCGCCTTCCGAGGCCGCCATCATCATATGCCAGCGGGCCTCCCGGTCCTGGCCGTCCTGCACGGCGCGTTTCAGGTAGGTCACCACGCGCTCCAAACCATCCAGGCCGATGGCGGCGGCGGGCGGGTTGACCACGTGGGTGCAATAGGCCTCGATACAATGGGCCATGGCGTCCATGCCCGTGGCCGCCGTCAGGTGTTTGGGCAGGCCTAGGGTCAGTTCGGGGTCACAAATGGCCATCTTGGGCAGCAGATTGGGGCTGCCGATCACCACCTTGTGGCCGTCCTCGGTAATGATCACGGCGCCGCCGCCAACCTCGCTGCCGGTGCCCGCCGTCGTCGGCATGGCAATAATAGGCGGGCAGGGGCCGATCTTCTCGCGGCCGTTGTTGACCGCCGACCAGTCGTTGATGGGCCCGTCATGGGTGGATAACAGGGCAACCCCCTTGCCCAGGTCCATGGAAGAGCCGCCGCCGATGGAGACGATGCCGTCGCAGTCGTTTTCCCGGTATAGCTTCAAGGCCTGGCGCACGGCGACTTCCGTGGGGTTCGCCGGCGTGCCGTCGAACAGGATTGGCTCCACGTCATTGGGCATCACGCCGCGCACCGTGTCAAAGATGCCGCAATCGACGATGCCCTTGTCGGTAGAGATCAGGGGCCGGGTGATGCCGTTGCGCTTCAAGGCGTCGCCCAGAACCTTAATGGCGCCAAAGTCGATTTCCATGAGATTGGGATAGGTGATGGTGGCCATGATGGTGATACTTTCCTGTTCGGGATATCTAGGCGGCAATCTTTACGGGCAGGGTGGAAAACGCGCGAATGAAGTTCGAATAGACCCGCCCACCTGGGCCCATGACTTCCACCCTAATATCATGGGCTATGATTTCCTCCCAAAGAATACGCAATTGCAACTCCGCCAGGCGGTCGCCGACGCAGCGGTGGATGCCCGCGCCGAACGACAGATGCCGGCGGGCATTATCCCGCGTTACATCGAACTTGTAGGGATCGGCAAATACCGCGTCATCGGTGTTGGCGGAGATGTACCACAGGGCGACCTTGTCGCCTTGCTTGATCTGTTGGCCCGCCAGTTCCGTATCCATCAGGGCGGTGCGCCGCATATGAATGACCGGGGTTTGGACGCGGATCATCTCCTGCACCATGTTGCCAACCAGGTCCGGATTATCCCGCACCTTGGCCAGCTGCTCCGGATTTTCGTGCAGCGCCAGCAGGCCGCCGGTCATGGAATTGCGGGTGGTGTCGTTGCCGCCGACGATCAGCAGGAACAAGGTTCCGATGAACTCTTCCCGGTCCATGTCCTTGGTGGCCTCGCTGTTGGCCAGCATGGTGATCAAATCGAAGCCCTCGCCATTTATCCGCGCGCGCCACAGGGGCGCGAAGGCATCGGCCATGGCCTCCAGCTCGCCATAGCGCTCCGCCTCGGTCTTCACCAGGGGTTTTTCCGCATTGATGTTGGTGGTCGCGACATCCGACCAATGGATCAG